>JAFATG010000101.1 GCA_019244055.1 Acidobacteriaceae bacterium | reverse complement strand
TTCCCATCGCCGTTGAAATCGCCCACAAGTGGAACATCGCCCGGCACTCCCCATTGAGTGACAACAACTTCTCCAGTGCTGCTGAACTGTACCCACCAAGTACCGTCGGAAGGCCGCCAGATGGCGAGATCTGTTCTCCCATCGCCGTCGTAGTCGGCTCCGATGATGGGAATATCGCCCGGCAGCCCCCACTGGACACCTATCGGTTGGCCGCTTCCGCTCAGAATTATGTACCAGACCTGGTCGGAAGGACGCCAAACCGCCAGATCGGTAATTCCGTCGCCATCGTAATCGCCCGGAGCCGGCACATCGCCGGGTTCGCCCCACTGGGCAACGACAGATGGTTGATTGATCAAGTCGAGATACCAGTTGCCTTCCGACGGCCGCCAAATAGCGTAATTCGTTTTGCCCATTCCGAGGTAGTCGTTCAAATATGCTTTTCTGCCGTGACGAGGATTCCCGATATCTAAACTGATTGTGATCGAGGAAGCCGGAGCAGGTTGAGAGCCGCCAATGGTCGTGCCTGCAATATAAAAAGACAGGGTTCCTGCTCCCGCCGCAGTCGAGAAATTCACCATTTGGGGGCCGGCCCCGCCGTTGTACCCTCCACTCGCGAAGAAGCCTCCCGACGCGGCACCTAAGACATTTGCCCAGCCGGTGTACGTGATTGTCGCCGTGCCGCTGGCCTGAGATCCCGCGGGAACCAGAAATTGTATTCCTATCTGCCCGACGATTGTCTCTGTGTTAACGACGTAGTTGTCCGGAGGCGTAATATTATAGGTCACGCTCGAAGTCGTATCGGTCTGATTCACGCTGGTTGTGATTGTGAAGCCCTGGCTCTGCAGCCCGGGAGTGATCACAGCGTTCCCAAACACAACCGAATTTTGCGCGTTTAGCGGAACGGCGCTTCCTGTGAGGCATAAGCAGATAGCGGTCGCAATTCGCGCGTGGCGTGCTCCGAGCATTTTGACCAGTTGTGTTGCGCGGCTGAATGTGATCATGGGACGTTCCTCGGATCTGAGCATATCCGAAACGCCAACACCTTACAACGGCCCTCGATGCGTTCTTTTCGCATCAATTCAGCTCGTCGTTTTTCCGCGTACCCGCCGACGGGCTGCCGCTTGCTTTGCTTGTTTCGAGAGGGCAGACTTCGAAGCCGCCGATCGAGGTTCTCGCTTCAGTGCCTCGCGAGTTGCGCGGGATCGTTTCGCCGAGGGTTTCTTCTGTTGGCCGCCTTGGCCTTTCTCCAGATCCCGCTCGGCACGCTTGCGAGTAGCTTCGGACGTTGTGCCCTTTCGCGGTGGAGGAAGATCTACACCGGCCCGCCGCGCTTTTGAAAGTCCAATGGCGATTGCTTGCTGGGGCGAGCGTGCGCCATGCTTACCCTCTCGAATATGCTCCATCTCCTCGCGCACGAATTCGCCAGCCTGAGTTGTAGCCGCTTTCCCTTCGGCTTTATCCTTTTTTTGCTCGTTCAAGAGTTTTTTTCTCTGGCATTGTTACCTCCGGAGATGAGAATGATTCGCGATACATTCCGTTGCACGGAGCCTACCTTGCGGATCTATGATGTCTAGAAAGTGCTCGGCCAGACTGTCTCGCATTACCGCATTCTCGAAAAGCTGGGCGGAGGCGGCATGGGTGTGGTCTACAAGGCCGAAGATACGAAGCTGCGCCGCTTTGTCGCTCTGAAGTTCCTTCCTGAGGAGTTGGCGAAACGTCCTCAGGCGCTGGAGCGTTTTGAGAGGGAAGCGCAAGCGGCCTCCGCCCTCAATCATCCGAACATCTGCACGATTTACGACATTGATGAATGCGATGGACAGCCGCTCATCGCTATGGAGTTTCTGCAAGGGCAGACTCTCAAACATCTCATCGGAACTAAGCCGCTCAAAATCGATCAGCTATTGGACCTGGCGATTCAGATTGCGGATGGGTTGGATGCCGCGCACGCCAGGGGCATCATACATCGCGATATTAAGCCGGCGAATATCTTCGTGACTGCGCGAGGCCAAGCGAAGATTCTCGATTTCGGGCTGGCGAAGCTGCAGCAGGTGCAACGTGCCGAGCCCGATACTTCGGAATCCGCATTGGCGACCGTCACGATGGATGCCGACCACCTCACCAGCCCTGGCACAACCGTGGGCACGGTGGCCTACATGTCACCGGAGCAAGCAAGGGGGGAAGAGCTCGATACGCGAACGGACCTGTTCAGCTTCGGCGCAGTGCTCTACGAGATGGCATCAGGCCGGACCGCGGCTTCGGGTGGAACCACAGCAAATATCTTCGACGCGATCTTGAATAAAAGACCGCTGCCGCTGAGGCACATTAACGCCAACATGCCGCAGGAACTGGAGCGGATCATCGCTAAGGCGCTAGAGAAGGACCGCGACCTGCGGTATCAGCATGCGTCTGAGATGCGGGCGGATCTAAAGCGTCTCAAACGAGATACAAGCTCGAGCCATTCGGAAACGGCAACGCCTTCGGCAGTGACGTCCGCGAGCGAATCGCCGCAAGAATCGACTTCTGATTCGGCCATAATCGCCGGACTGATCAAACGGCACAATAAAGCCGTGTTTGGAAGCTTGATCGCAATTCTGATCGCAGTAGGGCTCGCGTGGTTCCTTCTGCATCGCCCTCCCGCGCCGCCTGCGGAGCTGAAACAGCAGCGCCTCACATTTAATTCCAGCGACAACCCAGTCCAAAGCGAGGCGATTTCTCCGGACGGGCAATACGTTGCTTACTCCGACGTGTCAGGGATTCACGTCAAGCTGCTTTCAACTGGCGAAGAGCACCTGATCCCAAAGCCAGCCGGAGTTCCTGCGGGAGCGGACTGGAGCGTGGCTTCTTGGTTTCCCGATGGCACGCGATTGCTCACCAACACATCGGAGGCGGGCGGACTCGGAAGCATCTGGACCGTCTCAATGCTGGGGCAATCTCCGCGCGAGATTCGGGAAGATGCATCCGGGTTCGGGGTTTCACCCGATGGCACGCGTATCGCCTTCGCTCCTGCCCGACCCGGAGGGCCTAACGAAATCTGGGTAATGGATGGCCACGGAGATAACCCGCGGAAGGTCCTCGCGCTCGGAGAAAAAGAGTCACTTGGGCTCGCGAGCTGGTCGCCCGATGGACAGCGCCTGGCATACATCCGATGGCAGCGCACTTCCAACGGGTACGCGTCATCGATCGAAATTTGTGATCTTAATGGTGCGAACCGGACAGTGGTTCTGTCGAGCCCAGACGTTTACGTGGACGATTTTTGCTGGCTTCCGGATGGCCGGATCGTCTACTCGCGGCAGGAATCTCCTAGATCTAACGACGAGAATTTGTGGCAAATAAACCTCAATGACCACACGGCCAAGCCTTACGGCAAGCCGAAACGCCTCACTCAGTGGGCGGGCTCCTCGATTTGGAATTTAAAGACGACTGCGGACGGGAAGCGTCTGGTGTTCCAGAAAACGGCATTTCAGGACCAGGTTTACATTGGTGAACTCGGAGCAGGCGGGGCGCTCATGGCTTCCTCTCGCCGCCTGACGAACGATGAAGCGTCCGATACACCCTTTGCGTGGACCCCGGACAGCAAAGCTGTACTGTTCGCTTCCAACCGCAGCGGGACATCGGGAATTTTCAAGCAAGGAATCAGTGACGATGCAGCTCAGCCCGTGATCACAGGCCCGCAAGACGTGTTGGGTCCGGTCCTCAGCCCGGACAACGCTTGGTTCCTTTACTTGGAAATACCAAAGAACACCGGCCCTTCTACCCCGATTCGCCTGATGCGTATTCCGACCAATGGTGGCGCACCGAGGTTTGTCCTGACGATGAGGGGTTGGCCTTTGTGTGCTCGCATATCTGGAAGCTGTCTGGTTGTCGAAGAGACTCAGGATGCGAAGCAGGTGACGCTTACGGCCTTCGACCCGCTGAAAGGCAGAGGCAAGTTGCTGCGGACCATACAAAAAGATCCCGACGCTAGCTTCGCGTTCGGACTGTCGCCGAATGGAAATATTTTTGCGATTTCCAAGCGTTACGAGCCGGAGATTCACATTCACTTACTTTCCATGGCGGGTGGCTCCGACCGGGAAATTACCGTGACCGGTTGGCCGAACATCTCAGGCCTTAACTGGGCTTCTGATGGAAAGGGGATGTATTGCGGATCCGTTTCGGCTCAAAAGGGCGTGCTTCTGTACGTCGATCTCGATGGGAACGCGCGCGTGCTATGGGAGCGTAAAGCAGCAGCCCAGAGTTTCATGTGGGGCATCCCTTCCCCGGATGGCCGCTATCTTGCTATCCTCAGCCCCGTTATGAACAGCAACGTTTGGATGCTCGAAGGGTTCTGAAGCTAGGGAAGCGAGCTGCTTCGGGGCGCAGCAACGGAACGCGTGCGGAGTTGCGCGTCTTCCAGCCGCTTGGCTTCCTGATAGGTGAAGATCATGCGGTGAATAACGGTCAGGTTTCCCAGCACCGCAATGACCCATAGCACAGGCGCCATCCGGTCGAAGAGAGCCCCGATGATCAGAAGCACAATTCGCTCCGGCCGTTCGAGAAAACCGACTTTGCAGGCGGGGACGATGTTTTCCGCGCGAGTTCGCGTGTAGCTGATCATCACGGAAGCTGTCATCACCACCGCCGTTAGCACAACGTAGGAAGGTCGATTGATCGTTCCGTAATAGACAAGTAATCCGACAAGCAGCGCCAAGTCGGAATAGCGGTCGAGCACTGAATCGAAGAACCCTCCGAACCGGGTCACCTGGTTGGTCGCACGGGCCACGCGGCCGTCGACCATGTCGAATAATCCAGCGAAGATGATGACCGCCCCGGCGGTTCGGAAGCTGCCGATGGCCAGAAACGCCCCAGCCACCATGTTGATAACCAGGCCAAGAAACGTAAGTACGTTTGGATTTATCTTGGAAAGGGCCAGCATTCGCACAACCAATCGGATGATTTTGCTGGTTCCAATACCGATTGCGCGAGTGTAAGTCATAGTTATTGCTGTTAAGAGCCGGCAGCGTCGTGAATGGTAGTCAAACTCAGGATTTCCATTTCGCGAATGCCGTCCGGGATAGATATCTTGACGGTGTCGCCGACCCGCTTCCCGAGCAGTCCTTTGCCGATCGGCGAACTGGTTGAAATCTTTCCGTTCGCCACGTCGGCCTCTTCACTGGTCACCAAGTTGTAGGTGAGCTCCTCGTCTTTTTTGAGATCCAGGACGACCACCTGCGAACCCAAACCGACACGGTCGCGGGGGATCTTGGAAAAATCGATCATGGAGAATTCGCGCAACCGGGATTGCAGGTGCCCGAGACGGGCATTCACAAATGCCTGGCGTTCCTTGGCGGCGTGATACTCGGCATTTTCGCTTAAATCGCCGTGAGCACGTGCTTTGAGGATCTCTTTAGGGAGTTCGTTACGCAGTTCGTATTCGAGCGCGGCGACCTCGTCTTGCAGCTTTTTCTTCAAATCCTCCATGCGTTACTGCCTTCATTATAGGGAAGCCCACACGCCCGGCCGGAGAGTAAACCGCTATACACCATGCAGGTCGAGATCGACAGGAAGTAAGTCAAATTGTTACAATCACCTATAGAGGATCCAGCCCGCACATAATGGCCAGCAAACCGCCCTACGCCCAGGGAGCCCAAGTCGAGCATGGAAAGTTTGGGCTCGGCTCGGTACTTTCCTGCAATGATGATTACATTGTCATTAAGTTCGACGAACATGGCGAGAAGAAATTTGTCACCTCGATCGTTCTGCCATCTTTGAAGAAAAGCGACCGGCAACCACCCGCGGAAAAGCGGCGAGCGCCGAGGAAGAAAACGGCACCGGCGGCGGGTGGTGCAGCGTAACGGTAATTCCTTCGAATGAAGGTCGGTATCGTAGTTTTCCCCGGCAGCAACTGCGATCACGATGCTTGGTACGCCGTATCGCAGAACCTACAGCAGCAGGCTGAGTTCATTTGGCACAATTCGGCGTCGCTCGGCGATGTAGATGCTGTAATCCTTCCCGGTGGTTTCAGTTACGGTGATTATCTGCGGTGCGGGGCTATCGCGAAATTTTCTCCAGTCATGCAGGCCGTGAAGAAGTTTGCCAAGGACGGCGGACCGGTGCTCGGAGTCTGCAATGGTTTTCAAGTACTGACAGAGGCTGGATTATTGCCGGGCGCTCTTGTTCGCAACGCAAATTTGAAGTTTGTTTGCCGGCAAGTGCCGCTCGAAGTGGTAACAACGGATTCACCGTTTACGCACCGGGCGCGCAAGGGCCAGACGGTCAAGCTGCCGGTGGCGCATGGCGAAGGCTGCTATATCGCAGACGAGAGGACGCTGGATGAACTGGAGGCAGAGGACCGGGTTGTGCTCCGGTATCAGGATGACTGCAACGGTTCGATGCGAGACATCGCCGGAATCCTGAACGAGAAGCGCAACGTGATGGGGCTAATGCCGCATCCCGAGCGGGCAGCTGATCCGCTAATGGGCAACACAGACGGATTGACTATTCTGAATTCTTTTGTGACCGCGGGAGCTGCCGCATCCCGGTCATGAACATCACGCCGGACGTTGTTGCGGCGCATCAACTCACCCCCTCCGAATACGACAAGATCCTGAGCCTGCTCGGCCGTGAGCCGACCCTCACTGAACTAGGCATCTTCAGCGTGATGTGGAGCGAGCACTGCTCCTATAAGAGTTCGCGCGTGCATCTGAAGAAGCTGCCGACCGAGAGCGAGCGTGTGCTCCAGGGTCCGGGCGAAAATGCCGGGATTATCGACATCGGCCACTGCCTCGCCATCGCCTTCAAAATTGAGTCCCACAACCATCCGAGCTTCATCGAGCCGTTCCAAGGCGCAGCTACCGGTGTCGGCGGGATCTTGCGCGACATCTTCACGATGGGCGCCCGGCCGATCGCTGTTATGGATTCGCTCCGCTTCGGGAAGTTGGACGATGTCGAGACGGGCGAGCGCAATCAGCGGATTCTCGAAGGAGTAGTGGCGGGCATCGCGCATTACGGGAACTGTTTCGGCGTGCCGACCGTCGGCGGCGAGTGCGTGTTTGAAAAAAGCTACGCCGGCAATCCGTTGGTGAACGTATTCGCACTCGGTGTATTTCGCCACGATGAAGTTTTCTACGGCAAGGCCAGCGGTGTAGGAAATTCGGTGATCTACGTCGGCGCGAAGACTGGACGTGACGGCATCCATGGCGCTTCGATGGCTTCGGCTGAATTTACGGAAGAGTCCAAGGCGAAGCGGCCCAATGTGCAGGTTGGCGATCCATTCATGGAGAAGCTGCTGCTCGAAGCGTGCCTGGAAGCGATGAAGACTGGCGCAATCGTCGGAATTCAGGATATGGGCGCGGCGGGACTGACTTCATCGACATGCGAGATGGGCAGCCGCGCTGGCACAGGCGTCGAGATCGATTTGCAGTATGTTCCGCAGCGCGAGCCGGGCATGACGCCGTACGAAATGATGCTGTCGGAATCTCAGGAACGCATGCTGCTGGTAGCGGAGCGCGGCAGGGAATCCGAGGTAGTGGCGGTTTTCGAGAAATGGGGACTTGATGCCGTTCGGATCGGGGTGGTAACGGCTGACGGCATGCTGCGCGTGAAGGATCATGGCCAAGTCTTCGCTGAGATTCCGAACCGGGCGCTGGCGGACGAGGCTCCGCGGTACAACCGGCCTTATTCAACGCCGCTGCGAACGGCGCCCCTCGACGGACCCGAGATTCACAGCCGAGATTTAACCGGGGACCTCAAAGAACTGCTCGCAAGCGGCGATGTGTGTTCGAAGAAATGGATTTACGAGCAGTACGACTATCAGGTTCGTACAAACACGCTCGCTGGACCGGGATCAGACGCCGCGATTGTGCGAATTAAAGGCACGAACACTTCGGTGGCGATGTCGCTTGATGGCAATGGCCGCTATTGCGCGCTTGATCCACGCGAGGGAACGAAACTCATTGTGGCCGAATGCTGCCGTAATCTGGCGACCGTAGGCGCGCTGCCGATCGCCACTACCAACAATCTGAACTTCGGGAACCCGGAGCGGCCGGAGATTATGGCGCAGATTGTGGAATGCATCGAAGGGCTGGCGGAGGCCTGCAGGTTCTTTGAGGTTCCGGTCACGGGCGGCAATGTCAGCTTGTATAACGAGACCTTGGGCACGCCGATCTTCCCGACGCCAGTTGTGGGGATTGTCGGTACGCTCGAAACGGCGCTGCCGATTGGAACGGATTTCAAACGACCCGGGGCGGAGGTGATCCTATTAGGCGGTCTCGGCACTCCAGACGCCCAGCAGATGGGCGGAACACAATACGCGAAGGTCATTCACGATTCCCTCTGGGGGCGTCCGCCTGCGCTGGATATGGATTACGAAAGGCGGGTGCAGGCGACGATTCGCGAGCTTGTTCGTGAACGAGCGATTGAGTCGGCTCATGACTTGGGTGAAGGCGGGTTGGCGGTGACGGTGGCCGAATGTTCGTTTGGGCCGGCGGGGATCGGAGCGGCTATTGATCTCGATTCCGAACTGCCTCCGGAACTGCTGCTGTTTCATGAAGGACCATCGCGGATTTTGGTCTCGACGGGCAATGCGGAGCGGGTTTTGGCTGCTGCTCGAAAAAATACTATCGAGGCATTGATTATTGGCGTTACACTCGAAGCGAGGGTGACCATCCGTAACAGGAAACGGATCCTGGTGGACAGCCGAATAGCTGAGCTTGCCGGGATCTGGGCCGACTCTCTTGAACACCTCCTCCACGATCCTGTCCTGGTGAATACGAATGTTTGACTTGGAAGAGGAAAGCCCGTTCGACAAGCTCCATGAAGAGTGCGGAGTCTTCGCGCTTTATGGACACCCCGAGGCGTCGAACCTCGTTTATCTGGGCCTGTACGCGTTGCAGCATCGCGGGCAGGAGAGCGCCGGAATCGCATCGAGCGACGGCCGGAAGATCCACAGCGTCCGCAAGATGGGGCATGTGGCCGAGATTTTCACACCAGGCGTGTTGAATGAGCTTCCGGGAAGCCTGGGGATCGGACACACCAGGTATTCGACCGCCGGCGACACTGTGCTGCGCAATGCCCAACCCTTATCTGTGGCCTGCAGCAAAGGGCAGGTCGCGGTAGCGCACAATGGCAATCTGACGAACGCGATTGAGCTGCGGCGCGATCTGGAACAGGACGGTTCGATCTTTCAATCGACCAGTGACACGGAAGTGGTCCTGCACCTGGTGGCTCGCTCGCGCGAACGAACGCTTTCCGGCGCGTTACGAGACGCTCTGCTGCAAATTGAGGGAGCTTTCTCGCTGGTGTTTCTGGCCGAAGACCGCATCATTGTGGCGCGCGACCCGCATGGGTTCCGACCGCTAGCGATTGGCCGGCTGGAGGTTCCCGGCGAGCGCCCGGCAACAGTGTTTGCTTCTGAAACGTGCGCTTTCGACCTGATCGGGGCCACGTACATCGGCGACGTCGAACCGGCGGAGATGGTGATTGTCGGACCGGAAGGCATGACGCGCGAGTACTACACGACTCCGGGACCCCGCGCGCACTGCTCGTTCGAACATGTTTATTTTTCACGGCCGGATTCCGTCGTCTTCGGAAAATCTGTGGCCGAATCGCGGGAGCGCATGGGCAGGCTGCTGGCGCGTGAACATCCGGTCGAGGCGGATGTGGTGGTTCCGGTACCGGATTCGGGCGTGGCAGCGGCGATTGGCTATGCCGCGGAATCTGGAATTCCGTACCGGCAGGCGCTCATCCGCAATCATTATGTAGGCCGAACCTTCATTGAACCTTCACAGGCGATTCGCGATTTCGGTGTCAAGCTCAAGCTAAATCCCGTTCGGCATCTGCTCGAGGGTCGGCGTGTTGTTCTGGTGGACGATTCGATCGTGCGGGGGACGACTAGCCGCAAGATTGTGCGTATGGTGCGAAGTGCCGGCGCGCGTGAAGTGCATCTGCGGATCTCCTGCCCGCCCACGATTTCGCCTTGCTACTACGGGGTCGACACACCGTCGCAAGGAGAGCTGATCGCGGCTAATCACGGCATCAAGGACATTGAGGCGTACGTAGAGGCGGATTCGCTCGCCTATCTTTCGCTCGAATCGCTGCGCGACTCTGTGAGCGACATGGACGATCGCTTCTGCTATGCCTGCTATACGGGACATTACCCGACGTTGGTGCAGATCAACGAGATCGTGATGGCGAAGACGGGCTGCTGCTAGCCTCCATTTTCACGGCCGGCTCAGCCTGTCGGGATTTGCCGGCCGATTCCAACTCATTCAGAATAAGCTCTCGAATACGCGTGGTTAGCGTTCCACGATCTTTCAGGCTCATTTGAGAGGTTTCGATCGGCGGCAAAATCCGCAGGGTCACTGATCCTGGGAGAACGACACCGCTGCCGTAGGGCAGCAGGTCGCGTGTCCCGAGCATGACGAGAGGCACAACCGACACGCCCGCGCGGATAGCAATGTAAGTGCCTCCCTCTTTGAATGGACGAAGAACGCCATCGCGAGAACGGCCGCCCTCAGGAAAAATCAGCAAGGAAATTTTCTTCCGCTGAATCGTTTCCGCGGCGACCTGCATAGTCTTTACCGAGGCGCGGGGATCTTCGCGAGGAACCGGAATGTGGCCGGCACGGCTGAGGTGTGTGCCGAGAAACGGGATCTTGAACAATCCGCGCTTGGCAAGGAAGCGAAATTGAGCGGGGATATGGGCGAGGGCGAGCGGCGTGTCCATGTAGCTTGAGTGATTTGCGATGAATACATAGGGACGAGCAGGATCGACATGCTCCAAGCCGTCTACGTGGGCGTGAACGCCGCTGACCGCGAGAAGGGTTCTGGCCCAGGCGCGAGCGACACGAATCTGAATGGCGCCCGTTCCGTCGAAAAACGAAACAATCAAGCTCACCGTTCCGAAGAAGATGGTGGCTAGAGCGATGGCCGGATCGGCCATCAGGACCCCTCTCAGCGTTTTCATTCCGTTCTCATGTTACGAAAGCAGGCCGCGAGCTTCGCCGACCAAGAACAGCGAACCCGTGAAGAATACCGTGGCAGCAGCAGGGGCGGTTCGAGCGACCTCAATTGCCTGGGCAACGGTTTCCGTGATCGTGGCGTGAGGATGGGCTGTGACCTCCAGAATGGCTTCAGGGCGGAGGGAACGCGAGTACTTGGGAGCGGTCAGAATGAGACGATCGGCGAGCGGAAACAACTGGGCAGTGACTTCGTCGATAGCCTTGTCCCGCATTGCGCCGTATACGAACCAAACAGGGCGCCCCCCGCAGAATTCGCGAATGTACGCGGACAGTGCTGCTGCACCCGCCGGATTGTGAGCGCCATCGAGGACAAAATCCGGATTGCTGGCCACGAACTCCAGGCGTCCGGGCCAGCGGGCCGATTCGAGGCCAGCCTGAACCGCAGGAACCGAAATCTTCAGGGCTTCACAGGCCAGGATGGCGGCGGCGGCGTTCTCGATTTGATGACGGCCGGGGAGGTTGCACCGATATTTGGTCCCGTCTAGCAAGAACGACGAATGGCGCGCTGCGACTTGCACGCCCGATATCTTCGTTTCGGCGGTTCGGATAAGCCGGCAACCCAGCTCAGCGGCGCGGCTTTGAATCACGGCTTCCGCGGCACTTACCTGCAACGCCAAAACCGCGGGAACGGCGGATTTCAGAATGCCCGCTTTTTCCGCGGCAATGGATTGAAGCGTGTTGCCGAGAAAGGATTCATGATCATAGGCGACTGGGGTGATCAAGCAGAGCTCGGGCGTAATGACGTTTGTTGCGTCGAGGCGTCCTCCTAAACCGACTTCGATTACGGAGATATCGCAACGCTCCCGAAATAGCAAAAAAGCCATGGCAGTAACTGTCTCGAAGTAGGAAGGGTGGGCATCTATTCGCTCATCTTGAATGAGGCGCTCAGCGGCGGCGTGAACGGTTCCGAAGGCTTCGGCGAAATCCGTGCGGCTGATCGGACCCCCGTCGATCTGGATGCGCTCGTTTGGCTCAACGAGATGGGGCGAGGTGTATAGGCCTGTGCGGAAGCCTGCTTCTCGCAAGACGGCAGAAATCATCGCGCAAGTGGAACCTTTGCCGTTTGTGCCGGCGACGTGAATGAACCGCTGGCCTCTTTCTGGATGTCCCAGGGCGGCCAGAAGCATCCGCATCCGCTCGAGTCCAAACTTCGCACCGACTCTCAACTCGTTCCCGAGCGAGTACAGGAAGCGGACGGATTCGGCGTAGTTCACATGTGTTCCTTGACTGTAATCGTCGCAGACAGCGCGCCCATACAAACCAGCGCTTTCAATTGCCCCTTGAGTGGCAACAACGGCCGGGCGCTTTCAAACAAATTTGCTTGACAGCGGATCATTTGAAGTACTAAGTAACTAGTGTGAGGACGAAGAGCGGCACCTTAACCGATCAAGAACTCGAAATCATGAAGGTGATATGGGAGACAGACAGCGTTAGGGTTCGCGATGTGTACGAGAAATTGCGGGCGAAACGAAAGATAGCCTATACGACGGTCATGACGATGATGAACATTCTCGAGCAGAAGGGGCATCTTACGAAATCCGACGGCGAGCGCGCATACCAGTACCGATCGACGCGTTCCCGCAAAAAAGTTCTGCGGGATATGGTGAGGGAATTTGTGAATCGTGTCTTCAACGGCTCGGCGGATCCTTTGCTCGTGCATTTGGTCGAGGATAAAAAGCTGTCCGGGAAGGATCTCGCGGAGATTCGGGGCATGATTCGCAAAGCATTGAACCGGAAGGATAGCAGATGACCGCCATCGTACAGGAGATTTTGCTGGCTTATCGCGGCAAGGCTCTGCCGCGGAGGGTTCCCAGTAAAGCAGCCAGCCCATTACTGCACGTGAATGCTGAGCAGCTCGCAAAGGGCGAGGTAGTCATTGACCCAGGTTTGCCCTTTTATGTCTCCGCGCTGGGCGCGCTTGCGGGTGCGCTGGTAGAGGCCGGCTTGAATCGCATAGACGTGGTTTTGCGGGGACCACATGTTCACCGGGAATGGCATCTGACGGACAATTTTCAGAGCTTTTCTGAGATCGTTTAGTTTGTCGATGTTAATGGGGTCGGCGGCGAAGCGGCTGGCGAGAGTCTCGAGCTTTCTTCGCAAGAGAAACTCTATCGTTGTTTTATCGATGCTGACGCTACTCTCCTGGGCCTCGCGGAGGAGGCCGCGAATACGGTCCGCATCCAATTCCTCACTCGAACACGCGCGGCGCAAGAGGCTGTTGATGGCGTACTCGACAGCGGCGGTAAACTCGCGTGGCATGGGAGTTCCCAGGCTGGTGATAAATCGCATAAGGGCGGCATGACGCTCGTAGAGCTGTAGATAGGCAGCTTCGGCTTCGGCGACGGTAGCCGAAAGGATGGTGCGGACAATCCGCCTCTGCTCGTCCCGGAACAGCGAGCGTAGCGAATAGGTGCGCTCACCGAACCGCCGGTCGAGGAGACGAACTACTTCGGGGATGTCGACGCGGGCGAAGGAATCACCGACTGAATCGAGCAGGTCCTGGTAACTGGACATGCTAGCAGCCTTCTGGACGCCGCCGGCCACGTTGTGATCTCCGAAGTGAACCACCCAAAACGCCAACACCTCGGACTCCTGAGTGACCTTCGATGTGAAACGCGCCTGTCCCATAGCCATACGGAGACGGCCTGCGTCGGCCGTGTGATAGTCGAGCCGTGTGACGACGTATGAAAAGATATCGGTTCGCTCGCCGTACGGTGCAAAAAGAGAACTGATCGAGTAATGAGCGCCGACTTTCTCGAGGTCGACAATAGAGGGCCTGACGTAGCGTGTGTAGATTTTTGCACCGTCTCCGTACTCGGGGAGGTTACTCTTGGCGGCCGCGAGACGCTCAAGGAATTGCGCTTCGATGGAATCTCCGAATAATTGTTCGGCAAGCTGAACGACCCGTCCGGCATACTCAATCACCTGCACGGTCTCGATACCGGAGAGCTCATCGAAGAACCAGCCGCAACTGGTGTACATGAGCATGGCGTGGCGCTGGAGCTCCATAAGCTTCCAAACAATAACCTGCTCGGCCGGCTTTAGATCGCGCACGAAATGCTCCTGGCCAAAGCGTTCGCGCACTTCGGGGGAGCGATCGAGGACGACGGCGATATAGCCATCGCGCGCGGCCCACGGATCGCGTAGCAGCGTGGCGCCGAGTTGCTCAAATTTGATTGCTACGGCATCGCGCAACCAGTCGAGCGCGTCGCGAAGAGGTCTGCGCCACTCCTGATTCCAACCGAGGCGGCCGGCATTGCATCCGCAGTTGCTCCGCCAACGCTCGACCCCGTGAATGCAACTCCATGAAGTATTTTCGTGAATCTGCACTTCCCAAGCAGGCGGATTGTTCTGCAAAAACTCGCCGTAATTCGTGATCTTGGCCAGTCTTTTGGATTCGATGTAGTCGAGCGCATAGGCCAGCGCCATTTCCCCGTGCTTGTGGTGGTGGCCGTAGGTCTCGCCGTCCGTGGCAATGTGAACCATCTGAGGCCAGGAGCGATTGTCTGAAAAGACACTGGTCAATCGAGTGGCGAATTTTTCGCCATTGTCGAGCAGCTTCTCGAAAGCGACCGCCTGCGAAATGGGTCCATCGTAAAAGAACAGATTGATAGCGTTGCCGCTGGGCCTTTTCAGGACGTAGGCGCGGGTCGGATCGATTTTCGAGCCATTCATATCCTGCCAATCGCCACCGCTGAGTGGACGGATGGCTTTCGCTTGATGCGGAGCGAGGATGGCGAACGAGAGCCCAGCCTGGGCCATAAGGTCGAGTGATTCGAGATCAACCCCGGTTTCCGGTAGCCACATGCCTTCCGGTAAGCGTCCAAAGCGGCTGACGAAGTCTTCGAAGCCCCAGCGGATCTGAGTCTTCTTGTCGCGGCTGTTGGCAAGAGGCATGATCACATGGTTGTACGCCTGCGCCATGGCCGAGCCGTGCCCGGAAAACTGCTTCTGGCTTTGACGGTCCGCGTCAATCAATCCGCGATAAATATCGGGGGAATGCTCGGCCGCCCAGGAGAGAAGGGTGGGGCCGAAATTGAAACTGATTTTCGAATAATTGTTGACAATACGGGTGATCCGCTGCTGGTCGTCGAGGATGCGCGCCGCGAGGTTCGGAGCGTAGCATTCGGCGGCTACGCGTTCGTTCCAGTCGTGATATGGGTAGGCGGAATCCTGCAGCTCAATCTGTTCCAGCCATGGGTTCTCGCGCGGCGGCTGATAGAAATGGCAGTGAATACAGAGAAATCGCGGACCGGGCACTATGTGAGGAGACCTCGCAAAGAGAGATAGACGTGTACAGCCTCGAAAAACAGCGCAGATTTTGGAAGAGCATCAGGTTACAGGCAGCGAAATGGTGAATACTGCTCCATTCGCCTTTTCGCGGTTTGCCGCGACAACGCGTCCTGAATATTTCTTAACGATGGATGCGACGATGTGCAGCCCTAAGCCGGAACGCTTGCTTCCATTGGCTTTGGTCGATACATTCGGGCGAAAGACGCGAGACAGAATCTCGGCGGGAATTCCGGGCCCGTTATCAGAGATGGTGATGGAAAGATCCTCTTGACCGCGTTCGGCAACAATATCGATCCGGCCGGGTTTGTGCATAATTTGAGCGGCATTAAGAAACAGATTTACGAAAACGCGCTCCCAATCCTTGGTGGAACCGGGGAGGCGAACTTCCGGCGGAATCTGCCGCACGAATCGCATACGCGGCTTTCGGCCGGCGGTGCAGTAATCGGTTACGGATTGAATGGCATCCTCAACAATGGCCGCGAGATTGGGTGTGCTGTCCGGGAAAGCGCCAACCAGGCGTTTGCCGCGGTTCACGCTACGGCAGAGAGTGGCGGAGAGCGGCTTCCAGCGGCGGTCTGACTTCAGCAGTTCGGCGGCCTCGGTAATGGTTTCGAAAACGTTATTCAGATCGTGAACGAGTGCTTCGTAACTGAGATCGGTTTCAGCGAGTTCTTCCATGTGGCTATCAGTTCGTCAGGGAACGGAGTGAAGTGTAGAACTCCGGGAATGAGATCGAGGCGGCTTCAGCGCCTAGAATGGCGGATCGTTCATTGGCCGCGAGGGCGGCGACGGAAAACGCCATCGCTATGCGGTGATCGCCGCAGGAATCGATTTCGGCGGCCCGCAGTGTCTGCCGCCCTGGGATTTCCAATCCGCTCGAAGTAGTTGTCACGGTTGCCCCCATGCGCTTAAGATTGCGGGCGATGGTTTCGATGCGATCTGACTCCTTGACCCTTAGCTCCTCGGCATCGCGCATAATCAGACCGTCTTCGCTAAGGGCGCCAAGAACGGCGAGAACCGGAATTTCATCGATCACCGCTGCGGTAGTTGCCCCCTCGACCACGCCGCCCCTCATTCGGGAACCCTTCACCTGAAGATTTCCAATTAACTCCCCGTTTACCTGTTCGATATGCAACAGCTTAATCTGAGCTCCCATTCCGCGCAGGAGATCAAGGAGAGCGGTTCTCGTAGGGTTCAGGCCTATGTTGGTGAGAATGATATCGGAGCCGGGACGGATGAGAGCGGCGACTATAAAGAAAGCCGCAGACGAAATATCACCGGGAACGACAATCGTTTTGCCCGTCAGTTCAGCGCCGGCCTGCAACCGGATTACCTTGCGCTCGGTTTTCAGGTCCGCGCCAAGTTCGCGCAGAGCGATTTCGGTGTGATCGCGAGTCGCGATGGGCTCGCGCACGATCGTCTCGCTATTAGCGAAGAGACCGGCTAGCAGAACACAGCTTTTGACCTGGGCGCTGGCGACGGGGAGAGTGTAGTCGATCCCGTGAAGCTGGGAGCCTTGAATCTTCAAAGGCGGAAACTGACCGTCCGTCGCTTCGATGTGCGCACCCATCTCGGCCAGCGGAAGCATAATACGGCGCATGGGGCGCTTTGCGAGAGATTCGTCCCCGGCGATTTGGCTTGTGAACCGTTGTCCGGCGAGAATGCCAGCAAGCATCCGTATGGTCGAGCCAGAGTTTCCCGCATCAAGGGGTGCCACCGCCGGCTCTAAATGATTTTTGCCTTTGCCGTGAATGGTCAGGACCTTGCGGCCGTCCTCGTCGCCAAATTCGTGCCAGATTCCGAGCGCTCGCATGCACGATAGCGTCGAATGGCAATCGGCCCCGCTGGAATAGTTATAGATTCGGGAGTCGCCCTGAGCGATCGAGGCGAGCATGGCGTACCGATGGGAAATGGATTTATCGCCGGGAACAGTTACCACGCCATGCAGACCTGACGCGGGCGAGACTTGCTCGGTCATTGAATCCCAATTGTAACCTCGGTGTAACTATTCCAGTTGGTCCAGGTGTATAGCTCATCGCGGTTTGCCGCCTCAAACCCCGACCCCGCAGTTTGCTTCCGGAATGAATGGAGATTTTATCATGAAACTATTTCGACGTCGTGGTTGAGTCCCGCCGAAAGAGTTCGTTTTGACTGAAAAATGATCGCACGGTACCAGTACTCATACGCGCCGCGATCCGTAATGATTCGCAGATTTTTAGCCCTATAATTCGACAATGAATCGGAGGATGTGCCCAAAGGCACTAATACTTTCATGTGTGGGCATCGCTTTGTGTTTTTCGCAAGTAAACGTCCCGACTCACCATAACGACAATAACCGTACTGGCGCGAATCTTAATGAGACGACGCTAAACACAAGTAATGTAAATCCGTCTCTTTTCGGATTGCTATTCACGATTCCCGTCGACGCACAGGTCTACGCCCAGCCCCTCTACATGTCCAATGTGACGATCAAGGGGGCGACGCACAACGTGCTGTACGTGGCTACCGAGAACAATACGATTTATGCGCTTGATGCTGAAACGCCCGGCGCCTCACCGCTGTGGCAGATAAATCTGGGCACCCCAGTGAACTGTGGCCCAAACGTGGTCCCGGATCTCTCATGGGAGAACTGTACCAATACTCTCGAGCCCTGGTACAACATGTTCCCGCTGATTGGTATTACTGCGACGCCCGTCATCGATGCTTCTACGAACACCATGTACGTTGTGAACGTCGCGGTCGTATCGAACCAGCAGCAGCATTATCTGCACGCAATTGATATCACATCTGGCGCCGAAAAGTTTAACGGGCCAGTTAAGATCACTGCGACGGTTGCAGGGACTGGAGACGGAGGGACAACGGTAACGTACAATCCCGTCAGGCAGCGCCTCCGCCCTGCACTAGCCTTGACCCACGGTCTAATTATTGTCGCCTCGGCGTCCTATAGCGACGACGCACCATACCATGGCTGGGTGTTCTCATACAATGCATCCTCACTGCAGCAAGTCGGCGTCTGGTGCGATACGCCAAACGGCGCTGAAGGAGGCATCTGGCAATCAGGCGAAGGACCCGTTGCCGACGCGAATGGCAACATTTACCTGATGTCTGGAAATGGAACATTTGACGGGAAGACGAACTTCAGCATGAGTTTCGTCAAGCTCGGTACCGCATCCGGGCTAAGCTTATTGGACTACTTCGCGCCGTCCAATGAGTCGTCGCTGAGCAGTCAGGATGTCGATCTCGGCGCCTCGGGCCCAATGGCCATTCCCGGCACGAAGTATCTGATCGGCGGTGGAAAGGAAGGCGTCCTATATCTGTTGGATACGACGAATATGGGCAAGTTCAATTCGAGCAAAGATCAGGTCGTTC
The DNA here is from genome assembly GCA_019244055.1 of Acidobacteriaceae bacterium. Lineage (GTDB taxonomy): Bacteria > Acidobacteriota > Terriglobia > Bryobacterales > Bryobacteraceae > Bog-105. The sequence goes on along the minus strand of JAFATG010000101.1, from coordinate 34,795 downwards.
AGGAGTTTCAGGCCACAACACCGGTTAACGGATATGACCTCCATATTCATTCTGGCGAAGTCTATTGGAATGGCCCGGCCGGTCAGCACATCTACTTGTGGGCCGAAGCAGATCGCCTCATGGCCTTCCTGTTCAACGGCAGTTCTTTCCAGACGACGCCCACCTCAACGAGCGCCGTTTTTGCTCCTGCCACTGGCCCATTGGAGTGCCTAGACCCGAATAATTTCGAGCGCGGTTGCATGCCAGGCGGGTTTCTTTCGATCTCGGCGAACGGGGATGCAGCGGGTACCGGAATCCTGTGGGCAAATACGCCGTACTCTGGCAGTGCGGAAGGATGGACGCAGCCCGGAATACTCCACGCTTTTGATGCATCGAATGTTGCCACCGAACTTTGGAACAGCAGGCAGGTTCCGGGAGACGATTTCGGTTATTTCGCAAAATTCGTACCGCCGACCGTGGCCAACGGGAAGGTTTATATGGCGACGTTTTCAAACCAGGTTGCAGTATACGGGTTGCTGCCACCGAGCTTTGCGTTGTCGCCGTCACCCGTTTATGCTCAGGTTTCGAAAGGATCAAAAACGACGTTTACCGTCTCCGTTCTTCCAAGAGGAAAGTTCACCGGCTCCGTTTCGCTCAGAGTCACTGGATTACCGACAGGCGCGACAGCCAATTTCACGCCTGGTTCGCTCAATTCGGGGAACTCCACATTGACAGTGACGGCCGGCGCCACGACTCCGAGTGGAAGTTATCAGTTAAAGATCACGGGGCAAGGCACAGGGGTTTCATCAAAACAAGCCTTCGTAACGTTGGATGTTGGCAAGGGGATATTGGTCGGGGGTGGTGATAATTCTGCGACCGCAATAAATCTGTCCGCGGAAGGCACGAGCGACTGGGTCCATTGGGGGGACAGCAGCTTGAACCGCAAGTCGGGCGTGACGGCGCAAGTGTCCACGTATACGGTAGTGGGCGGCGGCAGTCCGACGATCTACACGAACGACCCGCGTCCTATGAACTGGAACGATGGTACTCCCACGGCGGCCATGACAGACGACCGGAAAGGAGTGTCCATAGGCGGCACGGGGCACGGTTTTTCCATTACCGCACCAGCCGATACCACCAACCGGACACTGATAGTGCACGTCGGCGGATCGTCCAGCGGGGGTAGCCTGACGGCGCATCTGTCAGACGGCTCGGCGCCGGATTTCACCGACACCACATCGAATACCAGTGGCCTGTACGATCGCAATTACACTCTAACCTATCAGGCTGCCAGTGCGAGTCAGACCTTTACCGTGACTTGGGTGATGGGTTCTGGCACGGGCAATGTGACGTTGGTCGCAGCGGCACTGAGCAGCAGCAACACAAGCAACAATAAGTATAGCTATTCGCGTACTATTACGATCGCGCATGCGCGAGTACCTAACAGTGATCGGACTAACTTCCCCATGCTGTTCAACAGCACCGATGCGCTGCTCAAGACTACGAGCCATGGCGGACACGTTACCAATGCCAATGGCTACGATATCATCTTTACTTCTGATGCGGCCGGAACGCAGAAACTCAACCACGAGATCGAGTCGTACAACGGCTCTACCGGCCAGTTCATCGCCTGGGTGCAGGTTCCCACGGTGTCGCACACCACTGACACGGTGATCTACCTGTTCTACGGCAACTCCAGCATCACCAGCAGCCAGGAAAACAAGACCGGGGTCTGGGACAGCAACTACGGAGGTGTCTGGCACCTGCCGAACGGTACGACCCTGACGGCGAACGATTCGACTGCACACGCTAACAATGCCAGCAGCCTCAATTCAGCCAAGGCGACACTTGGAGAAATCGATGGGGCGAGCTCATTCGGCGCGCAGAACTCCGCCGGTATCAGCGTGCCCGACGCCAGCTCTTTGGATATCACCGGAACTGGCATAACCCTGTCGGCCTGGATCAATCCGGCGGCGAACACCCAAACTTCCTATGCGAGGATTGTTGCGAAGGCGGTTGCTAATAACGCCGATCCTTACACGGTTTATGGTTTGTACCGTACCGGAAACTCGCAGGAAGTGAGTTTTCAACTTAGCACAGGGGCTGCAAAATCCGCAGTGGGCACAAACGGAGGTACGTTAACTGCCGGCGTCTGGACATACGTCGTAGGTACCTATGATGGTTCGAACGTGCGTTTGTACGCTAATGGAACTCAGATCGCAACTGCCTCAGCCTCGATCTCGATAGGCACAACCAGCCGTCCGTTAGGAATCGGCTACGACACCGAATATGCGCAAGAAGGTTTTGTAGGCACGATAGACGAAGTCAGAATCTCTTCAGTCACGCGGTCCGCGGACTGGATTAGTACCGAGTTTAACAACCAAAGCAATCCCGGTACCTTCTATAGCATTGGCGGCGAGGTGTCCCACTAAGGCCTTCGACAGTTACTGCAAGCTCTCGGAAGCTTTCCCTGACTCGGCGCCTGGTCGTAATTCTCAAAGCTTCACGACACAATGCTGCATAGTGATATTGTTTTGGCTAAATATTTATGTCCTTTAAGAATCCGAACTCTCGGCAGATTTCTGCTGAAATGGAGGCCGATAAAGATGAACCAGAAGTGAGCTTGGCGAAGTCGCGTTACGTTTGTCTCGTCATCTTGATTCCCCTTTACATTCTGCTTTGCGCGCTTTTAATGTGGATCAATGTCCGTCAGACGGGGACCTTTGTTTACGCTCTTGACGACGCTTATATTCACATGGCGCTCGCAAAGAATCTTGCTGCACATGGGATTTTCGGTTTGACCCAAGAGGGTTTTACTGCCTGTTCATCGTCTCCACTATGGGTGTTCTTGATTTCGGCGTTCTATGCAAGCGCCGGCGTACAGACGTGGGCACCGCTCGTACTTAACATCCTTTTCGGACTGGTTTTGGCATATGTCGCCTGCGAGATCCTGCTCCGCTCAGGAGCCTCACGACTGACGGTGATTCTTACGGTAACAGCCCTCTACTTATTCGTTCCCTTGCCGGTTTTGCCCACGAGCGGCATGGAACATGGGCTTCACGTACTTCTCTCCATACTCCTGATGTTCTGGGGTGCGACGTTGATTGCCGAGCCAAGAACCCAACCATGGCTGCAGTTCACACTGACCATTACCATCGCTGCCGCGGTGCTGGTTCGTTTCGAGACTCTCTTTCTGGTTGCCGGGATCGTTTTCCTCCTCTTGTTGCGTCGCCGACTCTTACAAACCGCGATGGTGTTAGTTGCAGCTTTAGCGCCGATGGCGATTTTGGGACTGTATTCTGTCTCTAAGGGTTGGTTTTGGCTTCCCACATCGTTGCTATTGAAGGGCCGCATGCCCCAGATTTCTTCGATGAAATCATTGGCGAACGCGGTCGGTTACACTGCGCTGCTACAGCTGTTTACGACGCCTCATCTGGTAGCTGCGGTGGTAGCACTGGTGGCCATCTACTTGTGGCGAAGTGCGCGTGGTGTCTCCGTTTGGAATCGAGGTCAAGTAATGATCTGCATTACGTTTATCACCATGTTCCTGCATCTGCAGTATGCACTTACGGGCGGGTTGGGAAGGTATGAGGGCTATCTACTTGCCATGTCCGTCGTGAGCATTGGCTGCGCGGATTTGTCGGCCTTATTCCAACCAATCCGGGCAAAACTCGTTAATAAATCAAACATTTTGGAGTGGCTGCCATGGACTATCGCTGTCATATTGTTGTTGTTTCCTTTGCTTCTCCACGGCTTCCAAACGGCGGTTCAATATTATGGAGCCACACGTAGCCTCTTTCGACAGCAATATCAGATGGCTCGTTTTCTCGCGACTTACTATAACGACACCTCGTTGGCGGCAAATGATATCGGCGCAGTCAGCTTCTTTACCGGCATCCGTTGCCTAGACCTGTATGGGCTTGCCAACCGTGAAATATGCCGATTGAAGCGCGCTGGCAAGTTTGACACGCGTGCCATCGATCAGCTTGCAAGGGCCGAAAACACGAAACTTGCAATTGTATACGATTCGTGGTTCCAGGGAAAAATCTACAATGGATTTTTGAGCCCAAAGCTGCCTGCAACCTGGCGTCGCGTCGCGGAATGGAAGACACAGCACGCTGTTTTCGTGGCAGACGATACGGTTAGCTTCTACGCGGTCGACCCGGCCGAGGCTCCTCATTTGAAGCAGAGGCTGATTCAATTCACCAGCTATTTACCAAATGGCGACACTCAGATTTTATTGGGGGACTAAGCGCAGTCGGAGCACCTGAACCTAGTGCACTCCACGAATGATGGCACGATTCCGTTCTGTGGTCTTTGCGGAAATCCGTTTTCACGGGCCTCGTGTTGGCGACTGGCGCGAGGCCGCTTCGCTATAAACTCGTCCTGTAGTACGCTCTGAAGTCCTTAAGTGCACGCTTAAAAGGACATCTTGAAGGGAGACACAATGATTCGGTCCTGCTCGAAGGTTTTGTTCCCGTTTTGCGCCATGCTGACCGCTGCAGGTTACCATGAGGCGGCATTCGGCCAGACAAATGTCCTGACATGGCACAATGACAACGCCCGTACCGGTCAGAATGTATCGGAGACAATCTTGACCCCGGCTCGTGTCAATCCAAAGACTTTCGGCAGGCTCTTAAATGTGCTCGTCGATGGCAAGGTAGATGCCCAGCCGCTTTATGTGACGGGGCTGAGCATGCCCAATCGTGGTGGGCACAACGTCGTATTTGCGGCGACGGAACACGACAGCGTCTACGCCTTCGACGCAAACAGCGGATCTGTTTTCTGGCACGTTTCTTTGCTCAAAACGGGAGAGATGACATCCGACTCGCGAAACTGCGGTCAGGTTGTTCCCGAAATCGGTATCACTTCGACTCCGGTTATCGATTTGGCCGCCGGTTCTCATGGGACCATCTATGTCGTAGCGATGAGTAAGGACAGCCGCGGGAACTATTATCAGCGATTGCACGCGCTGGACATTACCACGGGTGCTGAGGAGTTTGGCGGGCCGGTTACGATTAATGCCTCTTACCCTGGAAGCGGGGAAAACAGCAGCAATGGCCGAGTGATCTTCGACCCCAAGCAGTATAAGGACCGCGCCGCGCTCCTGTTATTAAACGGAGTGGTATATACAAGCTGGGGATCGCACTGTGATATTGATCCCTACACCGGTTGGATCATCGGTTACGATCGATTGAGCCTGAGGCAGACCAGCGTGTTCAATTTCGCTCCAAACGGTCGCGAGGGCGCGCTTTGGAACTCTGGCGCCGGACCTGCAGCCGATTCACACGGAAATATCTTTGCAGCCGTTGCCAATGGCACGTTTGATACGGCACTGAACGGCAAAGGCTTTCCTAAAGCCGGCGATTACGGCAACGCTTTCGTGAAACTTACGGTTCAAAACGGCGAGCTAAATGCGACCGATTACTGGACCATGTATAACTCGGATAGCGAGTCGGGCAACGATATCGACCTGGGCTCAGGCGGGATCATGCTGCTCCCCGACGAAACGGACGCGCGCGGGACGATACGCCATCTCGCTGTCGGTGCGGGCAAGGATTGGAATCTCTACATGGTCGATCGGGACAACATGGGAAGATACGACGCGACCAGGGACGGGACAATCTATCAGCAGTTGACAGGCGCACTGCCTGGAGGGATCTTCAGCAGTCCGGCTTATTTTGACCATCACGTTTACTTTGGGCCAGTTAGTGGCGCATTGCAGGCCTTCAGCATTGCCGACGCGAAGCTGGAGCCAGCATCAGCAACGATACATGCCTTCCCGTATCCAGGGGTGACGCCTTCCGTGTCTGCATCGGGCTCCTCGAACGGCATACTCTGGGCTGTCGAGAATACAAACCCGGCGGTGCTGCACGCTTACGATGTTATCGATTTGCGGACAGAATTCTACAACAGCGGACAAGCCCCTTCAGGCCGCGACCATTTCGGGGCAGGGGACAAGTTCATTGCACCCACAATAGCCAACGGTCAGCTTTTTGTGGGCACCACAAACAGCGTAGTTGTGTTCGGCCTCTTACCTGTGCGGCCACTTCCAAATGGAGAGTACACGATCACAGGGCAGCTGAGCACGCTCGTGCTGGACGGTCCCGATGCATCATCCGGTACACAAATTGTTGAGTCGACGCCTAACGGCGGCGCCAATCAGAAATGGGCTTTCGTGGCAAACGGCAGCGGGTATTACACCATCCGCAACGCTTCAAGTGGATTGTATCTGGGCGATCCGGGGGGTTCGAAGACGAATGGCGCCAAACTTGAGCAACTTACTGCGGCCCACTCCGATGCGCAGTTGTGGTGGCTTACGGCATCGGGCTCGGGATATGTGATCCACAATAGGGCCAGCGGCTTGGTGATAGATGACTCTGGTTTTAGTTTGAAGCCTGGTACGGGTATGCAGCTTTGGACTGCGAGTGGAAACAGCAACCAGGCGTGGCTGATTTACTGAATCCATTCAAACAATGGACACGAACCGAACTCGAAAGTCCCCGGTACATCTAGGAAAGAGTCCGTTGCCGTCACGTAAAGGGCGGTGAACTCGCACTGGAGGGAGCGATCGGATTTGCTCTCGTCCTCATTGTGTTCACCGCCTCTTACTAAAGGCTGTTGCTAATTAGTGTCCACCTCCTTTGATCAGTTCGTCAGAGCCAAACAGCCTCTGAGTTTTGGGTCGGGCCCGGCTGTAAAGTATATCTATGCCGCCGGTTTGTCATCGATATCAGGATTAGCCGGATTCATCGCCTTCGGCCAATGCCGTACTGATCGCCGACCGCAGTAACTTCTCGGTTGAACGTGTCGATGTCGACCTCCAACATATCTTCGCTGGCACCGATAGTCGCCGCTACTTTGTAGGTTGCGGTGTTATACACCTGGGTAGGCACGCTGCTGAGTTTCCCGGGTGCTATGTAGGCATAGTCTCCGGCAATCGAAAAAGTCATCCAATGCGTCGTAGAGGGTAAGGACAACGTGTGCGTCAGTTTCGGATTTCTAGGATCGCTTATGTTCCACACATATTCATGGGGGTCTGGGTTTGGCCCCGACTGCCAAACCTCTTGTTCATCGGGCCGCATGCCGATCCCGTGCGATTCACCCTCTGCTGGAGCGTTCGGGGGAACGGCCGTATAAATTTTTCCTGTCTTCAGATTGCCAATCTGAATCCCCCACCAATCGACCTCGGTGACCGCGACGTAACTGCTGTCGCTATTCACAACGTAGGGAGCCAAGATTCCCCGAAACGGCCCGAATTTCGTGACGTTATACGATCGCGGATCGATCATATAAAGGTAATTGCACGTACTTGCCTTGCACTCCTGGAACAGCGGCCCCGATAACGGATACTGGGCGTCGTGCGTACGGTAATCCACCGTTACGGTGCGGACGAGGCTCCCGTCGGCTGCATTGACGATACTGATGTAGTTCGCATCGGCCGTATTTTCGTTAGTGGGGATGTACAAGGTAGAGCCATCCGGGCTTATCGCCAATCGATCGACATTTGGCGAATACCCTTGGTCCCAAAGAACCTTGTCTGTTTTAAGATCAAGACAAAAGACATGGCCTGGGGAGTAAGTAACGTAGAGCTTACCAGTCGTCGCGTTGGCAACGACACCTCTAGGATCTGAAATTCCGCTAACGGTTTGGATCGTTTTCACCAGCGTGTGCCCATTATCCATGTCATAAACGGAGATACTACCGATGTTTCCGGACTCATTTACCGCATACCAGAATCGGGTGACGAGAGACGGCTGGCCGAGGAGGACCCTGCCTAGTAGGGCCATAGCCAATAGGGCCGCGGCTGAAATAAGCCAGGGAAGGAACCGCGCGTTCGGACGTCTTGCAATCGGCCCGTTTGGGCACACTGCTATTCTTCTCACGGGCGGGCTCCTTTCTGATCCGTACTGGGACTTTCCCATGACGCCGGTCAAAAATCGACGCCTAAACCGGCTTATGCGCCGGGAAACTTTCTTTGGCAAGTGAGTTGCTAAAGAACGCTAATGATTGTTCCCCAATTCCAGAACTTTTCATCAATGTGACAAAATTTCCTTAGTACCTTCTCGTTAATACATCCTATTTGCACTGATTTCTATCGGAAAACAAGAGGAGCTGGTACTTCGGCAAGGGCTATTTAGTACTATAGTGGCTCCAGGCGCTGGAAATGACAGTGCGAGCAATGTCTGATGGATAAACCGCTGCTGGGGAAACCGCTGGGTTGTAGGCGCAAGCCGCGAATGAAAATCTGACGATCGACGGGTGGCTGCAGCGCCTAACGGAGGAGTATAGATGTCTCGGCATCCCTTCGTGTTCTGCTGCCGATAATCGGCCCATTGGCGAGGTTATCGCGGACGGCATGAAGGATCTTCCCGGAGGAACTATTTGATCGCCTGCCAAGGATGGCGCAAGCCGGGTGCGAACCATTCTGGCCGCCCGCTGCAGTACATGGTTGTGGCCCAGAGCCATAAACGCTTTCTCGAACATCTGTCGGCGCTCGGAATCCTCGCGTGCACAACGGACTTCGCAGGGGGGCGCGTTTATGATGTCTGTAACCCTATGTGTTAGTACGGATGATCAGTTTTGTGATTCACCGGATCCATATCGAGGAGGTTGTCACCCTAGTCCTTGGGCAGGATGGCAAGGTGATGCTTCCAAGAGTCGGCTAATCAAAGCAAGTGGGATTAACGTGAACGATTTCGAGTCCGTGCTGAGACTGAACTTGCCACGATAATTCGGACCCGGGAATGTCGATCATGACCGCGCTCCAAAGCGAATCTGTCTCAGTGTTACGGACAGTTAACAGCGCCGCAGTTCATCAATTGTGCTGGCACAAGATCTTTTCGAAGTTCTAGTACACATGGCCACGAGTATTCGCCAGGATGCGGGCTGCATCATTCAATATTGTGCGAGACTTCAATGGGGCGCGATTCCGTTTCGACGAATCACTTTTCATTGCAGAGGCTTATAAGTGAGGGTTCCTACAAAACCAATGTTGATCAGCGGCGGATGTGGCTTTGTAGGCAGGCATGTGACCAAGCACGTTCTGAAGAACCATCTTACGGACTCAATTTGGTTAGTTGATGACCTGTTTACCGGGCGTGATCCGGCCACTTGGCTGCCGACCTGCTTCACGCCCACCACGCTTTCATCAACGTGTACCGCTTTTGAGCATGGTGGAAGAATCGTGTACTTTGTGAAGAACGACGTCCGAAAATTCTTCGCCGAGTATCTTAACAGCCCGTTCATCCGAAACCTTCCCCGGTTTGGGGATGTCATTCACTTGGCGTCTATCGTAGGCGGACGGGCTTTGATCGATGGCGATCCCCTTTTGGTCGCGACGGACCTGTCGATCGATGCTGAAATGTTTCACTGGGCTCGAGTTGTGAAGCCGGATCGTATTCTCTATCCAAGCTCAAGCGCCGCTTATCCCATTGATCTGCAAGGAACCGACGGATCAGTCCCTCTGAAGGAGTCTTACATCCAATTCAACCAGAGCCTTGGGTTGCCGGATATGACCTACGGGTGGTCTAAATTAACCGGCGAGTACCTCGCGCACATCGCCGCAAAGTCTTACGGTTTGCACGTCACGTGCATCCGTCCGTTTTCCGGCTATGGAGAAGACCAAGAACCCGTCTATCCCGTCCCGGCGATTGCCGAGCGCGCCGCAAGGAAGGAGAATCCGATCATCGTTTGGGGGACCGGGCTGCAAGCGCGCGATTTCGTGCACATTGACGACTGCGTAGACTTCTTGTTTCGCGCATTAGAAACGATCGGCGACGGTTCGGGCGTGAACATTGGTTCCGGTGTGCTGACGAACTTCTTAGAAGTTGCCCGGACATTCGCAGATATTGGGGGTTATTCGCCGGAAATACGGCCGCTCGTGGACAAGCCAGTCGGCGTGCAGAATCGCTACGCCGATATGACTGTTCTTCGCACGAGATTCAAATGGTCGCCCTCTACGTCACTAAGAGACGGTTTCAGCAAGGTTTATGACGCAGCTTGTCAAAGAATAGCAGGAGATGAAAATTGGTGCCGAATATCGCGGTTGTAACCACGACGATCAATGTCCCGCACTTCCTTGAAGATTACTGCAAGGACTTCAAGATACATAATCACACAGATGTCATTTTCATCATCATCGGCGACAAGAAAACTCCCGATGAAGCCAAAAGTTACTGCGAGAGATTAGCAGAGCGATATGAGTACGCCGTGGAATATTATGATGTCACTCAGCAGCGGTCATACCTCGCTGGGTTCCCGGAGCTCGACGCGTATTTGCCTTATAACTCCGTACAGCGCCGGAATATTGGCATGGTGCGAGCATATGAACTTGGCGTCAGCTCTGTATTGACGGTGGACGATGATAACTACCTGCTTGAGCCTGACCTTCTTAAATATCATCTGGCCGTAGGTGAGAAGAGGACATTACGATCGTTCAGGACCTCGACGGGGTGGTTCAACCCATGTCAATTCCTCACGGCTACTCCGAATGTCCGCTATTTTCACCGGGGATTCCCGATGAGTGAACGCGGCAATTCGCACGTGAGCGTGACAGAGTCACTCGAAACCGGAAGAGTTGTTACTAATGTGGGCTTATGGCTGGGCGATCCGGACGTGGACGCTTGGGTGCGTATGACTCTGCCGTTGGAAGCGGTTCAGTGGACGCAAGAGGAGAATTTTACCCTCTCGCCGGGCACGTGGGCGCCCTTTAACTCTCAACAGACAACTATAGCGCGGGAGTTGTTGCCAGCTTACTTTTTGAATCCGCAGGCGGGCCGCTATGACGACATCTGGGGGAGTTTCATTATCCACAGGCTAGCCGAGCACTTCGGCGATATAGTTTCCTTCGGCCATCCAATTGTGAACCACTTACAAAAACGAACCTTGAAGAGTCTTTGGAGAGACTTAGATGACGAAAGGATGGGTGTTCTCCTCACGGACGAGTTCGTGAGAATGCTGAGGAGCACAGAGTTTTCGGCGAAATCTTATGCTACAGCCTACGTTGAACTCGCTGACGCTTTGGATGAACAGATCAAAAGGCTCGCGGGCCTAGGCGAAAGCCAAGCGGAATTCCTGCTCGAGTACGTTCGCGGAATGCGGATGTGGAGCACAACTATGCAGAGAATCGGCAATTCGGACGGCCTTCGAAGACTTCCCTCGTCCGACAGACCTCGTGTGTCAGCAGTATCTCCGCGTAGCGTGGAAGAGCGACCTTGCTCGTTTCAGTCTGGCCAGTCCTAAGCTGAACGCACGTGCTGCCTTTGCCAGATTCAGTGCTTCAGTAAGAAAGGCCCTTATTCCGTAACATCTTTTCTTTCGGCGTGAATCGGATCTTCAGCGCTGTTCGGAGATAAACAAAATTCTGAGAAAACGGATTGTGCGATTCTCCTTCAACGCGAGCCTTCCAAGTTGTCGGGATCTCCATGACCTGTGCACCCAGTCGCAACGGCTTCAGAATCGTTTCGAGCAAAAACGGATGGCGCAATTCGGTCCACTGGACGTCCTTAACCCAGCGCGCACGAAAGATGCGGAAGCCAAATGTAAAATCGGAAAGCTTTGAGCGGTAAAGCAGTCGCAACAGAATTTGGAAAATCCAATTTAACGTGTACTTCAGCGGATCGTAGCCCTGGAAGCCATCTTGAGAAGACCAGCGCGTTGCTGTGACGATGTCGATGTTACGTCGCGCGGCGGCGATCAGGTCCTTTGCGCTTCGCGGTTCTGTTTCCAGATCTGACGCCATCATCAAGACGTGTGAACCGGATGACCATTCGAACGCGTCGCGCATTGCCCCACCCAAGAAAGGCCGTTGCTGGCTCCGGACCCTAATCAAGTCAGGCCAACGGGCGCGCAATCCTTCAGCAACTGCCATTGAGGGCTGCGTAGTCTTACCACACACCACTATTAAGATCTCCGAGATATCGTTGGAGTTCTCCGCCAATAAGACCTCTACGGTTTGCCGCAGTGAATCCGTTTCATCCATTACCGGTAGGACGACTGAGACGGCTAAGGGAGCTTGGCTCGCTTCCCCGTCAAGTTGCCGGTGGGCATCGCTCATATCTGCGAAGGCATCGTTTACCAAGATGGGCAAGTAGATCCCAACCCACAAGACAGGGGTCGGCAACCAAGATTCCCGAGCTCCTGCGCTTGAGCGCTGTGGCTGGATTGGCTGCGTGGCAAGCGGAACAGGTACTCAGAATAGATGCAGTACGGCTGGTACGAGGCGTTAATAGCGGCGCGGAGTTCGGGGTCCAGATGGGGTATGCCTCGCCATTCCCCCGGACTCGTTGCCGTCACTATGAGGTCGAACTTGTGTTGGTCAATGCCTTCCAAGATAGGTTTTGGATCGAACTTGCCGATGCGATGAAGATAAGTGAGGAGAAAACCGTCCGTTATTGCCGGCTGAGGATCCAACAAAGCCAGGCGCGGTATAAACGAAAGGAAGTGTCGACCTTGAAGCACTTCCGCCACCCTCAGAAACTTCTGATCCTTTGATCTAACACTGTTCGGTCGGACAACCGATTCGATAATGGGTTTCGCGTCGTCCCGGATGAACACCGGCAGAAAATTAAATGCGACCAGGGCGGTGGCGATAAGTCCGACATCGATACGTGATCTCGCTGCAGTCAACAAGCGGTGGCCGCCGAGTACGGCTGCAGGAATAAGCGCGAACAGAAACTCGTAGAAATAATTCGTGTTACCGCCAGCTTGCAAATCAGTGACCGCGGCTACAGAAAAAGACACAGAGATATATAAAGTCAGCAACCCCCAGCGCGAAGTAAGATTCGAGAACACGGCGGAGACAGCCGTGACCGCAAGTAGTACCACTGGCTCACTCATCGCCTTAAGGACTACTCTAAAGTATCCGCGTACTTCATAGATACCCGGGCTCATGGCCATAAGCTCTCCGAACATGCGGTGCTGCCAGGCCCAGAGCCCTAGATACAGTCCGACTGACGTCAGCGTGGTGGCAATTACGAATGTTCCAAGTTGCTGCCAGCGGCGTCGAATGAGCAGCCATAAAGTGCCACTTACTGCTGCGGCAACGCAAGTGAGCTTGAACTGTATCGCCAAACCGGCACAGAGGCCAGCCAGTAGAACCGCCCAACTCGATTCAATTAACAGCAGACGAACAGCGAGCAAGCCAAACGCGATGCTTAGGAAATCGGCCCGGACCTGCAAAACCCAGTCCCGCATCACACCGATCGAACCAGTCAAGGCTACACCCCACCACCAAGCGTATCTAGCCTGAATTAGGGCGTGGCCTATCGCAACTGCCATCCCGGCGCAGAGTAAGAAAGCCGCTAATGCTACCAAACGCGGTCCTACAAAGGGGTTGACGAAACGATAGAACCGGCCCGGTAGCGAGTAAATAATGTACATTAAGGGGCTGTACTGAGCGGGCAAGTAAGGCGCTAGCGATAAATCGCGATAGATCTCTCCGGTCCGCTGGAAACGTAAAACATCGTAAAGGACATAACTATCTCCGTAACCAATCTCGTTAAACTGGAATAAGGTAGTCGCCTGTTGTGCGAAGTTGCAAAGACAACCTACCAAGAAGAAACCTAGAACGGTGCCGGTGGCAAGCCAGCCAATGACTTTTCCTGCTACACGGGCGAACCAAAAATGAGCTGCGGGAGCATCCATGTGCGATGAAACTCATTACATTATCACGTACTCTGCATTGCTGCAAATGCTCGAGCGCCGGGGTGGGAACTAAAACGGTATCTCACTTACCGGCGCCAGTACCTGTTGTGGCGTGCTAGTACTCGCTCAATGCTCGGCCTACGAGAAGCGTTAGCGAAGAGACCGGCTAGCAGAACACAGCTTTTGACCTGGGCGCTGGCGACGGGGAGAGTGTAGTCGATCCCGTGAAGCCGGGAGCCTTGAATCTTCAAAGGCGGAAACTGACCGTCTGTCGCTTCGATGTGCGCGCCCATCTCAGCGAGCGGAAGCATAATGCGTCGCATGGGCGCTTTACGAGAGATTCGTCCCCGGCGATTTGGCTTGTGAACGGTTGTCCGGCGAGAATGCCAGAAAGCATCCGTATGGTCGAGCCAGAGTTTCCCGCATCAAGGGGTGCCACCGCCGGCTGTAAATGATTTTTGCCTTTGCCGTGAATGGTCAGGACCTTGTGGCCGTCCTCGTCGCCAAATTCGTGCCGGATTCCGAGCGCTCGCATGCACGATAGCGTCGAATGGCAATCGGCGCCGCTCGAATAGTTATAGATTCGGGAGTCGCCCTGAGCGATCGAGGCGAGCATAGCGTAGCGATGGGAAATGGATTCATCGCCGGGAACAGTTACGACGCCATGCAGACCTGACGCGGGCGAGACTTGCTCGGTCATTGAATCCCAATTGTAACCTCGCGGCTACTGGAAAGATGCCCAGGTGGCAGCCTGTGGACTTTGAGGGCGGCCCGTATCGCTGCCAGGAGGAACGCACTATTTCTTGACCTGCTGTCAGGTGAGCTTTGGTCTTCTGCCGATGAGCCCTCGGCCTGGGGCGTGGCAACGCCCAACTTCGTGTGTTCCCGCAACACCGCACTCTCGAACTCAGCAAAGGCGCCGACCATCTGCGCCAACAGGCATGCGCCACGTATCGTCGTCATCGATTCCGGCTCGCAGGTCTCAACTTCCGGACGGCCGACGATCCTTGAAGTTATCCCGGAAACAAAGGTGCCTCTCGCTCGGTTGTCGAAACCGGAGATTTCGATGCGAGAATAGACTCGTGAACGAGCCAATTGCCTGAGCCGTGCGGGACAGGAGGTCGAACCTGATTCGCGGCACTCGACGCGCACTCGCTGGCGAGAGCAGACATATCGCAGCGTTTTTTTGGCATGCCTGCTATATGAGACGTTGTAACTGGTCCAGGGACCTGCTATCGAATGAGCGAGGGGGACCGGCAGTTGCCGAGAATGGCGCTCACGTCCCCCGGACGCCATTCTCAGCAACTGCTGGGCGCTCTCGTCTCATCTAATCGCTCTGACTCTCGTACGCTCCCATGTCGCAGCCGCTCTTATCCTCTTTGTCGGGACGCGGCATACCGCGCTGGTCAGTCTTCAGCAGATTGCCCTGGCCATCGGTGCAGCCACTTGGGTTTCCCGCATCAATTGCCGGGCTACCAGGGAGTAGAGCCTGGGTCTGTGTCGGGCCGCCGTTATTCTGGAGAGATCCGAGCTTGGCGTCGATGTTATTCAAATCGCCAGGGCCGCTGAAATTGCACGTGCTATCGCTGCTCAGGTTATAGCCGGTAGAGGTGACGGCGTTAGAGCAGTTCTGCCCTGAATTGTTAGCGACGATGCTGTTCTGAAACCCACCGCCGCCATAGACAGCGCCACCATGGGTTCCACTATTCCCACCGAGGGTGCTATTGCTGATGGTCATGCCGCCCCCGTTGTAAATGCCACCGCCGCGGCCGTAAGAGGAAGCCTGAATACCATAGGCGTAATTGCCGCTGAGGGTACTATTGTTGATTACTAGCTCGCCGACGTTGGCGATGCCGCCGCCACTGCCGGGGCAGGGAAACAGACCGCACGATCGATGCCCGGCGGTATTCGCGTTGACAGTGCTGTTGTTGATCGTCAATGTGCCGTTGCTCCCATTGTAGATGCCGCCGCCATAGCCTACGAAATTTCTGACGAACGCGTTGTTGCCAGTGACCGTGCTGGCATTAATGGTGAGCCGCGCATTGTTGTAGATCCCTCCGCCAAAAAGGGCAAGGCCATTCCGTATAGTGAGGTTCGAAAGCGTGACTTGGGCTGAACTGGAAATTACGATCACCGAGCCCGCTGCTTGCCCATCGATAATTGTCGTGCTGGCACCGGAACCAATCAAGTTCAAGCTAAACCCGATCGTGAGATTCTCGTTGTAGGTACCAGCGGCGATAATAACGGAACCGCCCGAGGCGGCCAGCGAGATGGCATGCCCGATGGTTTTGCAGGCTGTCTGGGGTGACTTACAGTCGTTGCTGTCATTCCCGTTTACGCCATTGACGTACCATTCGTTGCTGGCCAGTCCGGTTGTTTGCTGATCCTCCGTGGCGAGCATGGCTGGGATCGCCAGCAAAGGGAATAGCGTAATCATGCCCATCAAAGTCTTGGATTTCATGTTGCCCTCTATCGAATTGGCAAGTTTGCACCAGCTACTGCTTCTTAAGATCGATGGTCCACGTTGCACCGGTGCTTATGTCCACGCCTAGGATTTCCGATGCTCGGATCCCTTCCCGCTTCGGGCCTGTCGATTCATCATCTTCATGCCCTTCAAGACCGATAATCACGAGGTAAAAGTTGTCACCCCCATTAGTCGATGTCATCAAAGCAGTACAGTCAGAATGCACCTCAAATGTGGCTGCATAGGTGTTGTTCGTACTGGTGACACCATTGAAGGAGACGGCGTAGTTTGCAGAGAACTTTCCCGCGCCGTCAAACATGCCCAATCCCGCACCCGCCAGGGGAGTATTTTGACCGTTGTTTTCGGTAAATCCATTAAACGTAAAGGCATAATTGCCCTTCAGCGTGGCGACACTACATGCACGCTTGTCGCGGACACCGTCCGCGCTCTGCTTCGGTGTTGCGGTTACCAAGGCGGCGAAGCCAGCCAAGGCCAATAAAGAATTAAGTATTCGTTTCATCGTTGTTCTCCTTCTCTGCGGCATTTGCCAGCCGAGGAAGCCGGCTACTCAGATTTGCGCTCCCGGCTCCTGATTCTTAACGCGAGGTTTTCGGAAAAAGACGGACACCCCGTTGCTAAGAAGTTGCGGTTGTGATATGAGTAACGGATTCCCGGCTCCGCTATCGCTTAGCTCTCGTCAAGGAGAATATGGACGCTTCTCCTGAAACTGTGACGGCTCTGCTCAACAGGTTGGCAGAGGGCGACCAGACGGCTGCTGCGCAGCTTGCGCCCTTGATCTACGAAGAGCTTCGCAGATTAGCAGTTGGCCGGCTCCGCCGCGAGAGGCCGGATCACACGCTGCAAGCGACTGCGTTGGTGAACGAAGCCTACATCAAGCTCACGGCACAGCGTGGTGCAAAATGGCAAAACCGGGCGCAGTTTTTTGCGTTGGCCTCGCAGGCGATGCGCCGTATTCTGGTCGACTACGCACGCACACAGCACAGGGTCAGGCGGGGAGGCAAGCAGAAGAAGATATCGCTGGAGGAAATCTGCGTAGTTTCCCCCGAACCATCCGACGAATTGCTGGCCGTCGATGAGTCCCTCGCGCACCTGCAAAGGCTGGACCCACGGCAAGCGCGAATCGTTGAGCTTCGCTACTTCGGCGGCCTGACGGTAGACGAGACTGCAGAGGCACTTGGCATCTCCGCGAAGACCGTCACTCGGGAATGGAACATCGCAAGAGCTTGGCTCTATGGAGATTTAAAAGAGCACAACGCCGACAGCGCCTAGCAACGGCAAAACGCTAGCGGCGCAGTTTAAGGAAGTCCCAGCTTTGTGAAGCCATGATTTTCCAGGGTATGTCCCGCCTCCTTCCACAAATGTCGCGTAAACCAAGTAGACGCGAATAAGTAAGATGCGCATAACTCCGGGCGATTGGAACCGCGTAAAGGAGCTGTTCGAGGCAGTTCTAGATGTTCAGCCACTCCAGCGCGCAGCCTTCCTCGCTAAGAATTGCGACGACCAACGGATACAACAGCAGGTGGAAAGACTCGTTCACAACTACGAGGAAGCTGGCGGCTTCCTGCAGGATCCAGCTTTCAGCCGCTTGGCGCAACCTTGCTCGGCAGAAGAATTCCTTAACTTCCAAGCAGAGCCCGAAGTATTGAAGACAGCCGCCACCCTGGAAATGCAAGACTCAATGGCAGGGCGCCGGCTCGGAGCCTACAAGCTGGTGAAGCGAATTGGGCAGGGTGGCATGGCCGCAGTGTTTCTGGCGGTACGTGCTGACGATGAATACCAGAAGGAGGTGGCCATAAAGCTGGTCCAGCCGGGACCAGATAGTCGTGACCTCTTGAATCGCTTCCGAAATGAACGCCAGACTTTAGCCGCACTGGATCATCCGAATATTGTGAAGCTCCTCGACGGCGGTAGCACATGGGAAGGACTGCCTTATCTGGTCATGGACTACGTAGATGGCAGTCCCATCGACGAGTATTGTGACCAGCACAAGCTCTCTGTCGGAGAACGCCTCTGTCTCTTCACCAAGGTGTGCGAAGCGGTGCAGTATGCCCATCAGCAACAGGTGATCCACCGCGATCTGAAACCGAGCAACATCCTGGTGACTGCGGCACGACTGCCGAAACTGCTCGATTTCGGAATCGCCAAACTTTTGAATTCCCAAGATTCGGGGCAAACGTTGCTGCTTACTCAGACCGGTATGCGGTGCATGACTCCGGCGTACGCCAGCCCGGAGCAGATGCGGGGCAAATCTATTACGACCGCCACTGATATTTACTCGCTGGGCGTGGTGCTTTATGAACTGTTGACCGGCCATCGCCCGTATCGGCTGAGGGGACACACGCCGGCTGAGATGGAACGGGCAATCTTGGAGCAGGACCCGGAGACTCCCAGCACGGCAATAAGCCGGATCGAGACCGAGACATCATCGAGCGGTATTCCGGTCCTGAAAACCCCTGAATTGGTAAGCCAGACACGCGAAGGCGAGCCCGAAAAACTGCGCCGTCGCTTGCGGGGGGATCTGGACAATATTTTGCTCAAGACTTTACAGAAGGAGCCGGAGCGGCGGTACAGCTCAGTTGAAGAGTTGGCGCGGGACATCGATCGGCACCTGCAGCACCTGCCCGTGAAGGCGCGCCGAAGCACACTTGTCTACCGTGCATCGAAGCTCGTGCAGCGGCACAAGACCGAGGTCAGCGCAGGCTTAATCGTTGCACTTATGCTCGCTGCGGCAGCTTCGCTGGCCTTCAATATGTTCGGTCTCCGCGATTACCTCTTCGGCGGTGTTCCCATTACGCGCACAGGGTCGTTCACGGTAGCCCGTTCTATGAAACCGAGCGGCCGGGCTGTCCGCGGGAGAGCTAGCGCAATACCCGTTGTGTCCTGCGAGAGCTTGGCCGGCCTGACCTTGCCTAACACAAGGATTACTTTGGCGCAGCCAGTAGCGGCTGGTGCCTTTACCCCTTCTGGTGACGAGCCAATCCCAAACCTCCCTGATTTTTGCCGTGTAGAGGGCGCGATTAAGCCGACTAGGAACTCCAACATTCAATTCGAAGTCTGGCTTCCGAGTTCAGGCTGGAACGGGAAGTTCCGTGGCGTCGGGAATTGGGGGTTTGCGGGAATGATTGAATTTGGCGATATGGCAGCGGCAGTTCGCCGCGGCTATGCCACTGCCTCTACAGACACAGGCCACCGCGGCGATACCGGAAACGACTGGGACGCAAGCTGGGCGTTGGGCTCCCCTGAGAAGGTGGTCGACTTCGGGTACAGAGCCGTCCACGAGATGACCGAGAAAGCCAAGCTGATCATTCAAGCCTTTTACGGTCAGGCTCCCCAACGTTCCTTCTTCGAAGGCTGCTCCAATGGCGGCCGCCAGGCGCTAGTAGAGGCCCAGCGCTTTCCGGACGATTACCAAGGGATTCTCGCCGGGGCAGCCGCACTTGACTGCACGCATTTGTTAACAGCGGCCGCGTATAACCTGCAAATGCCGCCGCTCGTAAACCCGGCCAGTTACATCCCCGCTAGCAAGCTCCCCGCGATCAGCGCGGCCGTGCTTGCAGCGTGCGATGCACTGGACGGCGTGACAGACGGTATTCTTAACGATCCCAGGCAATGCCGGTTCGATCCTTCGGTACTGCGTTGCGGGGGAGTCGAGTCCGACAGTTGCCTGACCTCCGCGCAGATCGCTCAGCTCAAGAGGATCTATGCCGGACTACGAAACTCGAAGGGAGAGCAGGTCTTCCCCGGCTACATGCCCGGGGGTGAGGAGGGAGAAGAGGGTTGGAAGGCTTGGATCACCGGTCCGGCACCAGGTCGAGCCGCAATATCCATGTTCGGTGTGAGCTACCTCCGCTACATGGTGTTCGACAACCCCGCTTGGGACTTGCGAACCGTCAGCGCGGAGCAGGCCGTTCAAATTGCTGGTGAGAAAACCATGCACATTATGGATGCAACTAATCCGGATTTGCGGCTGTTCAAAGCCCACGGCGGCAAGCTCATTCTGTACCACGGCTGGAGTGATCCAGGCGTTCCGGCTCTTGGCACAGTCAATTACTACAACAGCGTCGTGACCAAATTGGGTTTACATGAAACCGAGAGTTTCACCCGACTCTACATGGTTCCGGGGATGCAGCACGGCTATGGCGGACCAGGGCCCAATTTCTTTGGCCAGTCCTGGCTGGATCGCAACGATCAGGCCTCCGCCGCAACCGACGCGCAGCATAATATTTCCAGTGCGCTCGAACAATGGGTGGAAAACGGAATAGCACCAAATTCGATTATTGCGACTAAATACGTGAACGACTCGGATCCGATGCAGGGTGACAAGATGACACGCCCGCTTTGTCCGTATCCGCAGGTTGCAAAGTACAAGGGCGTCGGGACACGAATGATGCAGACAATTTTGTCTGCGTTTCCGAGCGGCAATGAAGCAATAGGGATATCGTGCAGGCCCGTTCAAGTTTTTAGCCGCGCCTATGGGAATCATGCCGATCGGTACCGCGGCTCCCTCGTAATTGTTCACAAGCGGCTTCTGGGACATAGATCCGGTGTGGTCGGTTGGGGTTTAGGACACGCGCTTTCCGGATAGCGCAAGAATACGCGCAAACCAGAAATTGGCCGACAGAGCATCAAATGCACAGCGCACAGCAGGGTTTTTCAACTGCATCCTTCGGTAGCGCAAGTAGCCAGCGCTAGGTTAACCAAGGCTCGGTTCGGTAGAACCGAAGATCAATGAGTTTTGAAAGGAATCCTTCCGCGATCCTCTGTGGTACAAACTCAAATCATGATGAATCGACGGCAGTGGATAACGGGATCGGCAGCGGTTGCGGCTTCAGTGGCCTCGCTGAAAGCGAGCCAAGGAACGGGCGCGAAAAAGCCGGTCGTTATCTCGAGCGCCAATGGGCTCGCGGCATGTGCGAAGGCGAACGAGATGATTCGCAGCGGGGCCGACACGCTGGACGCGGTGATTGCAGGCGTAAACATTGTCGAATTGGACCCCAACGACACGTCTGTGGGGTACGGCGGGCTGCCGAATGAAGACGGCGTCGTGGAACTGGACGCGAGCGTCATGCATGGACCTACGAAACGGGCAGGCGCGGTAGCAGCGATTCAGGGCATCAAGACGCCTTCGAAAATCGCGAAGCTCGTCATGGAGCAGACTACCCACGTAATGATCGTGGGCGATGGCGCGCTGCGGTTCGCGGAAGCGCACGGGTATCAAAAAGAGGATCTGCTCACCGAAAAATCACGAACGGCCTGGCTGGTTTGGAAGCAATCGCTGCACACGCCGGGAGGATTCAATAACTGGGTTTCCATGCAGCAGAACCTGGAGCAAGAGACGCGCAATCCGCCGATGAAACAGCTCCGGAGCAGCTTCCCTCAGGTGAGTGACGAAGTGCTGGCGTGGGCGTGGGATATGGCCGTACACCCGACCTATGGAACTATCAACTGCCTCGGCTTGAATGAAAAGGGCGAAATCTCGGGCGTCACGACGACGAGCGGCCTGGCCTGGAAGATTCCCGGGCGTGTCGGAGACTCGCCGATTATTGGCGCAGGTCTCTACGTGGATCAGGAAGTGGGCGGGGCTGGTTCGACGGGCGTGGGAGAACTCAACATTCGCGTTGTGGGCGCGCATACGGTGGTCGAGAGCATGCGGCGAGGAATGTCACCGAAGGAAGCAGTCTTGGAGGTGTTGAAGCGAGTTTCGAAGCTATATAACGACGATAAGAAACTTCTGGATCAACTCGACATTGAATTTTACGCGTTGCGCGTAGATGGCGAACATGCGGCCGGATCGCTGTGGGGCAGTCATCGGAGTTATAAGACCTACTCGGTGAACGATGGTGGCGAAAGCCGGCACGAACCGTGTGTCTTCCTCTATGGCAAAGAGGGCTAGCTCCGGAATTCGAGCTTTTCTCCTTCAAAGCGCTTGTCCTTGCCGGATTCGCGGACAACAGCGAACAGCATCACAACCAGTTGCGCGGTGAGAAGGATTAACCAGAAGCTCATGCCCATAGAAAGGCACGCGCTTCGCCGCAACTGAAATGTTCGTAACTTATTGAATACACGCCGAGAGCTGGAGTGCTGTTTGGACGTTGTTCCGGTCTGGTGCACTGGATAGTCCCGTTTTGAAACGCGCCGCGCCGAGATGGAACTATGCAGGGTATTGGGGATCGGCTTGCAGCTCGCGGATCTGGTCCAAGTGGCGAAGAGGATGGGTGATGAGTATGGCGAGACATTCCTGGCCAGTGATTTGACCTGCCAGATGATTGACGACTCGGGCGCGTAGGTCATCCTGGCAATCACGAACAAAGGTAATGGTCCGGTCCCGATTCGCGGTAAACTGCCGAGCGGCGTCGGAGAGTGAGGCGTAACGTCCTTTGGGCCGAACACGCTCGGGCGCTTCCCAGCCGTTGCTGCGATCCAGCCCGAGCCGCTCGAGAAATTCGTTCTCGCGACCGAAGCGAGGCTCATCCAGGGGCTCGAAATAAGCGGTAATCAGGCGGTACATACCGTGCTCTGCCACGGCGACGTGTTCGACAATTTCGAGAATGGACCAGCGATCAGCGGACGGTTTAAAGCGCGCCTGCACTTCCGAGACATTCGCGAGCGCAGCGGTGAAGGTGTCGCGAGATGCCAAGAGCCGTCCTAACAGGAGGGCCTTTTCTGCAGTGTCCATATCAAGCTTCGCGTAGCAGCGCGACCACATCGTCCACGGTAATCACTCCGATAAGCCGCTGATCCTCGTCTACGACCGGTAACGTGAGGAGATTGTATTTGTCGAACATCTCCGCCACGCGATCCTGCGTCTCTTGCGATTGAACGAAAAGCAAAGGATCTGACGCGAGTTCTTTGAGCGGGGTGTCGCCCGCTGCAAACAACAGTTTCGCGAGAGGAACGCTGAAGCGGAGATGATGTCCGGAATCGACCAGAAAGATCGTATGCAGGTCTTCGAGGGCTTTTTCGCTCTTTCTGAGCTCCGTCATAGCGTTCTCGACCGTGGCCTTCTCGTCTAAAGCAAGATAACCGGTATCCATAATTCCACCGGCCGTATCATCGCGGAAATCGCGCAGCTCTTCGACTTCCTCCTTCTCCTCCGGCTCCATCTCGTCGAGAATTTCTTCCGAGCGTTCTTCCTCCAGCTCGTTTAAGAGATCGGCCGCTTCGGAGGGCTCCATCTCTTCAAGGATGTCAGCGGCCTTCTCTGCCTCGAGCGATTCGATGATCTTGGTCTGTAGATCGGGATGGACTTCCGTCAGCAGCTCGGCTGCCGTCTCGGGCTCCATGGTGTTGAAGATGGCGGCGCGGTCTTCGTGACCAAGATTCTCGACGATATCGGCCAAGTCGGCCGGGTGCATGTCCTCAAGAAGCTTATTGGAGATGTTTAGCCGGACACGGCGCTGCGGGTCCGCTTCGAGGATGTTACAAAATTCCCAGCGGATGGAGTGAGTGGGAATGTTCTTCTGAACATTCCGAATTTTAGCGGGCGAGACAATCCCGCGAAGAAGTCGACGAACAATGGAGCGAACACCAATATCGACCTCGAGCACATGAAGAACGTCACTGGAGTCTTCGCACTGTTTGAGGAAGGTGATGTCGTTCACGCGGACAACTTTACGACCCTGGGCATCTATGATCTGCTGATCGAGAAGATCGCGGACCATGCGGAGCATGTATTCGTCCGAGTGATAGGGTGTCAAGCGCTCGTCTTTGAGGCGGATCCCGTCGGTATTGATGGTCTTAATTTGGTCGTAGCGGATGCTGAGCCAGCCTGGACCTGCGCCGACAAGATAACGATCCAATCGGACCGGGTCGATGAGCGGAACGAGTGCGGCGTCGCGCAGGGTGCCGATACGGCGCCCCTTCAGGTCGAACACCTGCACGCCTAACAGTTCCGAAAGATAGAGGATCTCTTCCGCCATGCTCATCCGGACGCATGGTTGCGCACACATCCGTAGTCCTATTTGAGAATAACCGGAGGAGGGACGCCACCAGCTAAGAGGGACGTACTACACTCTTGTTTGTCCGAGAGTTCCTCCCGCATTGCTGTGAGCGTTTCTAGTCATCTCGAAAATTCCGTGAGTTCGCGGGCGAAGTTGACCGCGCGGCGCTTTTTCGCGCAAAACGGCATTCTGTCGCGGGCGCATCCAAACTACGAGTTCCGGCAGGGGCAGCTCGAAATGGCGCAGGCCGTGGAATCGGCCTTGGCGGAACGGCGGCACCTGGTCGTGGAAGCGGGGACGGGAACAGGCAAAACGCTGGCGTATTTGATCCCAGCGCTGCTTTCGGGTAAACGTGTGGTGGTCTCGACAGGGACGAAAACGCTGCAGGAGCAGCTCTTTTTCAAAGATCTGCCCTTCCTCCAGACGTTGTTCGATCATCCATTGTCGGTCTGTTACATGAAGGGACGCGCTAATTACCTCTGCCGTCAAAAGCTCTATGACGCAGAGCGGGAGCCGGTGTTGACAGGAATCGAGGAGACCCGAGAGTTCCGGATCATACGCGATTGGGAACGGAACACGGAGACGGGCGACCGCAGTGAGCTGCGCGAGCTGAGCGAGAGCAGCAGCCTGTGGTGGAAGCTGGACGCGCGGACCGAGTACTGCGCGGGCCAGAAATGCAAACAATTCGAGCGTTGCTTTATTACCGAGATGCACCGCCGGGCGGCGGAGAGCGAGATCGTGATCGTCAACCATCACTTGTTCTTTGCCGATCTAGCGGTGCGCGATGAGCCATACGCGAGCATTCTGCCGGAATATTCCGCAGTGGTGTTTGACGAAGCGCACGAAATCGAAGACGTTGCAGGGCAGTACTTCGGAATGAGCGTGAGCAATCTCCAGGTGCAGGAGTTGGTAAAGGATGTAGCGGCGGTCTCCAGGCGAAAGGTGTTCGCCACGCCTGAACTCGATCGCGCACTAGTTCAGCTTGGGGATCGGGCGAGCGCATTTTTCGCTCTCTTCCCGGAAGAGGGACGTCACGGGTTCCGTAATCAGGAGAGTTTTCTTGAGGCGAACGAGTCTGTTTATCGCGAGCTGTTGCTCGCGATCCATGTGCTCTCAACGCGTTTGGAACTGGTGCAGGGGGCGATTGAGGATACGTTGCCGCTTGTGCGTCGAGCGAAACTCATCCAGCAAGGGCTGCAGTTCTGGATGGAATCGGGAGAATCGCGGTATGTGTACTGGGTAGAGCGGCGCGGGCGGGGGACATACTTGCAGGCGACACCAATTGATGTTGCGCCGATTCTGGCAGACCGATTATTTGGCCGTGCGGAGTCAGTGATCCTGACTTCGGCGACCTTATCGGTCGCGGGAGGTTTCGAATTTACGCAGCGCCGGTTAGGACTCGAGAATGCGCGAACGCTCTTGATCGAGAGCCCCTACGACTATCCCAAGCAGGTAGTGCTGTATGTGCCGCCACATCTTCCTGATCCGCGGCAGCAGGATTTCACGCGGCGGGCAGCGGACGAAATCGAGAATGTGATCGAGGCGTCGCGCGGGCGGGCCTTCGTTCTGTTTACGAGCTATCAGCAGATGCGTCAGACGCACGAGTTGCTGCGAAGACGGCTCGAGTATCCGATCCTGATGCAAGGCAATGCCCCGAAGAATGCTTTGATCGAGGCGTTTCGCGCGACGCCGAATGCGGTCCTGTTCGGAACATCGAGCTTCTGGCAAGGTGTGGACGTCCAGGGCGAACAGTTGAGCTGCGTCATCATCGATAGGCTGCCGTTCGCGGTTCCGACAGATCCGGTGGTATCTGCGCGAGTGGAGGCAATCCGGCAGAGTGGCGGCAACGCTTTTTATGATTACCAGATTCCGCAGGCTGCGCTGGCGCTGAAGCAGGGTTTTGGGCGATTGATCCGCGGGACGGCGGACCGAGGGGTGCTGGTACTGCTGGATAATAGAATCAGCAAGCTTCCATACGGACGCGTGTTCTTCGAGAGCTTGCCTCCGTACCGTTTCACGACCCGGCTAAAGGATATTCAAGACTTCTTTCATGTTTGAGATTTGTGTCGAACACACATTTGCGGCGGGACACGCGCTTCGCAATTACCGCGGAAAATGTGAGAACGTACACGGCCATAATTATCGAGTGCAAGTAGCGATCGAAGGCGCGGAACTGGACGAGAACGGCCTGCTATACGATTTCGCCGAGCTAAAGCGCCATCTGCGCGGAATCAGTGAGTATCTGGATCACCAGTTCATGAACGACCTGAAGCCGTTTGATCAGATTAACCCCTCGGCGGAAAACATTGCCAAGTTCTTCTACGGCGAGATCCAGAAAGAATTGAGTAAGGCGTCCGTCGCGTATGTGCGCGTGTGGGAGACGGATACCTCGAGTGCGACCTACCGGCCTTAGAATATGAATTCGCGAATTTAGCGTCCGAAGAACTCGGCGTTCTTTTGGGCGAAATCAGCCCATTTTTCGGGAAGATCGTCAAGCGCAAAAATAGCGGAGACCGGGCAGACAGGGACACATGCACCGCAATCGATGCACTCGACTGGATCGATATAGAGCATCTGCTCGCCTTCGAACTTTGGTTCGTCTTTCTTGGGGTGGATGCAATCCACCGGGCAGGCGTCGACGCAGGCACTATCCTTAGTTCCGATACAAGGTTCGGCGATTACGTAAGCCATCTTAGTTTCGACTGAGGGAACCCCCTCAAATTCTAGGAGTAGCACAGTGCTTGCTCACCCACAATTTAGGGCCAGCGAGTGGTCAGAATCAGCAATGTAAGGGTGGAGAAGGGGCACAACTGGAGAGGGCGCGCTCAAAGCGCGGTTTCGCCGAACTTTCCACCCCTGCCTACTAGAATTGGGATTTATGACTGCACGAGTGCGCAAGGCGGTGTTTCCGGCAGCGGGCTTAGGGACCAGGTTTTTACCGGCAACTAAGGCTCAACCGAAAGAAATGTTGCCCGTTGTGGATAAACCGCTGATTCAATATGGCGTTGAGGAGGCGATGCACTCGGGCATTCAGAACATCATCATTGTGACTGGCCGCGGCAAGTCGTCCATTGAGGACCATTTCGACGTGAGTTTTGAGCTGGAGCAATTGCTCGAATCGAAGCACAAAACGGACATGGTTTCGATGGTGCGGAACATCTCGGACATGATCGATATTTCGTATGTTCGCCAGAAAGAAGCGTTGGGGCTAGGACATGCGGTATTGCGGGCCAAGGAGTTGGTCGGCAGTGAGCCGTTCGGCGTTGTGCTTTCGGATGACATCATCGCCTCGGAAACCCCATGCATCCGGCAACTGCTAGATGTCTACGAATACTACGGCGCGCCGGTGCTGGCCCTAATGGAAGTGCCTAAAGACCAGATTTCCGCCTACGGTGTGGTGGATGCGGAACCGGTAATGGACAATGGCCGGCAAAACCGGTTATTCCGCATACGCAATATGGTGGAGAAACCGAAAGCGGCGGATGCACCGTCCAATTTGGCGATTATTGGCCGGTACATTCTTACGCCCGAGATATTTCAATGCATCGAAACGATCGAGCCGGGGAGCGGCGGCGAGATTCAGCTTACGGATGCCTTGAAATACATGCTGCGGAGCCGGCCGATTTACGGCTTGAAGTTTGAAGGAACGCGCTACGACGCAGGGGACAAGCTCGGGTTCCTTAAGGCGACGGTGGAATTTGCTTTGAACCGGCATGATTTGGGCGCGCAGTTCCGGGAGTATCTGAAGAACCTGTGTATTCGATAAATCTGGGGCTCCGAACCGCCGTGGCCTTGGCCATCATAGGCCCGTGCGTGTTCGCGCAGGACAGCACCGACATTCCGCCGACCTACGGTCAACCGCCGACCCCTAAAGTCGTGGCATATGTAATCAGCGCCCTGCAACACGGCGATCTGGAAGCGGCATCGGCGATGGTGGGACAGTACCGGCGACTCTACGGCGACACACCGGAAGCGCTGGACGCACTCTCCTGGTTAGCGCGAGGGGAGTTGGGGGCAGGCCATCCGCAGCAGGCCCTGAATGATGCAGAAGAGATCGAGCGTCTGAGTCGGGCGGCGCTCGGAACCAGAAAACTGGATGCCGAGCCTTATTTGCCGATCGCCCTGGGAGCGGCGTACGAGGTGCACGCGGAGGCGCTGTTTGAGCAGCATAAAGAGGCGGAGGCGCTGCAATTACTGCGGACCGCTTTGCAGACGTGGCGTGGTACCTCGCTGGTCGACCGACTGGAGAAGACGATTAATCTATTGACGCTCGAAGGCAAACCCGTGCCGGCGCTACACGTAGATCAGTGGATCGGAACGAAGCCGCAGCCGCAGGCATCGTGGCGCGGCAAGGTGGTACTACTGTTCTTCTGGGCGCACTGGTGCGCAGACTGCAAAGCGGAGGAGCCGATTATTGCAAAGCTTGCGAACGAGTTCGCTTCCCGAGGTTTGCTGGTCGTTGCCCCGACGCGTCTCTACGGATACACGGCGCAGGAAGAAAATGCCCCGCCTGCGACGGAGCTGCCGTTCGTCAAGAAGGTCTTCGAAAAGTATTATGCCGGCATTCCGCAGCTTCAAGTGCCCGTGAATACGGCAAACTTCCAGCGTTTTGGAGCCAGCACCACGCCGACGATCGTCCTGGTGGACCGGCAAGGAATCGTGAGGCTCTATCATCCGGGCGCCATGGCGGAAGCGAGCCTGCGGAGTGCAATCGAGAAACTCTTAGCAGGTGATACAGCGAAGGCGGCGCGATCTCGTGTAGGTGATAATTTTTAGCATGAAATTCAGAATCTTGCTTCCGGTGCTCCTGTTCGTATTCGGAACGAACTTGCCGGCGGAAAAAACGGAAACAACGATCCGAGTGGTTGTTAAGAATCAGTACGACAAGCCGGTCGAGAACGCAGCGGTGATTCTGGATTTCCTGGGCTCGCATCAAATCACAAAATTAGGCAAGCGGAAACCCATTCACTGGGAAGTGAAGACGAACCAGGAAGGAGTAGCGCATTTTCCACCTGTTCCGGAGGGAACGGTGCAGCTACAGGTGATCAACAGCCGCTATCAAACCTACGGGAAGAAGATTGATGTCGAAGGTGAGGAGAAGACGATCGACATCACTCTGAACCCCCCGCAAAAGCAGTACAGCGCGCATCCGCCACTAAAACCGGCAAATCCTCCGCCTCCGCAGAATTGACGAATTTTAGCGAGCCGCCGGCACTCTTTCGTTGTGCTCTTACTTTGTGAATGGATATTTCCCGTGACCGTCGAGGGCGATGGCTTCAATCTCTATATGCACATCGCGGGGCAGTCGGGCGACTTCGACGGTTGTGCGCGCAGGAGGATTCGAATCGAAAAAGCTGCCATAGGCCTGATTCATACGACTGAAGTCGCCCATGTTTTTCAGGAACACGGTTGTCTTTACGACATCTTTCAGCGATAGACCTGACGCCTCGAGCACCAGTTTCAAATTCTCCAGAACGCGTGCAGTCTGTTCCTCGATGGAGCCGGTGACGAGTTCGTTAGTGTCGGGATTCAGAGGGATTTGGCCGCTCAGAAAAACAAATCCATTCGCTCGTATGCCAGGCGAATAGGGTCCAGCCGGTTTCGGCTTCTCGGGTGTGATGGTCTCTTTCATCTTGAACTATTTTGCACTCCTGAGCACCCGATCGATCGGCAGATCAGATTCCCGACCAGTTCCTTTACGGTCGCTTTACCGGTTTCGCGAAGCAAACGCCCGAGTTGATTCGCAATCAGTACCGGCGCGCGGGGATCGACGAAAGTAGCGGTGCCCACCTGGACGGCGGAAGCTCCGGCCATCAGAAACTCTGCCGCATCTGCGCCGCTTGCGATGCCGCCGAGCCCGATCACGGGGATGTTTACGGATCGCGCCGCTTCGTATACGAGGCGCAAGGCAAGCGGCTTAATGCCTGGTCCGGAAAGGCCACCGAACCCAGCGCCGATGCGAGGCTTCCGCGCCTTTACGTCTATGGCGAACGAGATCAGCGTGTTGATCAAAGAGACGGCGTCCGCGCCTGAATCTTCGGCGGCCTTTGCGAGTGGCTCGATGCTCGAAACATTGGGCGAGAGTTTCACGATGAGAGGCCGCCGCGCAAGCGTCCGCACACGGGTGACGAGATCCGAAAGGAGCACAGGGTCGCTCGAGAAGAAGATGCCGCCATGTTTGGTGTTGGGACAGGAGACATTCAGCTCGTAACCCGCGAGTCCTTCGGCGTCCTCGAGGGCGCGAATAACTTCTTCGTAGTCCTCGGCTGCATAGCCGAACACGTTGGCGAATACCGGAACGGAGTACCTGCGAAGCCTCGGTAGCTTGGCGCGAATGAATTCGGAAACTCCGACGTTCTGAAGGCCCACGGAGTTGATCATTCCTCCGGCCGTGTGCCAGAGACGCGGTGCAGGATTGCCGGCGATGGGCTCCCGGGAGAGGCCTTTGGTCACGACGCCACCGAGCTCATCGAGGTTGAGGATCTTTTCGAACTCAATCCCGTACCCGAAGGTTCCGGAGGCGGCTAATACCGGATTCTTAAGCGGAATCCCGCAGAGTGTTGTGGCGAGGCGCTCGTCCGGCATTTACGCGCGCGTCGCGCCCGCAGGCTCATTTTCGCCGATACGGGCGGCTGTTTCGCGGATCAAAGACCAGGTCTCGCGCACATCTTGCTCGGTAGTTTGGAAATTGCCGATCGCAAACCGCAACACAAAGTTCCCGTTTAGAACAGTTTGGGACAGAAAGGCCTTTCCGGAGGCGTTCACTTCGGCAAGAAGGTTGCGATTGAGTTCGTCGTCGCCTCGATGGCGGAAGCAGACCAGAGAAAAAGGCACTGGCGCGCAGATTTCAAACGCATCATCCTGCTCGATCAAGGACTTGAGTGTCTGCGCTAATCGAAGAGACTCGCGCAGCATGGAGACTATTCCTTGGCGGCCGTAATAGCGCATCACATACCAGAGTTTGAGAGCGCGGAAGCGGCGTCCAAGCTGTACCCCATATTCGTTGTAATTGGTAACGCTTTCATCTTCCGCAGTGCGCAGATATTCCGTGCCCAGGGCGAACGCCCGGCGCAAGATTTCGGGATACCGGGTATAGAGAACGCTGCAATCAATGCTGACGTACAGCCATTTATGCGGATTCAGCATGAGCGAATGGGCCCGAGCGGCTCCCTCAAGGATCTGCCTCATTTCCGGGACCACGGCGGCCGAGCCACCATAAGCAGCGTCCACATGCAGCCAGATGTTGTATCGTTCCGCGATATCCGCTATCGCTTGGACAGGGTCAATGGCGCTGGTGGAAGTGGAGCCGACCGAAGCAACAATGCAGCACGGGCGTTTGCCTTCTCCTAGATCGGCCTGAATTGTCTGTTCGAGCACATCGGCTCGCATTCGGAATTGGGCATCGACGGGAATCTTGCGGACGTTCTCCTGCCCGAAGCCTAGCGCAATCGCGGCTTTTTCGGACGAAGAATGGGTGTGCTCGCACACGTAAACAATCAAGCCCGGACGCGCGCCTTTCGTCCGGCACTCCGGATCAACGTACTCGCGGGCCGCGCCGATCGCATGAAGGACGGCAGTGGATGCAGTGTCGTAGATAATGCCGAAAAACGAATCATCGAGCTCAAGCCACTGGCGCAACCAGCTCAGCGTAACCTGTTCCAGTTCGGTCGCCGCAGGCGACGACTTCCAAAGCATGGCATTGACGTTCAATGTCGCGGCCAGAAAGTCGGCGAGGATTGCCGGCTGGGTGGAGGAGACCGAGAACCAAGCAAAGAATCGGGGGTGATTCCATAACGTCAATCCTGGAAAGATGACCGACCGGAAATCGGAGAAAATGTTCTCGATTGATTCTCCTGTTTCGGGAGCGGATTGGGGAAGCTTCGCGGCGAGTTCACCCGGCGCTATGGCAGGAAGAACGGGAAAATCCCGCACCTTTTCGAAGTAGTGCGCAATCCATGCCGAGTGGCTCTGCGCAGCTTCCAGGAATTCCTCCGGTGACATAGCCGCTGCGGGGGAGGCACCGGCGCGTTGTTCTCCGTTCACATTCTTAACTTCGCACGGCTGCGGTATCGCCGGACTCGGCGAGAACGTCCGGCAGCCAGGTGCGGAACCACTGATGAAAGGCGATCACGTCCGCAGACATATCGTCATCGAAGGGAATCGCGACCTGGTTCAGATTCCAGCCGCGGACCACGGCAGCCTGTTTGATGACAACTCCGACGGGAAAGCGATCGACAAATTTGACGAACTCCAGCAAGCGGCCATTCAAGTGATTGGCCCGTGCCGTATCCCCATTTCGAATGGCTCTGTCCGTCGCTACTATCAATTCCGGGATCGCAGCCGCGACACCGGACACGATTCCGTCAGATCCGGAGAGACGTTCCTGCATATAGAGCCTCTCGCTGCCGACCAGAAATTGAAAGGGTACGCTGCTTTTAAGGCTCTGGAGGCCCTCAAACAGGGAGGAATCCGCACTGGAATCTTTTATTCCTGCGAAAGACCCGGAGCTCAGCAGTTCTCTGGCAAGACCCATTGAAATCGGGTTAGTGAAGCACGGCAAGTTGTAGAGATAGAGCGGAACTGGTGCTTCGGCCAACTTTAGGAAATCCTCGTAGAACCGGCGAATCTGATCGCTGGGGTAACGATAGAAATACGGCGGCATCAGCAGCAGGCCTGAAGCGCCCGCGTCGGTTGCATTTTCCGCAAGATCGATGCTGCCGGCTAAGGTGGAGTGCGAGACGTTCACAAGCACCGGGACGCGGCTGCGCCGGATCGCTAGAGAGACAACTCGCATCCGCTCGGCTAACTCGAAATGAACGAACTCACCCGTCGAGCCGAAGAGTACGAGGCCGTCGACTCCCGCCTGCACCACTGCATCGAGATAGTCGAGCATTGCAGCCGCATCGGCTTCCGTCGAATTGGGGCGACGCGGTGTGGCGAGCGCCGCATAAACTCCGGTTGCGGGGACGGGCTGCTGGTCTGTGGCCATAAGCAAGACGGCGGATCAGCATCCCGGTCTAACGAGAAACCAGACTGCGCCGCGTCTTAAGATTTTACTGCGGAGCTCGCTACTTGTTCACGACGCTGGATTGCGAGATCGACAAGTTCCCGCGGGTCGACCAGATGCTGCGGACGAAAGTGATGGCTAGACCACTTGCATCCTTCATCAAGCTGTACGCCGAGAAAGTAGCCGCCATCCCTGAAAACGCAGTACCGGACCTTGCCGACAAGCTTCCCGTCGCCATAGTTCACCGCAATATCGGTACCGAGTGAGATTGGGTTTTCGAGTTGGAGGCATACTCCGGAAAGAGAGATATCTTCCAGATTCGCGATCCGGCGGCACTGTTTGTCTGAACGATCGCGCCAGATCACTTCCACGAGGTCGGCGCATAACAGCCGTGCGGCCGTTCTCCGTTCTTGGGTATTTTGCATAGTGTCTAATCGACAGTTTGAGGCTGCGGTTAGGATGAGATTGTCCTGCCCTGGTACTAAGGTGATCACTGGAAAGTACCAGACCGGGCCGTCGCATTCATTCGAAAAAGGCCGCCAATGGACCCCAACCCGGGCATAACGCCTCAAGAAGAACGACCCCATGCTCGGCTTGGGATCATCTTACGGGTCGTTTTCTTCGTAGCGACGGTTTTTGTCGGCCTGCGCCTTTTCACCGTGTCCCTATACGCATTATTCGGGGTGATAGTAGCCGGCACGGTGGGGCTCTGCGCGGCCGGTCTGGTGGCTAACTTACTCACGATGCGGATCTTCGACCGCCGCCCGTTCACGGATATAGGCCTGCGCGGCGGCCCAGCAGCGGGAAGAAACTTCGCGCTGGGGCTGGTCTACGGAGGTGGTACGGCGGCACTGATGTTGGCTGCTCCTCTTCTGGCCGGCACGGGTCATCTGGTACCGCGAGCCAACACGACTTTCGCGTGGCCTAGCCTGATTTTCTATCTGCTCGCGATTTGGCTGGGTGCGGCCGGCGAAGAGATGATTTTTCGAGGGTACGCTTTCCAGCTCTTGGTCGAGAAGATCGGGCCCTTCGCTACTGTGCTGCCCGTCGGAGTCATCTTCGGGCTGGCACACGCCATGAATCCGAGCGCGTCTTCCTTGGGGGTATTGAACACAACGATCTGGGGCATCCTGCTCGGCTACTCTTTTCTCCGCAGCCACGATCTCTGGCTTCCGATCGGCTTGCACTACGGTTGGAACGCTGTGTTGCCGCTGTTCGGCGTTAATTTGAGCGGGCTTACAATCGATGTAACGAGGTATTTCTACAAATGGGATCTCTTGCCCTTGTGGAGCGGAGGGGCGTACGGACCAGAGGGAGGTCTCCTGGCGACAGTGTTCACGATCGGACTATTCTTTGCCTTAGCGAAAGCGCCAGTGCAACCGCAATTTTCCGCTATCGCGCCGATCTTAAACGAACCCTTATAGCTATTACTGCGGCGGGCTGCGCCCTCCTTTTCCTGTGCCAGACCGCCAAAGCCGATAAGCTGAGCTTCGACGAGCGGATGGAAATCGAGCGTGGCTTGACCGCTGAGTTTGCCACGTCCAAAATTATTCTGCCTCGATCCAAAAAGCCGCTGCTGTTTCCCAGCAACGGGCAGTATGACAAGGCCGATTGGGACGAAGCGTTGAGAGTGGGGGGCCCGGCCGCGCGACTTGGCGATGAGATTCAGATTACGCGAGTGCAAATCGAATCGAACAAAATTCTTCTTGAAATCAATGGCGGAACGAAGGGTGGCGG
>JAFATG010000297.1 GCA_019244055.1 Acidobacteriaceae bacterium | reverse complement strand
TTTCCTGTGTACGTCACACCCGGCGCCAACAGGATCACGTCTCCTGGATTGGCCGAATTAAGGGCGGCCTGAAGATCGCCTCCAGCCGGCACGTTGATCACAGCGCCGCTCGCGACCCCAGCAGTTAAGATCAGGCATACTGATATACATCCGTGTAGTACCCGATTCAAATTTGTCATGGAAATATAATGTATCGAAATTATATAAATTGTACATATTTTGTGATCGGATTTAATAAATCTTAACGTTGCTTTCGGGGAGTCAGAAGGATCTGTCTACTCAACCCCTCGTTCGTAGCGGATCGGACGGACAAACCGGTATGGCTTTGGGCCGTGCGCCCCGAGCCTATCCCTCCGTAAAAAAACCCGTTAAGGGTTTTTGGCCAAGGATGCTGGCTCGCGAATCTTCTCCACAAGCAAATGCCCCCGCAGCTTCTCCTACTCCAAGGTGTGTTTCAGCAAAAGGGCAACGAGGACGTTTCGTAGGCCTACGTGCGAAACCTTGCTCATCAGGTCCGACAGCTTACCCGGGTCAGAGCATTTCACGGCCGCACAATCGGCCAGCGGGTGAAACCATGTATCACTTCTTTGCCTGCTCGCACCGAGTGAACGGTTATCCGACACTTACTCCTTCCCATCACATTGAGCTTGCTTGCAGTTGGAGTGCACGAGTTGCTTTCCTAGCGTGTATCGCAGGTCAAGGCTGACCTGCCCTGGAGGTTCAGGGCCTACACGGCTGTAGAGATCGATCCAGGGCTTGACACTGGCCAGGTTGGGGAAGCGTTCTCGCAGCTTCCAATGCGGGTCGGAGTCGAGCACCTCAGCCACGTGCCTCTGCAATTCGAATGTGGGTTTGTCTTGCTCGACGGCGGCGGGTCGCGTATCCAGGAGGATGGCCTTAATCGGAGCCAGATCGAGAAACGCACGAATCTCCTCGGCGGTTTTGTAGCGCGACTGGTAAATCGTGCCGTACCAGGTGGAACTGCTCATCACCTTCGTGGATCGCAGAACGAAATGGTCCGGCCGGCGGTCATGCATAGCAACTTCTGAGACGAACGCGCCTTCGCCGTTTGCATTGGAAATTACGAGGAAATCGGCGTGGGCAAATTCCGGCTTTGCCAGTAGGAAGCGAGCCGGTTGATCGAAGCCCTGATAGGGCTTGTAGGGCACTCTCCAGGTCCGGGTCACGAACAGGCCACCAGCAAGCGCGCCAAGGGCCACCCCGCGGACGCCCCATGGCACTGCCGGTACCGATATCCACCGCACTGCCCATACAAAACCGGCCACCGAGAAAACGAGAGCCGGGGGGAGCGCGGCCAGCATATAACGGGGGGCTGAAGAGCCAATTAGGCTGTGATACAGCCATACGCTTAAAAGCAGCGAGAATGCCGAAGCAAAGATTACGTCAGTGTGAGGACGCCAGAATCGGATCAGAAAGATAAGAATTCCCAAAACACAAAATGGCGCGAGGCCCCAACCAAGCGCGGTCCCAAGAACCTGAAGATTACCGAGCCACACGCGAACAGACCCGATCAGACTCGCTACGTGAACGCCGCCGGAACGTGCAATCAGACGATAGGAAACCACTTGCCAGGGGGCGCCACCAATTATCGCGATCGCCGCGGAATAATACAGCGCACGCGCGCGCAAAAGGCGGAAGCGTCGCGTGAGTAGGATTGTGAAAACAGGCAGCAGCAACAGCGCCACGCCGTTGGCCTTCGTCAGCATACTGAGCGCCACACATAATCCGAACAGAACTGCGTCTTGTGTCCGTTCCCGCTCCACATAGCGCATCAGGCACATCATTGCGCAGAGATCCAGTAAGGTGACGAGGCCGTCAGCCATAACTGCTGAGGTAGAGGTCTGAACCGCGGGCAGCAGCACATATAACGCGGCGCCGGCGAACGCAAGCGGCCAGTCAAACTTTTTTTTCCGAAGGACACGATAAACGCAAGCCGCGGTGATGGCGGTAATCAGAGCCATTAGCAATAGGACGGAAGCCTTTGCGGGCGAGAAAATCAACATCCATGTGGCCTCTACTAGGGGGAAGAACGGCGGCCACATGCCAAGGGCGACTTTCGGATAATGCACGTAATAGTGCTCGGCGTAAGCCTCAGGAGACGTATAATGCCCGGAAGCGAGATAATCCCGGATCATAAGTCCGGTGACATAATGGGCGGATTCATCCGGATGGCTTCCGAATTCTACGGCGAAGGCGTGCCCGCGCCATTGCAAAAAGGCGCATAGTGTCCACAATGTGGCACATAGTGCGATCCATTCGAATGCGCCTGGCTTTAGCGGGGCATGTTGGCGCGCTGGGATAGAGGGGTTGAGCGATTCATATTCTGACTGCACTTGCTCGGGTGTGCAAGTGGGATTACACTGACGCCTATGCGGTTCGGGTGGAACTCTTTCGTCCGTCTGGGGCCCTAGCCGATCTATGAACCTGCGCCCCCACAGCATTATGACCATTGAATAGCGTTATCTCCCTTATCCATTAGCGATCACTGCCTAGGGTTGCCGATACGCCTAGGGTTGCCTATGTTTGACGGGCAGGTGAGCTGACGATTTCCGAAATGACGCCCATCGGTACGCACGCCCAGGCTGCCGTCGCGTATGTTGCACTCTCTGTTGTGTTGGCAGGCCCCATCGCAGCCGAGCGCGGGCTTTCTTATACCTCCGCACATGGGATACCGATTCGCGTGGCGCTGACTCTAGTGCTTTTGCCAGTGAACCCAAGGCGGGAGGCGAAGCTGTAGCCAGTGCGGCCGCTAGCTGCGCAGCCTACAACTGGTGGATGATTCGCACCAGGAGCCTGGCTGATTGCATCGTGCGTATGCCACAAGACTCTCCAAGGCAGGCGTAATGCGTTGACCTTCAACGGGAGGTGCTGGGCTGAGAAGTCGTTTGGTAACGTCCGAAGTTCCCAGCTTTTCTGGCAGTGTAAAAATTTCCCTGCTATGGCGTAGCGGCAGCCGTCGTATGCCCTGACTCGCCTATTCCGTGCGCGGTGCACTGTTTGAAATGAGGCGGGAGAGGAAAGCCGCCTGCGTCCGCGCATCGAAATTCTCTGTAAACCATGCGGACGGTACGGTTGGAATGGAAGAATAAGAGAAGAATTTCATTACAATCGCATCTAGGTCCGCTTCGGCAATATCGGGATATATGCATTCATGCGGAATGCCGCATCGCGAGAGAATTTGCTCGACCGAAGATCCGCGAACCGTCAAGGCGAGGATTGGCCGCCCGATCATGATGTACTCGAAAAGCTTGGCCGGAACTTGTAATCCGGAGCCTTCTTGAAGTACATCCAGAAGCAAAAGATAATCCGATTCAGCCGTAAGCCGCGCGCTTTGATCTCTAGGCATTTGGTTCGGCTGAAAATCGACCATATCCTTGCTCCGCATGTGCTCGACGAGCTCCGCCGAGGCCGGTTCCAGCTCCGCGGGGCCAAATAGGCGCACTAGCAACGAATTGGCGTCGAGCCGCAATTGCCTTGTGAGCCTTTCGATGCTTCTCAGCAGAATTGTCGGCTGGCGTGTTCCGTAAATGA
This sequence comes from Acidobacteriaceae bacterium, assembly GCA_019244055.1. Taxonomy (GTDB): domain Bacteria; phylum Acidobacteriota; class Terriglobia; order Bryobacterales; family Bryobacteraceae; genus Bog-105. The sequence goes on along the minus strand of JAFATG010000297.1, from coordinate 21,528 downwards.
GGCCGATGTGAGTTAACGTCTTCCGTGGTCGTTCTGGTATGGGCAATGCGGGAAGCACAGTATCGGGATCAAAGCCATTCCAGATCACGTGGATCCGGTTTCGCGCGTCTGGATAACGCAGCCGCCACATATCGGCCACTAATTCTGTGTTCGCCAGAACCACGTCCGCGTGCCGGAAAATCTGGCGCTCGATCAACTTGTCGGACAGCCTCGCACGGAGGAGGTTCCGGAAAGGGTTTCCACACAAGGGGTCACGAAAATCAGCAATCCACCTCGCCCCATATTTGCGTTTGACCCAAAGCGCTGCCAAATGGGTCGTTACCGGCGGCGAAGTCGAGAACACCACAGGGACAGGCGAATTCCGCATCCATCTCTTGGCTGCACCGACTGCTCGTGGGACCCATGTCGCCCCCTCGTCATACGAAAGAAACGCGATTCTCGCGATTTGTTCCGCGCGATTCTTCCGGGGAAGGTGCTGCAACTCGCCCCGTACCCGATAGACCTCTTCACCTTGGAGATGAACGCCGTCTTTTTCGCCGGCCGCAAGCACGGTGACCGGATGGCCTAGCTGGCGCAAGTATTTAGTAAAACGATAAGGCCGATCAGCGCCGGAGTAATTGTCCGGCGGAAATACGTAAGCGAGCACCAGAACCGGGCTCGCCGTCGTCAGCGCCACATACCTCGCGTGTCGATGACAACTTTCTCGAGTAACAGCCGGCGGTCGATGTTCCGGAACCGGCGGTGATTCACGAGCAGGAGAACGATATCAGCCCGCGCGATGGCGTCTTCGGTTGAGGCTAGCGTGAGATGATCGCGCCCGGCCAGCACTGCAGGCAGCTTGCGAATGTGCGGTTCCACTACCAACAGCTCACCGGTTACACTTTCGGCGAGATCCCTTACGATCTCAACGGCCGGACTCTCTCGCAGATCGTCGATATCAGCCTTGAAGGACAGGCCCAAACACGCGATTACAGGATTGCTGAAACGGGCCGAGCGTTCACGCACATGGCGGACCACATAGCGTGGCTTCAAATCATTCACCTCGCGCGCGGTACGCATTAACTTGGCCTGTTCCGGAGCAGAATCGATGATGAACCACGGATCGACCGCGATGCAGTGGCCTCCTACACCCGGCCCCGGCTGCAGAATCTTGACTCGTGGATGCCGGTTCGCAAGATCGATTAGCTCCCACACATTGATGCGAAGTTGGTCGCAAATCATAGACAGCTCATTTGCGAACGCGATGTTTACATCGCGGAAGGCATTCTCCGTGAGCTTCGTCATCTCCGCAGTGCGGCTGTCCGTCACTAAGCAATTTCCGCGCACGAACGTGGTGTATAGTCCTACGGTTCGCTCTGCGCAGCGTGGAGTCATTCCTCCAATCACCCGGTCATTGTTTACCAATTCATGGAGCACCTGGCCCGGAAGAACGCGCTCGGGACAATAAGCGATTTGAATATCCGCCAGTTCACCGGCTTGATGCGGGAATGTGAGATCAGGGCGTCCCTTGGCCAGCCCCTCGGATACTTGTTCCGTCGTTCCGACTGGCGACGTCGACTCCAGAATTACCAGATTTCCTCGCACTAGTAGCGGAGCGATGTCCGACACAGCGCTTTGGACATACGACAGATCCGGAGCCTCGTTCTTGCCAAGTGGAGTTGGCACAGCAATGAGGAAGACCTCGGCCGCCTCAACAGCACTTGCCGCCTTGAGTCGCCCGGTTGCGACCACACCGCTGACTACTGCCTCGAGCTCGGGCTCAACGATGTGGATTTTTCCTTTGTTTACCGTTTCGACTACTGTTGGATTCTTGTCGATGCCGGTTACTGAGAGTCCGTGTGTGGCTAGAATAGCTGCCGTCGGCAGGCCGATGTAGCCCAGTCCGACGACACAAACCTTCTCAAACGAGGACGCCATTATTGCTATCGCGAGAAATTTTCATTGAGCAAAGTGTCTCCTCAAAACGCCGGGTTGCTTCCTCCCAGGAAAATCTAGCACGGATCAGCTCGAGGCCATTTGCCGCTGTTGTTTGCCGGACAGGCTCGTTCTCAAGAAGGTTGAGACACTCGGCCGCGAAATCGGCACTGGTATCGGCGAGCCGGATGTTATCTCCATGCCGGACGGGTAGGCCTTCCGCGCCCACGGTCGTGGAAACGACCGGAGTGCCCGCCGCCATCGCTTCGAAAATCTTTAATCGTGTTCCTCCGCCTACCCGCAAAGGCACTATTGATATTGCCGATCCCCAGAGATAGGGACGCACATCGGGTACAGTGCCAGTAACTGTGACCAAAGGATGATGAGTCGCCGCCATGAGTGAAGCTGGAGGATTTCGTCCCACAATCGCCAGCTTTGTGTCTGGGCGGCGCCGCCGGATCATCGGGAAGATCTCGTCAAGAAACCAGCGCATCCCATCGATATTCGGCATCCAATCCATCGACCCGACAAAGACCAGATCATGCGAACGCGCGGGTTCCCTGCGACGCTCAAAAAAGTTCAGGTCGACGCCGGTAGGCACTGAGGAAGTGCTCGCGATCCCGAATCTGTCCCGCATTATTCGCTCGTCCAGCTCCGATACTCCCACGACATGCGAGGCCCGGCGACAAACAGACTTTTCCCAATCGAACATGCGGCGCGCCTGCAACGCGAAATAGGCTCGGTGCGCGGGCGTAGGTCCGCTTTTGGCGTGCCGTTCCCAGATGATGGTTTCGACATTGTGCTGGAAGACGATCCAGCCGCTCAAGTCCTCGATATTGACGCTGGGGAAGATAAAATCGCAGATCTTGGCATCGAAATCGTGCTCGGCAAGCAGTTTGGAGATCGTGTAGCGCATCGCCACAGACCGGTAGCGCATTCCGGCGACCGGAAGCGGCGAGAACAGGCCCGCGAGGAGCTGCCCGGCGAAGCGAACTGACCCTTTCGGAATCACCTCGTGCCGCACCGCATGCGCATACGCCGAATACTCGCCGCTGCGACGCGAACCCTCCGGATGCGCAGGATCGTCAAACGCAAGGTAATGAATCTCGTGCCGCTTGCTCAATCGCCGCAGCATCTCGAGCGTTCGGATTTGGCCGCCGCGCGTTGTCGGATGGAGAAAATCGGTTTTAACCCAGAGGATCTTCATGCCACCGGCTGCGGCTGAGCGGTGCGCGTGTGCAACAACCCATCCCAATGCTCCTCGCTGCGGCCAGTGAGGAAGATGTCTCCCCAGAGCTGCAGATTCAGCAAGCGCCACAAGCGGTCTGTGGCATCTTCTGTCCGGCTGCGCTGTCGTTCGATCAGGTCCTCGACAAATTCGAGGCTCACATATTCCGCTAGTAATCTCTTTCGGTCCAGCAGTAAAGCGAATAGCGGTTCTGCTCGCTCGTCCAGCAGCCAATCGCGAATGGGCGTTGGAAATCCCATCTTCTGCCGGTAAATGATCTCGTGCGGAAGCAGATCTTCTACCGCACGTTTCACAATGTACTTTCCGGATCCGTTTCGAATTTTCAAATGATTCGGAACGCGCGCGGCAAACTCCACAAAGGGGTGATCCAGAAACGGCACGCGGCTCTCGATCGAAGCAGCCATGCTCATCTGGTCCTGCTTCATTAATAGCTCCACCAGATACGTCTTCTGATCGGCGTACAGCATTTGCGAAAGAACCGAGCCGTGCCGCGAATTCCAGTAGCCCAGGTATGTTGCGTACGGATTTTCCGCAGCTAGGACCGGATCCGTGACCATCGGTTGCGGTTCGGCTGCGCAAAAGGCTCCATAGAAATTGTCGAGATGCAGCGACTCCACGCTGTTCTCCCGACCCAGAAACGTGTGCTGCAGCTTCCGGCGTATGTTGGCCGATAGCAGGCCCGAATCTTGGATCGAGCTGCGAATCCTACTCCGCAGCAGGGCGGGCATTATTGTGGCGTATCTGTCGGCCCAGCGTCGATTCGAAAGATAATGTTGGTAGCGATGATAGCCCGCGAATAACTCATCGCTGCCTTCGCCCGTTAGGACCACTTTGACGTGCTCGGACGCGAGCCGGGAGACAAAGTACAACGAAACACTGGAGGGCCACGAGATCGGCTCGTCTTCGTGCCAGATCAGCCGCGGCAAGCTATTAAAGAAATTGTCCATTCCAACGACAACTTCATGATGGTCCGTACCGATTGCCTCGGATACATGCCGCGCGTACGACAGTTCGCTATATGAATCTTCCTTGTATCCAACTGCGAATGTTTTAACCGGCTCGCTGCGCAGCCGTTTCATCAGCGCCGCGATCGCACTTGAGTCCACGCCACCGCTCAGGAACATGCCCAATGGCACATCGCTCATGAGACGCATGCGCACTGTTTCTTCTAGCCGCTCCCGGCACTCGCGGATCCACTCTTCGTCGGTTTGCTGCTCCCATTTTGCCGTTTCTGGAACATCCCAGTACCGCTGGATGTCAATTCGCCCGGTATTGGCATCGAGCAGCAACGTGTGCCCGGGCATCAGTTTCCGGATCCCGCGAAACAGGGTGGATTCGCTGCTCACGTAACCAAACAGCAGGTATTCGGGTAGCGACGTCTCATCAAGCTCGGCGCGGATATCCGGCAAGCTCAGTAGCGCCTTGATTTCGGAAGCGAAAGTGAAAATGCGATCGTTTGCGAAGTAATAGAACGGCTTAATACCCAGCCGATCGCGCACGCAAAACAGGGTCCGCCGTTCCGCATCCCAAATGGCGAAGGAGAACATGCCGCGGAAACGCTCGACGCAAGCCCGTCCGTACTCCTCGTAGGCGTGTATGATCGTTTCGGTATCACATCGCGTGGTGTAACGGTGCCCGGCGTTCTCCAGGTTCGGCCGCAGCGAAGCGTGGTTAAAGATCTCTCCGTTATATGTGATCCACATTGAGCCGGACTCGTTGAACATGGGCTGCTGCCCGCCGGCAACATCGATAATGCTCAGTCTGCGGTGACCCAGGAACGCACAACCGTCTTCCCGAAAACCATAAGCATCGGGCCCGCGATGAGTGATGGTGTTCATCATTCGCCGCAGGTCGCCAGCCGAGGCGCTACAGTGCTTCAACTTGACAAATCCGGCAATCCCGCACATTGTGTTCTCGGGCCCTTTCTTGGTAGGTGCTTGCCCGGTGGGAACTTATCTCTTGCCAACTGGTTCCGGGCTGGGGACGGTCTCGTTCGGTCCTTTTGTTTCCTGTACTTACGGCAATCGTACACTAATTCTATCGGAAGGATGATCAAAACTCTCTTCATCTTCGGCACGCGCCCCGAAGCGATCAAATTGTGCCCCGTTCTGTTGCACCAACGCGATCGCCGAAGCGAATTCGAACCCCGGGTCTGCGTCACCGCCCAGCACCGGCATATGCTCGACCAGGTCCTCTCCGTCTTCGACGTGGAACCTGACCATGACCTGAATGTGATGCAGCCGGGCCAGACATTGTTCCAATCCACCTCACGGATGATAGCGGCTCTTGAAGGGGTGCTGACCTCCGAGCGGCCCGATATGGTCATCGTCCAGGGAGATACAACCACTACTCTGTGCGGTGCCTTGGCTGGATTTTATTTAGATATTCCCGTCGCCCACGTCGAGGCTGGCCTGCGCACTTTCGATATGCGGCAGCCATTTCCCGAAGAGATGAACCGCGTCATCACTACCCGTCTGTCGAGGTTGAACTTCGCCGCAACCGAATGGGCACGCGACAATCTCCTGGCCGAAGGCGTAGATTCAGCCAAGATCTTCGTCACCGGTAACCCTGGCATCGATGCTGTCTTATATGTGAGAGACGGTCTCGAGCGCGGGAAGCTGTCACCGCTCACCGGCCTCACTCTGGACAATTCAAAGAAACTAGTCGTGGTTACTGCGCACAGGCGCGAAAGCTTCGGCGAGGGATTCGAGCGAATCTGCAGTGCATTGGCGCGTCTCGCCACGCGGGATGATGTTCAAATCGTCTATCCTGTACACCCGAATCCGAACGTGCAGGGACCCGTAAACAAATATTTGGCGAGCCGGCCGAATGTGCTTCTAATTCAGCCTTTGACTTATGTCCCCTTTGTGGATCTAATGCGCCGCGCGCATATTTTGTTGACGGACTCAGGCGGCGTTCAGGAAGAAGGTCCATCGCTCGGTAAACCGATTCTCGTGATGCGTGAAAAGACTGAACGACCCGAAGCTGTGATTGCCGGCACGGTGAAGCTGGTTGGGACCGACGAAGGCGCGATTTACGCGGAGGCCAGCCGACTGCTCGAGGACACATCTGAATACGAGCGAATGGCCCGCATACACAATCCATACGGGGACGGGCAGGCCAGTGAGCGGATCGCTGACGGCATCATGAGCTCCTTCCACGGCTCAAGGGCAGCTGTCGAGACGACGGCCAGCCGTATCGAACTACCTCGATAGTCTTCGAGATATTAGATGCGAAGCCCCTCTGAGGTTGCCTTCCGCGCGCGTCAGGAGGCGGCCAACGTATTTCTTTTGGCAACTCAGCCGCGTTTCCGCGGTGAAGCGCGGCTACAGCTCGCGCTTCCGGATGGTCGCCAGGTAATCAAAGCGTTGCGCGATTCGATATTTGCGGCCGAAGTCATACGCAATGCCGATCTGGTGCTTCGGCACGAGTTTCCGCTGTTTGGCTGCTCGCTGAGCACGGGTCCCGATATTCGCTGGCGCCACGACTACAGGCACAATCGCGGGTCGAGCACGGCCTATTTCCGCCGCATCCCCTATCTGTCGTTCGATGCGGTCGGCGATCACAAGTTCGTCTGGGAGCTGAATCGTCACCAGCATCTGGTTCTCCTTGCGCAAGCGTTTCTGTTCTCCGGAAATCGGAGATACCTAAACGAGATCTTCAAGGAGCTCGAAAGCTGGCTGGAACAGAACCCATTCCAGCGAGGGATAAACTGGGCCAGCGCGCTCGAAGTAGGTTTCCGATCGCTTTCGTGGATCTGGGCTTATCATTTCACCGCCTCGTGCATGCCCGACAGCTTTCGGCGGCTCTTCCTGACAGGGCTCTATCGCCACGGCTTGCATTTGGCGGAAAACTTATCGATCTATTTTTCGCCGAACACTCACCTGCTCGGCGAAGCGGTTGCCCTCCACGCCCTCGGCACGCTCTTTCCGAGTTTTCCCGGGGCGGCAAAATGGCGAAGCCGCGGCGCCCAAGTGGTCCTGGCCCAAGTTAACTTTCAGGTTCGGCCCGACGGCTCTCATTTCGAGCAATCGAGTTATTACCACATCTACGCACTGGATCTGTTCTTGCTGTTCTATGTCCTCGCCGGACGTCCGGCGCAGCTTCGGTCCGCGCTGAAGTTGATGGCCGAATACCTATTCTGGTTGCTGGGACCCGCGCGGCGCATCACGTTCACTGGCGATGACGATGGCGGCCGGCTGTTTCACCCCTACGGCCTCCGCGATTCATTTGGCCGTGCCACTCTCGCCACGGCCGGAGTCCTTCTCGATTGCCCCGCTTTCGGCGGCAACTTGGAGGATCTGCATGAGCAAGCGGTGTGGTGGCTGGGCCCACAGGTTCTTCGGGCCAACAATTCGACGCCTTCCCGTCCGCAGGGATCGCGCTTGTTCTCCGACTCGGGAACAGCCTTTCTGCAGGCCGGCGATCTCGTGGTCCAAATCGACGCGGGCCCATTTGGTTGGGGTGGCGCAGGGCACAGCCACTCCGACACGTTGAACGTGATCGTCTGGTTCAATGATGAGCGCGTCTTCGTGGATCCCGGAACGTATACCTATGTCGCCGATCCACAGGAGCGCGACTGGTTTCGCGGTTCTGGCGCTCATAATACGATCCGCATAGACGGTCTTGACCAAGCAATTCCTTCCGGGCCATTTCGCTGGGCTTCAAAACCCAAAGTTTCCTTGAATGCATGGAAGCCGGATCGAGACGGCGGACTCATCGATGCTAGCTGCCACTATCGAGAATTCAGCCATCGCCGGCGAGTCCTGCTTCGCCCCAATCGGCTGCTGGTCTTTGATGAGGTTCAAGGCTCGGGCCGGCATAGCTGCGAACAGATCTGGCAGCTTGGTCCTGCAGCAGGGCAGGTGAACCTGTCATTTTCCGCGCCGAAGAGCGCTGTCGAATCGAAATTTTCCTCTACGTACGGCGCCAAGTGCCCGGGCCAGTCGCTAGTCTCCACCCTGGAAGGCGATTTCCCTCTACAAATGGCGACGCTGCTGGAAGTTGGCTCGCGCGAAGGTATCACAGTCGAACGGGCGCGGCAGATTCTCGGAGACTGATATTCGCGTTTTACTCGGATCCACCTGGAACGCGCTGGCCGCTATCGGGCTGTTAGTCTTGCTTGTCACGTTTACCCCGATCGTTTCCTGGTGGACGGCGGCTCTGACCGGACCCTGGCCCGATTCGCGTGGGAAAACGCTCATTGTCCTCGGCGCGGAATCCGCGGGCGACGGTCTGGTAGGGTACTCCTCTTACTGGCGCGCGCTCTACGCCGCAAACGCGTGGCACGAGGGCGGCTGGAGTCGTGTGGTCGTGGTTGGCCATAATGTCTCCGGGCCTCTGGGAAAATTCCTCGTGTATGCCGGAGTTCCGCGAGACGCTATCATCATCGAAAACACCTCTGACTCCACTCGCGAGAATGCGCTCGCTTGCGCGCACTTACTCAAGGACGCGCCCGGCCCCAACGTGCTCCTGACCAGCGACTTCCACATGCTCCGCGCCAGTCATGCCTTTCGCAAAGCTGGCCTCGCGGTTGAGCCACTTCCGATTCCAGATGCTGGAAAGCGAGCCGCCACACTCTATTTGCGGTGGTCGGCGTTTATCTCTCTTGTCGGCGAGACCTCAAAGGTGGCCTATTATTGGGTGCGCGGGTGGATTTGAGCTTTAGCGCCTATTTTCTGAACGGATACGATTAAGAGGTTTCGACACCAATTCTTAGAAGGACTCTTGTCAGTGAGCTCTGCCTCTTCACCTGTCAACACCGCACCCGTCAATATCGCTGTGGTCGGGCTCGGCTACGTGGGTTGCGTCACCGCCGCCTGCCTGGCTCACCTCGGGAACCATGTTTTCGGCGTGGATCGGGACGCGCATAAGGTCAGAAATGTCTTAGACGGGCAAGCACCGTTCTTCGAACCCGGCCTCGCAGAGATCATCCGCGCCACCGTGGCGGCCGGTTCCCTACGGGCGACTACTTCTCTACCCGAAGCTATTGCCGAGGCGCACATTGCCCTTATCTGCGTCGGTACACCTTCCCAAAAGAATGGCAATCTGGACCTCGATCAGCTCCGGCGCGTCGTTGGCGAAATTGCCGAGTCTCTGCCTTCGCGCCACAAGCCGCTAATCGTTGCTATCCGCAGTACCGTTTTTCCCGGAACCTGCGAAGAGGTTGTGATTCCCGCGCTTGGTCCCTCGACGCCGGTCGTCTCGAACCCCGAATTTCTGCGCGAGGGCGTCGCTGTGCTGGATTTTATAGAGCCTTCGCTTGTGGTGGTGGGGGGAGAGGATCGCGCCGCGGTGGATCGGGTCGCCAGCCTCTACGAGCCGCTCAAGGTTCCTCCCTGTCTGGTGTCGCTCCGCACAGCCGAGATGATCAAGTACGCCTGCAACGCCTTTCACGCCGTAAAAATTGCATTCGCAAATGAGATCGGTGCCCTGAGCGCAAGGCTCGGCATTGGGCCTAGTGAAGTCATGAGCACTCTCTGCGCCGATGTTAAGTTGAATGCCTCGGCGGCTTACCTGAAGCCTGGGTTCGCATTTGGTGGCTCCTGTTTACCGAAGGATCTGCGCGGTCTAGTATACCGGGCCTCACGGCTCGATGTTCGCTTGCCGATGCTTGAATCGGTGCTGCCGAGCAATAACGAGCAACTCAGCCGCGCCATCGAAGCCGTCATGGACTTGCCCGCTCAGCGCATCGCCTGTATCGGCCTTGCCTTTAAGGAAAACACCGACGATCTGCGCGAAAGCCCTGTCGTTTCCTTGCTTGAACAGCTCATTGGAAAAGGGCGCGACGTGCGGGTGTTTGATCCGCATATTCAGCTTGACGCGATTTACGGCAGCAACAAGAATTACATCCTCGCTACGATTCCCCATATCGGTCGGCTCATGGAAAGCGATCTCGGCCGGCTCCTATCCTGGGCCGATTACGTCGTTCTGGGGCAGAAGCAACGTGACGCGATCGCACGGCAGATCGAAAACTCTGGGTTGCCCGTGCTGGATTTGGTCGGAACAGGGCGCACCACGGTAAGCGTCCCAGCACAGAAGGCATAACTCGAAAGGGTACTGCCCGAATCCGTACTCGAGGCACCGCATCGCTGCGCGATAATGAAACGCACCGAATTTCGCATCGCCGATGTCGCTGATGGTTGGCCAGTCCGTCTCCAGCTACCAAATTCTCGAGAAATTGGGCGAAGGCGGAATGGGCGTAGTCTACAAAGCTCTAGACACCCGCCTGGAACGCTTCATCGCTCTGAAATTCCTCAAATCCGAAGACATAACTGAGGATCGAAAGCGCCGCTTTCTCCAGGAAGCCAGATCCGTTTCCGCTCTGAATCATCCTGGCATCATCCAGGTGTACGACATCGGCCAACATGAAGGCCTCGACTATCTCGCCATGGAGTTTGTGGAGGGCTCGACTTTGCAGGCTGTCACGCAACGCGGCCCGCTGCCGGTCGATGAAGCTCTTCAATATGCCATCCAGATCGCCGACGCGATGGCTGTTGCGCACGCCGCCGGCATCGTGCACCGCGATCTGAAACCGGGCAACATCATAATCACTTCGCGAAAACAAGTGAAGGTGCTCGATTTCGGCTTGGCTAAGTTGACGGGGGCCGATCCTGAGGTGGATCAGAAAACGCCCGCCTCCTCGGATACGCAATTATCGCCGTTCCGGCCCGTTTACACGGTTGCCGGCATGATTGTCGGCAGCTTGTCTTATATGGCCCCGGAACAGGCTTTGGGTCAGCCCGTGGATGCGCGCTCGGACATCTTCGCCTTCGGCCTGCTCTTATACGAAATGCTGACCGGGCGTCCGGCCTTCGCGGGCCCGAAGTTCGAAGTTCTCTCCGCCATCGTCCATAGGGAGCCAACCTTATTGACCGACCTCGTACGGGGAATCGCTCCCCAACTCGCGTGGATCGTAGCGCGTTGTCTGCGCAAAGATCCCGAGCGCCGGTTTCAGAGCATGACGGAAATCAAAGCAGCCCTCCAGGATCTCCGATCCGAAAGCTCTTCCAACCTGTCTCGCAGCTTGCTTTCCCCTGGCATTGCGCCGTCTGCTACCACTCGGGCAAAAGATACGCTTCGTAGCTGGCTCGTTCTCGGCAATCTCATCCTGTTCTTGCTCTGCGTTGGTGCCGGTCTCTGGATTTTGCACGGTCGACATCAGCCCCAACCCGAGCTTCCGAAGCTCACTCGATTAACCACAGAAGGCGGCTTAAACATCGATCCAGCTATTTCTCCCGATGGCAAATTCGTAGCCTACGCTTCCGATCGAAGCGGCGAAGGCAATCTCGATATCTGGGTACGCCAGATCGGTGGATCGCAAGCCGTCCGCCTGACACACGACCCCGCGGACGATGACGAGCCAACGTTCTCGCCTGATGGCACCCAAATCGCCTTTCACTCCGAGCGTGGCGGCAGTGGCTTGTATCTCGCTCCTACGCTCGGTGGGTCCGAACGCCGTATCGCCGATGGCGGCCGCGATCCCCAGTTCTCTCCCGACGGAACGCAAATCGCATATTGGAAGGGGCCGCGCAACCCGTACCCGATCAGATCCGGCAGCGGAGACCTGTTCATTGTTGACCTGTCAAACTTCACGACTCAGCAAGTCCGTCCCGATCTTGGCGCTTCTCTGTATCCGGTGTGGAGCCCGGATGGCAAACGGATCCTCTTCGTCGGCATACGGACCGGTGACCGCGACAACACAACGTATGGCTGGTACACGACTCCGCTGGACGGCGGTCCCGCGGTTCCTTGCGGCCACATGATCACGGAGGAGTCTGCTCCGAGACCTCACTCCTGGCACCAACATTTCGTATTGTTCACCGAAGACATGGCATCTCCCGCGTATATCGGCGAGATTGCTCTCGACCCGCGCACCTATCAGCCTTCCGGGCCCATACGGCGGCTTACAACTGCGACAGCTATTGAAGACTCCCCTTCGGTGGCACGGGACGGGCGCATTGTGTTCTCCAACTTGAGCCAAGCTACCAACCTGTCGCGCTTTCCCATCGACCCACGTACCGTTAGAGCCGCTGCTGAGCCCGTGCCGCTGACGAGAGATACCGGTGACGATTACCCAGGCTCTGTTTCCGAAGATGGCCGTAAGCTCGTTTTCACGACCGACAGGAGCGGAAACGAGGAAGTCTGGACCCGAGACACGGTGACAGATGTGGAGCACCAATTGACTTTCGGGGGTGCTCGGGAGCGAATAGATCCTCTAATCAGCCCGGATGGCACGCTGGTTGCTTGGCGCGAGAATTATCTTGCAAACCCGACCATCTTCATTACGCCATTTGTGGGCGGTACGTCGCGCGAAGCATGTGCGGAATGTCAGCAGCCGGAGGTTTGGACTCCTGATAGCCGTGTTCTTCTCTACCGAACGCCGAGCCTTCCCAAGACTTCAATTGGGGCGCTGACTATCCAGTCGTGGACCCACACCATCTTCATGCGGGATCCCATTCTGGATTTGCGTGCTGATTCTCTTTCAACGGACGGAAAGTGGCTGCTATTCACCGCATTCAAAGCCAGAAGCGACTACAAAATTTACGCTGCGCCGTTTTCTCTGTCCCGGCCGCCTGCTCGGAGCTCCTGGATGGAGGTGTTGCACTCGCCGGACTCTGACCCCCAGCCTGTTTGGTCGAAGGATGGAACTGTGCTCTTCTTCAGCTCGTCCCGGGACGGATTTAACTGCATCTGGGGGTTGCGCCTTAATAAAGACACGAAGCAGCCGGTAGGCCAACCCTTTGCGGTGCGCCACTTCCACACTCCCTCCGCGGTCCTCGAGGCGCCTAATTTTTACAATCCCTTGGTCCTCGGCTCAGATGGCATTGTGGTCGGTCTCATCGAACGGTCAGGCAGCATTTGGATGATGAACGGAAACTCTTAGGACTTGTATTGCGCCGCGGGTTCTGTTACATTTCGCTTCGGGACTGGACAGCCAATGGGTGCTTGGAACGAAGTTTTTGAGGGCCCTTTGGCCGATGATTTCGACCAAATCCTACGTGCGGAGCAGTACCCGCTTCAGACGGCCCCGGAAGGGTGGATCGTGGGCCACACTCCCGGCCGCACCTGTAGTTGTGTATGTGAGTCGCGATCGGAACGCCCCGACTGCACTTGCGACCCCTGTGAACCAGGAGAGCCAAGGACTCCCGGAATGCATTGCACCAGCCGCGGGGAGTGTAAGGAGATGCCCGATCACACTCGGGGCAAGACTTGCGCTGAGCATTGGGAGCAGTGCAAAGAACACGAAAGGGAAGCCGGCGCATTCATAGCGAGGGTCCCCGGCTGGTCTCACCCGCCGCCTCCAGCCCGCTACACGGGTATTCATTAGCCTGGCCGCGTGTTTCTGACTGAGGCCAACGTCCTTTACTATCTTGCTGACAAGAAGTTTGCCTCGCTGGAGGACGCTGTATCTGGCCAATTCACGGTCCGCTCCTTGGGCCGCCGCAATCGCGATTTCTGGATTCACGCCGGAGACCGGCACTATTTCATAAAGCAGGTCAGGAAGTGGGATGCAATCAACCGTTCCGCGCTTGACGCCGAGGCATCACTGTATCATCACTCGCAATCGGATCCGCGCTTTCGGTTTCTCCAGCCGATTCTCCCTGCCTGCCATGCCTACGACCCCGAAGCGAGCGCGCTCATTTTGGAGTTTCTTCTCAATTACGCCTCCGCCTTTGATTCGTTGAAACGGTTCTCCCCGGAACTCGCTCGCCACATCGGCGGCATACTCGGCGAGTTTCACTCGCGCACAGCTTCTTCGGAACTGCGCCAGTCTTATCCGGACGACGTACCCTGGTTCTTTTCTCTTCACAAGATCGAGGAAGAGGATCTGATCGAGGGCAGCCCAGGCCGCCGCGAACTGCTTCACACGATTCGCAGGTATCCGAAATTTGCCCCGGCACTCGATGACCTGCGAAACCGGTGGCGTCACGAATGCCTCATCCACGCCGATTCGAAGCTAGAGAACTGGCTCGTAGCTCCTGATGGCGAGTCGACTCGCCTAATCGATTGGGAATGCTTGAGCTGGGGTGATCCACGATGGGACGTCGCCACCCTCCTCCAGTCATATTGGAACTTCTTCGTCCGCTATCCACAGCGCTACAGCGCGGATCAGATTCAGCCGGCCCTGCATGCTGCCCTAGCCGCGTACTCAGAGCGAAGAGCTCTCGGTTCCCAAGATCTAGTCTCCGCTATCATTCCGTTTGCCGCGGTTCGCATGCTTCAGTCGGCGTTCGAATCTCTGGAAAAAGCCCCGGAACTCACGCCCAGCGTGGTACGCCTGCTTCAGGCGAGCCTGAATATTCTCACGCGGCCTGTATGGGCTGCAGATACCTTGCTGGGAGCCGCGTGGCACACCTTCGCCTCGAACTGAACGGCGTCCTCACGATAGATCCTCCCTATCCGGAGGACGCTACGCTTCTGAGCGCTTGGCTCTATGACCATTGCTATGTGAAATCCATTCTCGCGGTAAGCGGGACCGTGATTCCTAAAACGGACGATGACGATCTACTGCCACTCCTCTCTGCCGCTAATCAGAGCCATTCCGGTTGGGATGAAGGTTGGTCTATCGAGCATTCTCTGAGCAACGGTCGAATACTGGCGCGCAAGAATGGCGCTCTCCGGGTGTTTGTCGCTGGTGAATATATCAGCTCTCGCGGACCTGGTTGCGGACCCGAACAGCAAGGCGCGCTCCTGGTCTTCATGCCTGCCGCTTCGACCTCGCTTCAATCAAGCTATTACTACGCGTTCGGCGAGGCGATCAGCCGTTTCGAAGAGAACACCGGAGTCCTGCGGTTCTACTGGAACATCAGTGCCGACGGCTCGAGGCATCTGATCGAACAGGCCACGCGCGAACTGAACCGGTTCCAGGTGCCCTTCCGCATCAAATGCCCCAACAAGCGATCCAAGTATCCGCGGCGAGACGCCGCTGTTCTATACGCGCATCGCTACTATTACCCGATCATCGCCCGGGTGCTGGAATCTCTTTACGATCGGCTTCAGCCGTGGCTGTCGTCTGACACGCCGTTATTCACTCGAGAGCTGGCCCCCGGTCTTGCTTTAGCCGAGGATCCCGGCGAGAGCTTCGGCCAGCATCGTTGCCGGCTATTGGCAAACGCGATGGTCCGTTCTCGAACACTGAGTGTTCCCGAGCGACTGAGCTCCCTTAACGAGGAGTTTGAAAACCACGGACTCTCGCTCGAGCGCCCCTGGCTGAACCCGGGATCTAGTGAGTCTTACCCGTTCCCATTTCCAGATTGACATGTGCGAATTTCTCAACGCGGCCGATAGAATCGGCGCGCGCCTGTGCCGCGATGCTCTCTGGAGCCACAATTGTTGCAACTGGACCGCGGATTTCATGGATTCTAAGGGGACCCTCGGCCATCGTGCCTTAACGGGGGATTTATACGACGGCACGAGCGGCATCGCGCTGTTTCTGTTTCGCCTCGCGAATGCCAGTGGCGAGCGAATTTTTCGCGCCACTGCCGAAGCCGCATTACGTCAGGCGATCTCGAAACGCCCTATCCGGGGCCCCGGTCTCTACGCTGGCGGCCTTGGGGTTTTCTACGGCGAACTTGAAATGCACGGAGAGGTTGACTGGAAAGAGTTGAGTCGTCAGTCTGAACCAGACCCGGCGGAACTCGACCTGATCTCCGGAAGTGCCGGCGCAATCGCCGTTCTACTTTTCGCATATGCCCGTTCGTCTGAGCAGCGCCTCCTCGACCGCGCAATCGAGCATGGCGACTTACTCCTTGCGCAAGCGCATCGCTCTGACGAGGGATCCAGTTGGAATACCGTTCGAGCGAAGCGCCACTTGACGGGCTTCTCACATGGTGTGGCGGGTATCTCGTGGGCGCTCCTTGAACTGTATCGGGCCACTGGTGAGCCCCGCTTTCTCGTCACTGCCTTGGATGGCTTCCGCTATGAACGCGCTCAATTCGATGCTACCCGCGGTAATTGGCCGGATTACCGCGACGACCGAATCCAATTTCTGAATGCCTGGTGCCACGGCGCTGCCGGGGTCGGACTGTCTCGCCTCCGCGCCTGGCAACTTCTAGGCGAAAGTGAAATGCGATCGGAGGCGAGCGTAGCTTTGGCAACTACAGGCCAACACGTTCATTCGATGGGCAACTTCTCTCTCTGCCATGGCGCGAGTGGGAATGCCGATGTCCTGATCTCGGCCTCTCGTGTGTTTGATGATGCCGCTCTGCTTGCTCCCGTCCTGTCACTCGCCTCCGAGGCACTCGATCGCTTCGAACGCCGGCGCGTGCCCTGGCCCTGCGGTCTTGCCGGGACCAATGAGTTGCCCGATTTGATGCTGGGGCTCGCTGGCATCGGTCACTTTTATCTGCGCCTGGCCGATCCGGCTCTACCGACTCCCTTGCTGATCGTCTGACCCGATCTTCTATCGCAAGACCGGTTTCGAAGTCGATAGGCAAAATACCAATTTTCTGGTATTCTGACCGTGAGCGTTCCCCGCGAGAGCGTCTTCCTCGGCCTCCAAAAAATTGATCCGATAATCAATGTCATGGAGTCCCACTCGAATTAGCGCTGGTGTGCAGGCTCCGGCATTTACTGCCATGGAGAAGCCTAAAGGTGCTCGGAGGATTCCCCCCTGGATTCATAGGGGTCAATGACGGAGGCTGAGCCGGAAGCCTCGCTGGGACGCTTTTCTCTCCCATATCCCTGGCGATGAATATTCTCTTTGTGGGCGACATTTTCGCCTCTGGCGGGCGCGGCATTGTCGCCGAGAACCTGAATCGCCTTATCACCGAGTACCGGATCGACCTGGCGATCGCCAACGCCGAGAATAGCGCCGGGGGCTTCGGAATCACGCCCCTGATCAGCGAGGAGCTATTGTCGCTTGGCCTGGATGTCCTAACCGGGGGCAACCATAGCTTCGACAAACGTGAGATTCACGACTACTACGATCATCAGCCGCGCCTGCTGCGGCCGGCCAACTACCCTCCGGGTCTACCCGGGAACGGTCTATACTCCGCAATCGCGCGGAATGGCATCCCCTACGCCGTACTAAACCTCCAGGGTCGGGCGCACATGGCGAACATCGACTGCCCGTTCCGCAAGGCCGATGAGTTGCTGGGATCTCTCGACCCTGCAATCAAAATTCGCATCGTGGATTTCCACGCCGAGCTCACCAGCGAAAAGGTAGCAATGGGCTGGTATCTGAATGGCCGCGTAACAGCGATGATCGGTACCCACACGCACGTCCCGACCGCCGATGCACGTGTGCTTCCCGGCGGGACCGCTTACCAGACCGACGCAGGTATGACCGGTCCGTATGATGGGGTGATCGGCATAGAAAAAGAGACCATTCTGCGGCGCTTTCTAACCGGTGCTGCCGGACGCATGGAGGCGGCACGGCACGGCGTTGAACTGCATGGAGCTGTGATCCGGGCCGACGAGGCGACCGGCAAAGCACTAGAGATCCAAAGGATCTCGTTCAAAAAGTAATTCCACGAAACCGCTCTACAGGCACTCGGAAACCGCAGCCGCGACCTCGACCGTGGAACTGGAACCACCCAGGTCGGGCGTGCGAACACGGCCGTTAGCGAGAACTTTTCGCACAGCGTTTTCGATGCCCTGGGCAGCTTCGGCAAGCCTGAGGTGATCCAGCATCATGGCTGCCGAGAAGATGGCGGCCAGGGGGTTGGCACTTCCCTTCCCCGCGATATCGGGAGCGGACCCGTGGACCGGCTCAAACATAGACGGAAAGCGGCGGGTCGGATCGATATTCGCGCTCGCGGCCAAGCCGATGCTGCCCGCAACGATCGCTGAAAGGTCGCTGAGAATGTCGCCAAACAGATTGGAAGCCACGACGATGTCGAACGTGTCCGGACGCCGGATGAAGTTCATAGCTGCGGCATCGACCAAGAGCGATTCGGTTTGTATGTCAGGGTATTCGGCCGCGACCTGCTGAAACACTCGGTCCCATAGAACCATGCTGTAACCCTGGGCGTTGGATTTTGTGATCGAGGCAACGCGGCGCTTTCTATTGCGGCTGCGAGCCAGATCGAAGGCATAGCGCACGATGCGTTCGATACCATGGCGCGTAAACACAGACGTCTGGACAGCGACTTCATCCGGATGCTGATGATGGACGAAGCCGCCCGCCTGCGCATATTCGCCTTCGGTGTTCTCACGAACGACAACCATATCGATATCGCCGGGTTGAAAGGCTTTGAGCGGCGATTCGACTCCCTGAAAAAGCACTGCGGGGCGAACATTTGCGAACTGATCGAATGTGCGGCGAATCGGGAGCAAGAGGCCGTTCAGCGTAACGTGATCCGGAACTTCGGGATGGCCGACCGCTCCCAATAGAATCGCGTCGAAGGGGCGAAGCGTATCGAGCGCGTCAGGCGGCATCATGCGCCCGTGTTCCCGATAGTAATCGCTTCCCCAATCGTAGGAAGTGGCGTGGAGCACAACACCGGCTCTCTCGGCCGCCTTACGGGCGATGCCAAAACCTAGCGGAGTCACTTCCCGCCCGATGCCGTCGCCGGGAATAAGGGCGATAGAATATTCCGCCATTCGTTATCGGCGGTTGAAGTCAGGGACCTGCGGGATCGCTTCGCCATCGGCGCGGGGATCCGAAGCCCCGAAGTTTACGCCGCTGCCGATGCGCATAACGGCGTTCCCGCGGCCCGTTTCATCGGAGTAAGGAGAGACCAGCTTGAGCTGATGCCCTTTCACCGCGAGCTCGTTCCTCACAAATTCAGGTACGCGGGATTCGATCAAGAGATCGCATCCTGCAAAGGTAGGCTTTGTGAACCGAGCCGCGCTGAGGGCGTCTTGGATGTTCATGCCAAAGTCCGCAATGTTCGAGACGAACTGGGCATGCGCCTGAGCCTGGTTAAAGCCGCCCATGATGCCGAAGCCGATCCTTTCGTCGCCTTTGTGCATGAAACCGGGAATGATGGTGTGAAGCGGGCGCTTATGGGGCGCGAGCGTGTTGGGCTGACCCGGTTTCAGTGAAAATAGCTGCCCGCGATTCTGAAGAGCGAAACCCGTTCCCGGTGCAACGAGGCCGGTACCAAAGCCGCTGTAATTGCTCTGGATCAGCGAGACGATGTTGCCGTCGGAATCAATGGCGGTGAGGTAGGTAGTCTCGGCGGCCATGGCGTTGAGCCGCTGGGTGAGATCGGAAGGCAGAACGTCACAGTGCGCGTGATTGGGATCGATCGAATCTGCCCGTCGCCGGGCGAGGTCTTTCGACAGGAGCTTCTGGACGGGAATATCGGAAAAACGAGGGTCCCCTACGTATCTGATGAGATCGGCGTAGGCCAGCTTTTTGGCCTCGATCATTACATGGAGCGCCTTCGTGCTGTTATGGCCGTAGGATTCGAGAGGAAACTGCTCCATGATGTTGAGCATGCTGAGCGCGGCGATTCCCTGCCCGTTTGGCGGAAGCTCGGAAACGGTCCACGCGCGATAAGTGGTAGAAATCGGCTCAACCCACTCCGGTTGAAAGTCGGCGAGATCGGAGTTGGCGATCACGCTTCCCTGCTCGTGCGAAAACTGTACCAATTTGTCTGCCAGAGGGCCACGGTAGAACCCATCCCGGCCATGGCGAGCGATTAATTCGAGCGAGTTGGCGAGATCGGGATTGCGGAAGATTTCGCCAGTTTGCGGAGCATGGCCGCTCTTCAGAAACGTTTCACTGAACCCTGGTTTCTTAGCGAGCGATTCGCCCTCGGTCTGCCAGATTTCGGCAACTAGTTCGGCGATGGGAATGCCGTTCCGGGCGTCATAGGTGGCCGGCTGTAGAACTCGATCGAGCGGTAGTTTCCCGAAGCGCTGGTGGAGTGCATCCCAGCCTGCGACGGCCCCGGGCACCGTAACCGCCTGAATATCACGCGGAATGTGCTCGGTTATTCCTTTCGATTTGAGAAATTCAAGCGTGAGGCCTTGCGGCGCCCAACCGCTCGAATTCAAGCCGTAAAGCTTGTTGTCTTTGGCTAGGTACACAATTGCGAAGAGGTCGCCGCCAATACCGTTCATCATTGGTTCGGCTACTCCAAGTACGGCGTTGGCGGCGATTGCCGCATCAATCGCGTTACCGCCCTGCCGGAGAATTTCGGCGCCAGCCGCGGATGCGAGGGTCTGGCTAGTGGCTACGATGCCGAAGCGGTTGACCGTCATGGAGCGGTCGTAATTTCCGCGTGTGTTCAATGCTTCCGCTCGGTTCTGAGATTGTGCGACGGAAATCACGTTGATCATCAATAGGATGAGAAGGGGGCGCGTGAAAGACATAGTGGCAAGCAGGAGTGCAGTTCCTGTTGTACTACTGTGACCATGAAAAGGCCGCCCCGCGAGGCGGCCTTCGGAGGAAGAACACTGAAGCAGCCGGTCAGCCTAAGAGCGTGGCGGGTTTGGGGCTTGATTCGGAGCGCCCGCGGGCGGTGGCAGTGCAGAATCAGGACCCGGCGCGGCTTGGCTAGGAGGCACTCCGATTTTCGTCCCGATTACCTCGCCGGAGATAACCAGCTCCACGCGGCGGTTCAGTTGCCGGCCCTGAGATGTCTCATTGGAGGCGACGGGATAACTCTGGCCATAACCTTGGGCGGATACGCTATCCGGATTTATGCCCTGACTGATCAGGAAATTCCGCACTGTGTCAGCCCGCTGCTCGGAAAGCTTTTGGTTGAAATTCACGGACCCGGTGCTATCGGTATAGCCTTCGACCTGAATGTGCAGGCCAGGATGAGAAACGATGATTCCGGCGATTCTTGCCAACGCCAACTGGGCCTGCTGTTGTAAATCATATTTACCCGTGGCGAACAACACATCCTGCATATTCACGACGAGCCCGCGGCTGGTTTCACGAGTGGGAAGAACTGCATTGAACTGCTGAAGTAGTTGAGCGCGGAGCTGTTCTTTCTGTTGCTCGGCCTGCTCACGAAGGCGGTTTGCCTCGGCGGCTTGTTGGGCCGCTAGCTGCCTTGCCTGTTCCGCTTCACGCTGCGCACGCTCGGCGTCCGCTCGCTGCTGTGCTTCTAGTTGGGCCTGCTGCTGTGCCTGTTGGGCCTGCTGCTGTGCCTGCCGCGCGCGCTCGGCATCCTCTCGCGCTCTCTGGTCGGCCGCGGCCTGACGAGCTGCCGCTTCCTGCCGTTCCTGTTCCCGGGCGAGCTGCTGCTGCTTCCGCAGCGAGATCACACGTGCATCTTCGGCCTTTTGCACGGCTTCCCGAGACGTCATAGTGGCGGATTTCCATTCTTTGCGATCCCTATATTCTTGGGCCTGTTTCCAGAGGCTCTCCGCGTTCTGGAAAACGTCAGGCGCGTATTGATCCGCCTTGGCATATTGAGCGATCTGTACCGCGTTTTGGGCTTCGTACAACTGCAGCG
>JAFATG010000284.1 GCA_019244055.1 Acidobacteriaceae bacterium | reverse complement strand
CGTGCTCGACCTGGACCTGCTTTTGACGCCGCAGGTCAACATCGCCGGCGGCCGCAACGTCAGCGGCAACCTGTGGGGAAATGTCGATTACACGCTCAACATCGATACCCAGAAGGCTGGTCTCTGGGCAGGCGGTTTCCTTAAGTTTGAGGCCGATACCGGCTTTGGCAGCAATATCTTCCACGACGTTGGAGCGATCGTGCCGGTCAATACCGCGGCTCTGTTGCCCGGAATCGACGATCGAACCACCGCACTGATGAATGCAAGCTTGATGCAGTTCCTTAGCCCGCAATTTGGTCTCGTGATTGGCAAGATCAACACAGTGGATCTTGGGGTCACCGAATTTTACGGCGACTACCGCACCCAATTCATGAATGCCGCATTCAATTTCCCAATGACCCTCGAACAGGTCCCGCTCTCCACGTTCGGCGGCGGCGTCATCGGTATCCCACGCGAGGATATCTTGCTGTCGGCGCTGGTGCTCGGCCCAAACGGCACGCCGACCAGCGACAGCGTAAGCCAAGCGTTCGATGGGAGTGCGTTGGTCCTTGGCAGCGCCCAGTTCACGGTAAAGCCATTTGGGCTGGTTGGTCACCAATCCATCAGCTTCACATGGAACGACAAAGAACGGTTCTCGCTGACCCAGGATCCGACGAACCTCGCGGTGCTGCTTCTGCAGGATCGCTTTCCCCGTCTCGCCAATCCGGGGCCGGTCCTCGAAGGGGTACTAGCGCAGACCTTCCCGGCTCTGCTGGTGCCGGCACGACCAGCCAACCGAACGAGCGGCAGCTGGGCGCTGAGCTACGCCTTCGATCAATACTTCTGGCAGCCTGATAACGACCCCAAGCATGGTATCGGCCTCTTTTTCGCGTTCGGCGCCTCGGATGGAAACCCCAATCCAATCAAGTATGCATTCCTCACCGGAGTCGGCGGAAAGGGTGTGGCGCCGGGTCGGCCTGACGATAGCTTCGGGATTGGAATAGCACGCACCCAATTCAGCAGCGATTTTGTTCCGTTTTTGCGGCAACAGTTGAACCTCGGGCTGCAGCACGAGGATGCGATCGAAATGTACTACAACATATCGGTCACGCAATGGCTCAACGTCACCGCCGACGTTCAGATCATCAATCCGGGCTTGAAAAAAGCCCTCAATGAATTCGGGCAGCTCGCGAACGTCGATACCGCGGCCGTCGCCGGAGCGCGGCTTCGGGTTCGATTCTGAGACAGCGTCAAAAATGCAGAAGGACCCTCGCCATATCCGTGGTCACAGTATCGCTGGCCGAACCGGCGGCGACCATTCGGGGGCCGCCCATCCGTAACGGCTAACCCTCACCGAGCTTCTCTTCCATAGTTCTGTCCATCACCGCTGAGCAACCAGCGCAGGATGGCGAGTAGCATAGTCCCGCAGGAAGAGGCGCAAAGGCTCGGAACTGAGAATTCCTGAGCGGCCTGCCTCAACGAGGAGGTCCACATCGGTACGATCTATGGTCAGCCCGGTCGGGATGGCAAGCAACTTATCCTTCTCCGGTCCTGCGGGCATCGCGGCCAGCGAGATATGAATCAGCTGAGCTTTGACATCGCCGCAGGGCAACCCGTCAATCGTTTGCGCAATCTGACATCGGGCAGTCCGGAGCGCGTGCGCGGCTTCCTGTAGCTGCTCGTGCGTCGCCCTTAACGTGTCAAAATTGTAGCGATCGATCTGCCCGCCGCTCGCCCGCAGTAGCGACGATATTAGGCCTCCGACCTCCTTGCTTTGCGCTAGCTTCGGGTCCTGAGCGCCTTGTCCATCGATGCTCAGAACAAGGATACGCCGCAGGCGTTGATACCCAAGAGCTGAGATCGCGCGCGGCGACCCGGCAAGGTTCTGCATCATGCCACCGGCGACGCGCAAACCAAGGTTATCGGAAACGCCACCGTCGACGAGATGCAGGTAGCGCGTTTTGTTAGGGTCCAGATACCGCTCGATGAGTTTGGCCTGAACCCCGAGACGCGACAGCGGGTCGCGTCGATCGGCCTCGGAAACCCGGAGCAACCAGCCGGGCTTGCGGCCGCCGCAATCGGCGGCATGGTTGGTCAGGGTGACCGAAGAGAACAGCCCCGGAAAGCCGTTCGATGCAGCGACGGCTCGTGCCACCGGAAATGCCTCGAGATCCGAGCAGATGACATCGAAGAACTCTTGGGAGAATAAAAACGGCGTGCCGTAGTTGAGGTCGGTAGCGGTGATTCCGATGAGCGGCCGGCCGCGGGCCATCAAATCCTTGAACCGCGCGCCGTGAAACATCGTTTTGTCGTAATAACGATCCATATAATCATTTGTGCCCACGTCTGAGGCAACCATCCATCCCCAATTCCAAGGCTCGAGATAAACTGACTTGATCTCGCCGTTGGTATCAGCGTAAAGAAAATCGGGTTCATACCGGCCGAACATGGCGTCGCGGTAGAGGCCGTAATAGGCGGCGGTAAAGCTGCCGCCCGACACGCCCGAGATTGCATCGAGGCTGCTCAGCAGTGACCGGGAACCGTACGGTCCCGGAACCATTACCTCACGCATACCTTTCAACGCACCGTAAGAATAGGCGGCTGACCGTTTGCCCCCGCCCGACATAGCGACGAGCACGAGCAGATCAGGGGGTTGCTCGGTATTTGAAAGCGCTTCGAAGCGATAGCCGCCAGAAGAGATACTCTCGCTTGGAGGTGGGCTGAGTAAGGGTTGGGACAGCGGAACGGTATCAGTCGTTGTCGGTACGCAGCCGCCAAGGACCAGGACCAGCAGTGCCGCGCATAATTCGGCCCGCCTGAGTGTTGATCCGGGCGAACTTGCGCTTTGGCCACAGGTCGAGCGCCCCGGCGCTCCCGTCTTCCAAGCGGCATGCCTTAACGGGGTGAACGCTGCTTTCATATTGATCACGGCAAGCCTCAACAGCCTTACTGGCGCGCAATTGTGCTCGGCGAGCGAGCGCGCCGGCTATGCAGTTTCGGCAAAATGCAAGAGGTGGAAGCGAAGCGAGATCGCTCCCGCTAATTGCTGACCGCGTGACCCGGCTCGATCGGTAGAGTGACGGCCGGATCGCATTGCGTCGCATCCCGCATCAATATTCGCGAGCAGACGCCGTTTGAGGCAATTTTTTGCCGAATTCGCATAGCAGCCGAACGACACATTTGCTTGTGATGGTCGGATTTGATCAACCCAACCGGCTTGCGCTCAGCCACTTTGAAACGACCCAGACATGCCACAGAGCACCATATCTGTCTTTGGCGAGCCCGAGGATTTTGAAACTGCATTGCGGATGCAGGGCTTTCTAAGCTTATTGGTTACTGGACGCGGATCGTTTCATGCTCGATTAATCCAAGTCTCTCTGGACGAACTGCATTTGTCGGCGGCAGAAGAACGTCTACCTCGAATTGCCTTCGTGGCTGTGCCAGCACAAACTGTATTGATTCTGTTTTCCATCGGCACGGCGCGAGCGGCGGTTTGTGGTGGGATTTCGATGCGGCCGGACGAGCTCGCAGCGCTGGGGCCTGGCGTGCGTGCGCATGTCCGGATCGACGGGGCTTGCGATTGGGGTACGATTTGCCTACCTGCCGAGCGGCTTATCGAATATGGCAGCGCGCTAATCGGTACCGGGTTCTCGCCTTCGCGGGCGGAACGCCATTGGCGACCTTCACTCACAGCCAGCCGTAATCTACGCAGCCTTCACGCGGCGGCGGTCCGGATGGCCGTGAAGAGTCCGCAGATTCTGATCAATGAGAAAGCCGTATATGGCCTGCAGCAACAATTGCTCCATGCGCTTGTCGACTGCATGTCGGAGCGATCACCAGGTGGCGATATGATTTTGGAACGCCGAAACCAGGAGATCATGGTTCGGTTTGAGCAGTTACTTCGAACCAATCAAAATAGGGTCGCGATGAGCGAAGCTTGTGCACTCCTCCAAGTCTCTGATCGAGACCTGCGGCGGTTGTGTCGTGAGCACCTTGCAATGAGCCCAACCTCGTACGATCGCCTCCGGAGGATGTCGTCGGCGCGTCGCCAGCTGCGCAGAGGAGATCCAGCATTGGTAACCGTTGCAACAGTCGCGCGGCTCAACGGTTTCTGCGATCCTGGCCGGTTCTCCATTCGATATCGTGCGATGTTCGGCGAAACGCCCTCGGCTACTTTGCACCGGGTCGACTTCATCAAAGATCAGAAAACCTAAGCTTCTACG
>JAFATG010000245.1 GCA_019244055.1 Acidobacteriaceae bacterium | reverse complement strand
CAAGTGCACGCCGTCCGCCCCTGTTGCGAGCGCAACATCTGCCCGGGAATTAATGAGGATCCTGGTTGAGAACTCCTTTCGAATCTCATTCTGGCGCACTTCGAGCACGGCCAGAGTAAATTCGAACAGTTCGCGGGCGGTGATGTCTTTCTCGCGAATTTGGATGAAATCCACTCCCAGGTGCATCTGATCCCGGATTACTTCCAGCAGCGGGCGGAATCCGCCCACCGCTTTGCGATCCGTAATGTAATAGCGCTTCATAGCGGCTCTCTATTTTCCGATGAAGTGTCCGGCCGAATCCGGTATCTCGATCCGCAACCGGTCACGCCCGCGCAGGTTCTCGTACTCGGATTCACTGATCAGAGCCGTAATTTCGTGTTCCAATTCCAAAAGAATGCCGCGTGCCGACGCGCTCTGGCGAAGCAGCCCCGCTTCAATCTGGTTTCGCGAAGCCCGTCCCGCCGCAGGCAGCAGTTTGATTTCAGACGATCGAATACAAAGCGAGCCGTGGTCGCCAATCAAGTGTCCGGGCAGGTACGGCCCCTCGACTTCGAAACCGAATACTTGCAGGCGGCTGGTGTTGCGTCCCGGATCGAGCGCTTTTATTTCCGCGGGGAGGATGGTGTAGATGCCGAGCGAGCGCGCGATCTCTATGCTGGCGGGCCGACTGAAGACCGCGTCTCGTGGGCCCGATTGCACAAATCGTCCGCCCTCGACAATGCATACCCTATCAGCCAGCTCGAAACATTCCTCCAGATCGTGCGTGACCAGCAGGATGGGCGCTTTCACCTGTTCGCGAGTACGACGCAGGAGCTGATAGAAACTGTCTCGAAGTCGCGCATCAAGTCCGCGCGTGGGCTCATCCAGAAGAAGCAGCGCCGGTTCATTTACCAGAATGCGCGCCAGGGCGGCGCGTTGCTTCTGGCCGCCCGAGAGCTGCGCCGGTTTTCTAGCTGCCAGATCGGATAATTCAAATGCCTGCAGGAGCTCGTTCAGGCGACGGCGCCTGTTCAGCGGACCGTTTTGCAAGGAGCGGGATGCCGCGGCGAACTCAAGGTTCTCGCGCACGGTCATGTGCGGAAAAAGCGCATGGTCCTGAAAAATATATCCGCAAGCACGATCCCGCGGCGGCACATGCACGCCAGTACTGGCATCGAAATAGAGCCGATCATTCACCAAGATGCGCCCTTCGTCGGCACGCACGAACCCGGCCAGGCAATTCAGGAGCAGCGTCTTCCCGGAGCCGCTCGGGCCAAAAAGCGCGGTAATTCCCGAACCTGCTTGCAGGTGAACGTCGAGTTTGAAGGCGGCTGTGCCGGCTACGCCTCGAAGTCGCTTTATTAGCCGTGCATCAACGCTCATTCGATAGACATGGCCGGTGACCTAAACTGCCGCCCCGCTTCGGGTCCCGCGCGAGAAGTAACCAGCCGGCCACAACAGCGCCAAAGCCAGCGCCGATACCACCAAAACCAGTATCCGCGCCAGTTGACCATTGCCCGATTCCACCGCATCATAAATCGCCACCGATAGGGTCTGGGTGCGCCCGGGTATATTGCCCGCAACCATGATTGTGACGCCGAAATCTCCCAGTGAACGCGCGAAGGTCAATGAGGCCAATGAGCTCAAACCGCGCCATGCGAGGGGCAGCGTGACTCTCCAGAATGTTCGCCATTCGGACGCACCCAGGCTGTGCGCCGCCCATTCGAAGCGATAATCGACTGTCTCCAAAATGGCCCGTGCGGCCTTCACATAGATCGGGGCCGAGTGCAGAAATGCAGCCACCACGGCCGCCTGCCAGGTAAACACCAAAGGCTGTCCGAAAACGGCTTCATATACGTGCCCCAAAGGCGAAGCACGCCCCGCCAAAACCAGCAGATAGTATCCAAGCACGGTTGGAGGCAATACCAGCGGCAGCGTTATGAGAGAATCCGCCAGGCTCTTGCCGCGGAAATTCTTGTGTGAGAGAACGTACGCCAGCAGGGTTCCCAGCGTCAGAACAAGAACGGTTGCGATCCCGGCGACCCGCAGGCTCAGCCACAGTGGAAACCAGTCCATCGAAGGAAACACGATTATAGCCAGCGCCGCTCATTTCAATGCGAAGGTATTCCTCTTTTGACGCAAAGAAGTTCGATGACACCTCAGCCGGCGCTGGAAAATCGTGCGGGCGCTCTAAATCCCCAACCCGAAAAGCACCGCTACGAGTTACGCCCCAACGCTTCGATCACCAAACACGCGGCTTTCGAGCGTGAGTATTCCTGTTGACCCATGATCAACTAATTCGTTCGGCCCGATTGTGGGCTCTAAGCTGCTCAAGCTGCTGGCCCGATATACGCATGAGAGACCATTCTGAAAGAGCAACAGCTCCGAGTGACTGGTAGAACCGCTGCGCGGGGCTGTTGTTTCGAAGGATCGCCCATTGAATATAAGGACAGCCCGCATTGAGTGCAACTGTAGCCGCTGCGCTCATTAGGGCGCGAGCTATACCTTGCCGACGATGATCCGGGCGAACGTAGAGATCCTCGACGTACAAGCCGGTGCGGCTTGTCCACGTGGAATATAGGAAGAAATACAACAGGATGCCGACGATTTCCTTGCGCAACTCGGCGACGAGGCAGTGAACGCGCGGGTTTGAACCAAAACCATCTTGAGAAAGCGTAGACGGATCTGCACAGAAGTCGTCCTCGCCGTGCTGTACGATGGCCGCTTCGCGCAGCATGGTATAGACCGTCGACACATCCTGTTCGCGCCACGCCCGAATCGTGAGCTGAGAAGTTTCTACCCTTGAGGAGTTCGCCATCGCGCTCACTTCCGTCCGCCTGCACTCGACGCCGAGCATTTTCCATTCTGCCGTAAGAGGCGCGAGTTGCGGGAATGCCGCCGCTCGCAATAGCAAAGATCACAGTGCTGCGATGCCGTTGAAGCCGCTCTTTGCCGAAACTCCACCGATAAAGCCGAGCCTCTTAAGACTTCCGTCCTTGTTGATAGCGAATATACCGATCGAGCCGATTCCAGCATTCAAGCTGTAAAGAAACTTGCCATCCGCGCTGATTGTCAGATCTATATTCGCGCTGCCATTCGGATTGCTTGCCTGAATCGTGTTAGGTAGGGCGGTTAATGTTCCGTTGCCGTTAATAGTAAACCCGGAGATGTTTGAGCTACCGGCATTGTTCGTATAAACGAAGCGGCCATCGGGTGTAACAGCGTTCCAGCAGGTCGCTGCCCCCAAAGTCGGAACTCCAGCACTGATGGGGAAAATACTTCCGTCATCCAGAATCCCATATGAGGAAATAGTTGAGCCATTCTGTGCGCCCGCCGCTCCAGTTTCGACAACAAGCGCAGACCCATTGGGTGCAAAAGTGACCGCGAACGTCCCGGGTAATGAGTCCTGATTCAACACCACTGAGGACAAGGTACCGTCCCCATGCACACTGAACACATCGATATTGTCAGTCAAGCGTTCCGTAACCACGAGGAATCTTCCGTCGGGACTAAACGATAAGGAAGCTGCACCGCTCGTATTCGTACTGAGGAACCGCACTGAATTCGGGATGGAGGTGAGTTTGCCGTTCTCATTGAGCTTGAATCCGGCGACGCCGCTACTTCCTCCGGTGTTTAGTACGTAGACGAGATCGTCAAATTGCGCTAACGCGTTTGGTTCGCTTCCGCCCGAGTGAACCACGTCCGCAAGTGAGAGCCGAGGGCCGTCAACGCGAAACACCGAGATACTTCCGCTACCGGCATTCACAGCCAATAGAAATGCATGGTTTCGAGTTAGGATAAGTGATCCTTGCGATTCCAAGGGGTCAACAAGGCCGCCGCTTCCTCTGCCGCCCGTGTCAAATTTGGAAACTTCTTTTAATGCGCCATTTGCAGCACGATTGTAGGCGATGATTTCGTTCTTATCCGCAGCATTTGTCATGACGAATACTGCGCCTGCATCGTCAGAATGCGATTGTCGAGCGAAGCCCAGGGTCGTGCAGCCCAGGGCAAGGGCGATTGTGAATGAGGTCAGACTACGTTTCATTTCTTCTCCGTTTGATTGAAATTGCCACGCCGTAAGACGCCGGCTTTGCCGGTGAGATACGGCGCTCAAGCTGGACTTCGGACCGAATCAGGAGAAAGTTATGGCGGCAGGGAGTGCAACGAAAAATTTACAAGTCATTAACCTGGAACCCATGGGATTGCGCCGCGTCTCTCTTCGGCGCCTTCAAGTAGCTGACGCAACATCACTGTTCCGGAACACTTGCAAATAGTTCGTCCGTTGATTTTAATCCTCAACTGAGTTCGTCAGGATTTCTATACCAGGGAACTTGAGGTTTACGAAAGCGGACGGGCACAAGTACCGGTCCGGTTCCGTTTGCCCGCGGCGGAGTATCCGGTCCGTCAGCCTGGTTTGCGTCTTCGTATGCGGCGTCAGACCAAGCCAACCATTGCTCATCCGCCCATTCCGAGATTTGGCAACAGGTGTATATGCCGCATTGAAACTCTTGCAGTAAGCCGAGCGTCTTGGCGTCAGCTATTACCTGAGAATCTGACCGGCCGCATATTGTGCATTTCTTCGTCATTCGTCTCTCCAGCGATGGACTGAGTTCAAGTCGGAGGCAGGCACGCGTATTTGTGCGGGACTGCCGAATTGATCCTTCCACCCGCTTGGACGCGATGCCGCGACAGAAGGCTCAGCCGATATGTAAACGTTGTGTCACTTTCTATGTCAAGCGCCGCAATCGCTCAGGAAGGCAGATCCATCCGCTCATCTGAGTTCCCAAAGAGTTGCGGAGGAAGAGCCGGCGTTCCCGCCCCTTGCATAGGCCTCGAGTCCGTGCGTCCCAGGAGGCGGAAATACGAGGCTGGTCATCGCAATCCTCCCATCCTGCGCGAACACCTCGACCGAACACCGGTCCACGAGGATGTGCAACCTCAGCACATTGTCTGGTGTCTTAAGTGGCGCCTGCATCCGGGCCGGGAAATCTTTGCTGAATCCGGTTAGGCCCGAGTGCCTGCGGTCGATGAAGACGGTGCCGCGCCGACGGTCATATCCCACGATCGTCACGCTCCCGTTCGTCGACAACAATCTCCAGCCGGTTTCCTGCGCGGTTCCAAGTGAAAATGAGGAGATCAATTCGTACGTATGACTCTTGACAACAGGGGAGCGCTGAAACTCGCCATTGACTTGTTGGATTGTCCGGTTCGCAGCGTGTACGTGCGCCCCGCGCAATTGTTTGAGTGAATCGATCGGCTCCTGAAACAGCCGTATCCCGTCAGGCGTGGTCCGCAGCGATAGCATTCGCGGAATAGTCATTTGACCTCGCCAAGGACTGGTCGGCAAGGCTGCGGCGTACTGCCAATTATCCATCCAGCCCATCATCACGGGAGGCTGATTTTTCGGAAGCCCGTTGAACGTAAGTGCGCAATAGCAGTCCTTGCCGTAATCGGTCCAGAGAGTAGTCGAAGCAGGGTTGTCGCTCGTGAACTGCTTTCCGTCAAATCGGCCAATGAAATACTGTTCGCCCGACCCGCCTTGCAGCGCGCCGGGGTTCAGCCCTACCTTCAGCACCCAGCGGTTCCCGCCGCGGCTGCCATCAACCGGTAGCTCGAACAATTCCGGGCATTCCCATTGACCACCTGTTGCGCCGGCCGGTCCGAAACCGCTCAGACGCGACCATCGCTTGAGATTTGCCGATCCATAAAACGCGACCTTGTGTTCGTTGGGCAATGAAACGGCCATGACCCAGTGGCGGCTCGGCTCGAACCAAAACACCTTCGGATCGCGAAAATCAGGCATGTGAAGATCTAATACCGGATTTCCGCCATACTTCGTCCAGGTGCGCCCACGATCATTGCTGTAAGCGAGATTCTGTGTTTGTAGGGCCGGATGCGATCCACTTTCGGGCGTGTGTCCCGTGTAAATGGCCACCATACAAGGCTTCCCGCCAGTGCAGAATCCACTCGTATTCGCGACATCATCGACAGTACTGCCGGTGAAAATCATGACTCCGTTCTGCTCGGGGAGCGCCACAGGCAATGGTTGCCAATGCAGCAGATCCGGGCTGACTGCATGGCCCCAGCTCATGTGTCCCCATTCGTCTCCGAACGGGTTGTACTGGAAAAACAAGTGGTATTCGCCCTCGAAGTACAGCAAGCCATTCGGATCGTTTGTCCAATGCTGGGGCGGAGAGAAATGATACTGCGGCCGGTACGGCTGATCAAAACCGTGAGGACTGTCACTTTGGCCTGTTGCCCAGGCCTGGAATACTAGTAGGAACAGCAGAATCTGAATACCGCGCAAGTGCCCTCCCTAGCCGCGTCTCATACTGATCCTGCTACATCAGCACCAAAGCTCGCGTTTTTCTTACTCCGCCGGGAACCCTCGCGAGAGGGGCCGGGTTGAAATTGACTCCCAGCGGGAGTATGATTCGGCCAAAGGAGCTTTCCCTGCGATGAATCTCACTTTTCACCTGATTGTGTGCGGGGTCCTGGCTGTAATTGTCATCGCGCTGTTCCTCTACCACAGGTGGCTGGAAAATCACGAAGATCATTACATCCATCTGCATGACGACGCCCACGAT
The DNA here is from genome assembly GCA_019244055.1 of Acidobacteriaceae bacterium. Lineage (GTDB taxonomy): Bacteria > Acidobacteriota > Terriglobia > Bryobacterales > Bryobacteraceae > Bog-105. The sequence continues at coordinate 10,958 of JAFATG010000245.1, read as the reverse complement.
AGCAGCGTCATTACCGCGCAAGGAGCTATCGGAAAGCGTCTGGAGATAGTCGACAAGCTGAAAAACGGTTTGCTGATCGCGGTTATTTTGTATGCCCTCGCCATCGCGGGCATGGCGATCTACGGCGCCTGGAACAATCCCGGCGGGTCCTAGAGATTACTTTGAAGCCATAGACGGGGAGGATGCGCCTCCCTTGTCTATCAGCCGCCCATAGAGTCTATATTTTTCTGGCCGGATCAACACGGGCCAGGGGCCAACGGGTGTAATTCGTCCGCAACCGGCTGTAGATAACCCTGAGAATCGCAATGGCCGGCACCGAAAAGAACATTCCAGGAATACCGCCGATTTTCTCTCCCGCAAGTACCCCGAACAACACCAGCAAAGGATGAATCTCCACGCCGGAACTCATCAGGTACGGGTTCAAAATGTAATCCTGGAAAACGCGATAGCAGCCCCAAAACACGAGAATCCAAATGATGCCGCCGCTGCCGGTCACCCCGATCACAATCAGCAAAATGACGAGGCCCGCTAACGGGCCGATCACCGGAATAAATTCGAGCAACCCGACTATGCCCGCTAACAGAAGCTCGTAAGGATCACCCATTACGCTCAGGAAAATGGCGAATGAACAGAAGGATACTATCGAGAGGATCACCAGCGCGCGGATGTAGTTTTTGAGGACATCGTGCACGTCGTCTAGTATGCTTTCGACCGTACTTCGGTTCTGTGTTCGTTCGACGCTGCCAAGTAGCGCAGAGCGAATGGCTGGACCATCCTTTAAGAAAAAGAAAGCCAGAACGGGTATCAAAATGACCGGCAGAACGTAACCTACTCCGGACAGAATCTTCGTGCCTGCTTGCTGGATCAACGGCAAGAGTGTTGCGCCGAGGTTTGCGGCTTCCCGATGTAGCGTATTGACAATCTCCTGGCGGACCGGTTCCAGCCAGCTCGGCAGGGGAACTGTCGAGAGCGTCTGCTTTGAAACCATGCCGGGAAGGGTTGTCGCCAGAGTGGTAGCCTCGGCTGCGATCTTCGGCACTATTACAAAACCGATTCCGATTATGCCGCCAATGAGAATGACGTAAACGGTTCCGAGTGCCAGCGCGCGTTGCCGGGCCGCCGCCTTGGCGCCCGTACGTTCGCGCCGCTTCTGCAGCAGCCCCTCAACCAGGGCCACAACGGGCCAGAGCATGTAAGCGAAAAAGATCGCAATCGCAAAAAGAAGGATCGTTTCTCGAATTGTGTAGACGACCAACAGCAGCAGTCCGAAAAGGAAAATAGTCCAGAGAACACGGAGGGCGCGTTGGTCCAGCCCCGGCATGATTGTTAGACTAGCAGGTGCTTAGGGTTTTTTTGTGCGGAGCTAATTAGCTCGAGTATCTGAATGCAGGGTTCTGCGCGCGACATGCGCCATCTCATGGAGGAGATGCGAGCGCTGGAAAACCGGATCCGCCTCGGGGGTGGACCCCGCAAAATTGAAAAGCAGCATCGCGATGGGAAATGGACCGCCCGCGAGCGCATTCAAAGACTGATCGATCCCGAAAGCCTGTTCATCGAAATCGGTCTCCTCGTAGCTTATGACAAATACGAGGGCCAGGCTCCCGCAGCCGGTGTCGTCACGGGAATCGCGAGCATCGAAAAGCGTCCCGCGGTTATCGTCGCCAATGACGCAACGGTGAAAGCGGGCGCGTGGTGGCCGGAAACAATAACAAAAATCCTCCGCGCGCAAGAGATCGCGATGCGCAACCGCGTTCCGATCGTTTACCTGGTCGACTCCGCCGGTGTGAATCTGCCTCTGCAGGACGGTATCTTTCCAGGACAGTACGGAGCCGCGCGCATTTTCTATTACAATTCGCTGATGCGGGGCATACTGCACATTCCGCAGATCTCCGCAGTGATGGGACCTTGCATCGCTGGTGGCGCCTACCTTCCCGCGCTCAGCGACGTGATCATTATGGTGGAAAAGGTCAGCTTCATGGGACTGGGCGGGCCGAACCTGGTAAAAGGCGCGGTCGGACAGGTAACCGACGCCGAGACTCTGGGCGGCGCCGCCATGCACACGTCGGTCAGCGGCGTTGCCCATTACCGTGCTGCCGATGATGGCGCCTGTCTCGAGATGATCCGCGAGCAGTTTCGGCGATTCGAGGAGCCCAAGCGCCCGCACGGCAACCCTCCGCGCCTCTCTACCGATCACGTCTACAGCATTCTGCCCGCCGATCATCGCTTGCCCTACCGAATGGAGGATCTGCTCGAATGCATCCTCGATGCTGATGATTTCTTTGAATTCCAGCCCGACTATGCCCCTGAATTTCTATGCGCGACCGCGAAACTCGAGGGCCGCAGTATCGGCGTCATCGCCAACCGGCGCGGATTTCTCAAAGCTCATTCGGGCCCGCGTGTCGGCGGCATTGTGTACACCGAATCGGCACGCAAGGTCGCCTATTTCGTAGAAACAGCGGAGCGGCAGCGCCTGCCCCTGCTTTATGTGCAAGATGTCTCCGGATTCATGGTCGGCGTCGAAGCCGAATCTGCTGGCATTATCCGCGCGGGTGCGGACATGGTCCAAACAATGGCCTGCGCGAGGACGCCAAAGATCGTTCTCACCGTGAATCACGCGAGCGGCGCCGGCTACTACGCCATGGCGGGACAAGGCTTCGACCCAAACTTCACGTTCAGTTGGCCGACCGCGCGCATCGGCGTCATGGAAGGCGAGGCAGCCGTGCAGGCCGTTCACGGTCCAGAGCTGGAAAAGTTGAAGAAGGCCAATCAGCCCGTCCCGCCTGATTTAGAAGCAAAAATTGCGCAGACTCGCGCCGACTACGAACAGTGGCTGGACGCCAAGTACGCCGCCGCGCGAGGTCATTGCGATGCCATTATTGATCCCGCGGAGACCCGCCCGATTTTAGCGGCCGCATTCGCGTTGGCCTGCGCCAACACTCCGACCGAACATGTTCCAGTGCAGTTGTTAGAGATAGGAGCCGAGCATGCACCTGCACGTTAGTAATACCCAGCGCGTTCTGCAACTGACGCTCTGCCGCCCCGAGAAGCGCAATGCCCTGGATGCCGAAATGTGTGGCAGTATCGTCGAGGCGGTCCGGGATGCTCAGGACCGAGATGAAGTGGGTTCTATCCTGATCGCTGCTCATGGCCCCGTTTTCTGTTCCGGTATGGACCTCGACGAGGCAGTAGGTCCAAAGGCGGAGGAGCTGGAGAGAGTGCACGAAGCGCTGTTCACTCTCGGGTCGGAATCATTGAAGCCGCTCGTCGTGTGCGCGAATGGCGCGGCGCTGGGTGGCGGCGTCGGACTGGTCGCGCAAGGGCACGTCGTGGTCGCCGCCGAGAATGCCGTTTTCGCTCTGACTGAAATTCGCGTCGGGCTCTGGCCATTTCTTGTTTACCGTTCGGTCGAAGCGGCTCTGGGCCCTCGCCGAACCCTTGAACTCAGCCTTACGGGCAGAACCTTCCATGCGCACCAGGGGCTCCATTGGGGCTTGGTGCATCAAGTTTGTCCCTTGCCTGAGGTTAGCGATCGGGCCAGAGCCGTCGCTCGCGAGTTGGCCAAATCGAGCCCACTGGCCATTGCTCATGGCATGCAGTACGTTCGCGATTCACGTGGCAAATCTCTTGAAGATGCCGGCAAACTGGCGGCTTCGCTCCGTGGCGAGCTCATGAACAGCGACGATTTCAGAGAGGGCGTAGCGGCATTCAAGCAGAAACGCGAAGCGCTCTGGCCTAGCATGAAGGTTCAGGCAGGTAACGGGAATTCCGCCAGGTAAGTCGGCTCGTATTCTAAGCACGGTCCTCCTCTGCAGTACCTCACTTCTCGCGGTCCAACAGAGCGCCGAGCGTGAGCGAGAGGAGTCACCGGCTTTCTATCGCGACGTGCTCCCGATCCTGCAGCAGCATTGCCAGCGATGCCACCGTTCCGGCGAAATCGCGCCGATGGCCTTTGAAACGTACGCGCAGGTGCGGCCATACGCGCGTTCCATTCGCGAAAACACGTTACTGCGCACGATGCCGCCTTGGTTTGCAGACCCCTGCTGTGGCCATTTTTCGAATAATCCGTCTCTGTCCCAGGCGGAAATTGAAACGCTCGCCGCTTGGGCCGACGCGCATGCTCCCGCAGGCGATCCGCACGATGCACCCGCGCCAGTCCGCTGGATAGAAGGGTGGAACATCGAGAAGCCGGACGTCGTTCTTCAGATGCCGGTAGCGAAACACATACCCGCATCCGGTGACGTCCCGTACCAATACATCATCATTCCGACCCATTTCAAAGAAGACCGCTGGGTGCAAATGTCGGAGATCCGGCCCAGTAACAGGACCGTTGTGCATCACGCCGTCGCCTATATACGGGATCCAGAATCGCCTTGGCTACGCGGCGCTCCAGTGGGCGTGCCATTCAGCGCGAACGACCTCCCGGACGGCAAACTTCGCCGGGACGCCATCTGGACCAACAGCGATATCCTCCTCGTCTACGCGCCTGGGAGCCAGCCAGATCAGTGGCCGGAGGGCTTCGCCAAGTACATTCCCGCCGGCTCGGAGGTCGTGTTGCAGATGCACTACACCACGCACGGTAGCGCAACCGAGGACAGAACGAGTGTCGGTCTGGTGTTCTCGAAGGAACCGCCCCGTAAGCGTGTGCTCACTCTTCAATTGACCAACGATCGTTTCGTGATCCCTCCGGGCGATCCCGACAAGCGGGTCGAGGTTCATGGCACCTTGCCCAATGACGCCCTGCTGCTGAGCTTCTTCCCTCACATGCATCTTCGAGGCAAGAGCTTCGAGTACAACATCCTCGAGCCCCATGGACGAATTCGCACTTTGCTGCGGATTCCACATTATGATTTTTTTTGGCAACTCAGCTATCGGCTAGCCGCCCCGATTCCACTGAAAGCCGGCACGATACTGCAGGCGATTGCGACGTTCGATAACTCGAGAAACAATCCGCACAACCCGGATCCGGATTCCGCAGTTATCTGGGGCGAACAGACTTGGGCCGAGATGATGGTGGGCTTCTTCGATGTCGCAGTGGATCCCGGAATTACCAAGCAGCAGTTCTTCGTCAGAGCGCCTGCGCAGTGAGCTGCGTTCTTTTGCTTGGCCGAAACTCTTCCACCTCGAATGACTGCCGCACCACCGCGCGCAGCTCTTCGAGTGAGTCGATATCGCCCGCGCCGAGCGCCTGTACCAGCGCGTTGCCTGTCGCGGTAGCTTCCGTCGGTCCGGCCACAACGCGCCTGCCTGTCACATCTGCGGTGAGCTGATTCAGCAGGTGGTTGCGCGAACCCCCGCCAACGATATGAATTACCTCGATGTTACGGCCTGAGAGCTGTTCCAAAACATTGAGCACCTGCTTGTAGCGAAACGCAAGGCTCTGCAAAATCACGCGCGTCATCTCGCCCGCATTCTCCGGGACCTGTTGATCTGCTTTTCGGCACAAAGAGGAGATCAGTTCCGGGTAATTGCCGGGAGCAACGAATTGCTCTAAGTCGAGCACCGTCGCCGACGGAGTGGCCGCCTCTGCTCGTTCGAGCAGTTCGGCGTATGAATACTCCTGCCCCGCGCGAGCCCAGGCACGCCTGCACTCCTGTAAAACCCAGAGCCCTGGGATGTTCTTCAGAAACCGAATGGTGTGCTCCACACCTACTTCGTTCGTGAAGTTTGCCTGCAAAGAGGCGTCGTCAATTAGCGGCTCGTTCAGTTCGATTCCCATAAGGGACCAAGTACCGGAGCTGATGTAACACCAGTTCTCACCTGACATCGCCGGTACTGCCGCGACCGCAGCCGCGGTGTCATGGGAACCGGTCGCGTATACCGGAAGTTCATCGTTCGGGCCGCACACGTCAGAGAGATAAGGCAAGGTAGTTCCCAACTCCGTGCCCGCATCGATCAGCTCCGGCAGGAAGCCCGCGTTAATTCCTAACGCCCGCAGCAGATCCGTTGCAAAGTGGCGATTTACTGGATCGTAAAACTGCGACGTGCTCGCGACCGTTCGTTCTGAAGCCAAAGTTCCGGTCAAGAAATAGTTGAAGAGATCCGGGATGAAAAGCAGCTTCGACGTGCAATCCAGCAGCTCCGGCGAATCCCGCTGCAAAGCGTAAAGCTGGTACAGCGAATTGATGTCCATGAATTGGACGCCCGTTTGGCGGAATATCTCCTCGCGCGAAACTCTGCTCGATACCTGTTCCTGCGCGCCGCTCGTGCGCTCATCCCGGTAATGCCGGGGATTTTCGAGCAGAGCGCCGTTGCTCCCGACTAGCCCGAAATCGACGCCCCAGCTATCAATGGCGATGCCGTCCAATCTGTCACTGGCTTTCACTCCGCAGCGAATACACTCGCACAGATGATGAAATATCCGCAGCGTATCCCAATAAAGGCCGGTCGGGAGCCGCACTGGAGTGTTTGGGAACCGGTGTAGTTCCGTCAACTCCAGCCTGTGATCAGCGAGTTGAGCCAGAATGCCCCGGCCACTCTCTGCTCCCAGATCCAGCGCAAGATATCGGCGCGTCATCGCAGCGAGTATATCGTCTGCCCTTATCACAGCACCAGAGCAGCAACATTTTGAACGAAGGCGGCGAGCCGGCGTGTGAAGCGGCCCCGCCGAAGCAGTAGTTCTCAGTGCTGGAGGCAGACCCCAACTCCTTTGCTTTAGTCACTGCTTCAGTCCCGCGGCCCAATTGAGCACAACCGTGAATGGTTGGCTAGCTTCTTTTACCGGCTCATTGAAGATGAATCTCTTACCGTTGCCGGTTACGGAGTACTGATAACTAGAGTCCACTGCAAATGGAGTTTTGAATAAGATCCTGGGCACACCAGTCGTTAACGCCGCCCCACGCTTCACGTCTAAGGACATCAGCTCGTTTTCCAAGCTGAGGAAGAAAAGTTCGTTCCCGTCTTTTCGCCATCGCGCGCCGACCCCGCCGCCGTTCGACACCTGCCTTCTCTCTGTGAAACTCGGGAAGGCAGCGATGTAAATCTCCGATCTACCCGATTCACGTGAACTGTACGCAATCCACTTCCCGTCTTGGGAGACCTGCGGATCGACCCAAGCAGACTGGGTCCTCAGCAGTCGCGCCGGCTTTCGGTCGCCAGAGGGCGGGAGAAGATAGAAAGTTCTTGCATCGGCTCCCATAAAGAGAATGGAGCCGTCCGTCAGCCATTGATGGGTGCAGGTGAGCATATCAGCCGATGTAAAGAGTACCTCTTCGTCTCCTCCTGCCACTACTCTTCGACAAAGGGCAGGCCGGTCATCTTTTCTTCGATTCGAAACGAATACGAATTCGTGCCCGCCGGGAGACCACGTCGGGTACCAGTCCTCCGCAGAGTGAAATGTCTGGCGGGAAGAAATCCCGTTGGCCAGCTCCAGAGTTCAAATGTTCAAGCTATTCGTGTGGGCATCGAGACGGCCCACGGCGAGGCGTGCATTGTCCGGGGACAAGCTGATCGATTCGTAGTCTCCGGGCTCACCGATCGAACTCAGCCGAACGCCATTCCGGCTAAACCAGGCGAGCTGGGTCAGGTCAGAGTTGCCGTGATAAATCAAAACTCCGTTATCCGAGATCGAGAAATGGGACTCCTTGTCGTCCGACTCGCGCCCAACCTGCTGAGCAATAGGCATCGCCTCCCCCACTACCCGAAGAGCTATCAAATCAAACGGCCGTGCGAACAGCGTGCCCTGCCGGCCGTATACCAACAATCCAGTCTTCGCGTAAGCCACGTTCGAGGCGTTTGGGAGCAAGCTCCCGGTGTCTTTGGAAACGATTGATCCCAGATTCTCGGTCCCTTCGGCTTCAGAGGCGAGGCATTCATAAAGGAAATGCCGCCCGTCCGGCAGGAAAGATGGCGGCAGTCTCACCTTACAGGCAGCCTCCGGATTCGGGACGCGCTGTGGTTCCCCGCCCGCCACCGAAACGCGGAAAATGTCTTGGGCCATGGCAATTAGAATCGTGCCGTTCGGGCCCCAGGTCCCGCCTGCAACTGGGCCTTTCAAATCGCAGATTGTCAGCTCGGCTCCGGTCGAGAGATCAAGCTTCCTAAGTTGATAGCCCGGACCATTAAAGAGAAAAAACGCAAGGAAACGGCTATCCCGTGACCAGATAAACATCCGATTTGGCTTTCAATTCCAAGCCAGGACTCTTTGACTTGTTCACTTAACCGCCGGTACATGAGCAACTTACCCTCTGACACATTTTTGTTTGCGCATTGAGCCGATTTGATCGCGCATGAATTGAGCTATTCGATTCCCCGGCGCAAGCTCGATCCGTGTCTGAGGTGAGCTGAATGCCCCGAATAGCAGTAGGTCTTTTCTTCTGCGTGTGTGTTTTGATGGGCCAGACGATGAGTTGGGAGCAGTTCATTGCTTCCGGCGAAAAGCTCCGCGAGGCAGGGCACTATGCAGAGGCAGAGGCCTCCTTCCGAAATGCTTTGCAATGGGCGGAATCTGCGGGAAAAACCTCTCAAGTTGCTCAAAGCTCGAACTACCTTGCGTTAATCCTTCAACTGGAGGGAAGGTTCCGTGAGGCAGAGGATCTATTTGTTCGCGGAGTTGCTATCTCGGAAGGCTTGCCGGATAAGTTGAATCTTGCCATTACCTTGAACAACCTTGGTGACCTTTATAACGACGAGGCTCAGTTTGACAAAGCGGAAGCAACATGCAACCGTGCGCTCGACATTCAGTCTCGGGGGTTCGGAGTGGACGACCCAAGAATCGCGCCTTCGCTGGACACGCTCGGAGCTATCGAAATGGGGCGTGGCAGCTTCACGAAGGCGGAAAGGACGTTTCGGCGAGCCATTTCCATTGGAGAAAGGACTCTTGGAACCGAGCATCCGGAGACGGCTCATATGTTGGAATCAACTGGCGGCGCCGTACAGCATTGAAAAACAGTACGGCAACGCAGAGCAGCTTTGGACCAGAGTGCTCCACGTATACGAGGTGAGCCTCGGCCCGAGCATCCCGAGGTAGGTGCGGTGTTGAATAATCTCGGCACGGTGTATTCGAACGAGGCCCGATTTCGTGAGGCCGAGCTCTTGCAACGCGCCTTAGCCATATGTGAGAAGTCGGTGGGACCAGAGCATCCCTGCGCGACGGCTGCGCTGACCAACCTCGGAACTGCTGAACGCGCCGAGCGCCACTATAGAGAAGCCGAGTTGCATTATCGGCGCGCAGCAACGATCGAAGAGAACACACGTGGGGCCGAGAGCCCGGAGCTCTTCCGAATATTCGACAATTTAGCTGCAATGCTCCAGACGCAGGAGCGTTATGCAGATGCAGAACCCCTCTATCTCCGGTGCTCGAGCATTGGCGAAAAGTCCGTAGGGCCAACCCATCCCGAAATCCTGACGACGATGTCCAACTATGCCGAGCTACTGCGAAAACTGCACAGGAAGGATGAAGCGCGCAAGATACAAGCTCAAATTCGGGAATTGCGCGCGACGTCAGCGAGCGACAATTCGCAGCGATTTGAGGTGGATTGGAGAGACCTCGACAGGAAAAGCCCGTAATCGGTCTGGTGGCAGAGCTTACTCGCCGCCCGCCGCCGAGGCCGCCTTGAGCTTGATCTCTTTCTTCGGCCCGCCCATCACATGCGCTTCCAATGTAATGAGAAGCGCCAGAATGACCACCAATATCGAACCGAGGGCCGGCAACAGCATCACCCAATGCATGCCCAACGAACTCGCAACGTACCCCAGCAGCCACGGCGCGCCCATTGCACCTGTGACGGCTAGCGAGAAAATGCCGTTGTAGAAGCCCGGATGAAAGGAGAATCTCTCGTCCAGCTTCTCCGCGACGAGGGGATAAATCGGCGCGAATCCGGCACCGATGAGGACGACCGCTACACACGCCAGCCAGAAAACCGACGCAAAGCTCAGCAGAAGATATCCAGCCATCGCGGCCAGCATGCTTCCCCAAAGCAAATGCCTGTGACTCAAAATTCGCAGTAGCCGGGTCGCGATCAACCGTCCCATCATCAAGCAAAAAAAATAGAGCGCCAGCGCGGAGATCGCCCAAACCGGATTCGTGCCCAACCGGTGAATCAGAAATAGCGGCAGCCATCCAGCGATGGCCCACTCGTTCCCGAACTGAAAGAACAGCAGCAGGCTGAAGAGAACCGCTGCTATGCTGCGCAGGTCTCTCAAGGTCTCACGGATTGGGTCTTCTTTGCGCGCTCCCACCGGGCGAGCCGCAATCGGATGCTTATTCGCCGCATAGAGAAAAAGAAAGATCAGCGGAACTAGCGAGAGCAAAGCGGTCTCGATTTGGATCGATCCCGCGAAGTACGTCAATCCGACGATCAGTGTCGCCAGCAGGCAACCCGACCCGAACAGCACGCCCGCGCGATTGGCGGTCGCAGCGGCCGCAATCACGAATTGACGTTCGAGCGCATAGAACAGAGCCGTTGCCAGCGCCCCGGCGGCCAAGCCCATGAAAGCGATCCCCAGGATGCGCCATCCCGCGCCCATCGGCGGGGCAAGGAACGAGAGAGCCAAGAGACTGCCGAAGCCCGTACCACAACTCGCGATTGCCATGGTTCGTATCGCGTAACGCACGAGCAGCCGCTGCGCCCCGATTGCGGCGACCACATATCCCGTGCTCAGCGCCAGGAAATGCATCCCGATCAGTTGAGGTTCAACGTCGATGTGGTACTGCCAGGCAATGACCAGCGAACCAAGCAATCCCACCAGGACGCCCAGTACCAGAAAGCCGCTAATCCAGTCTGGCGCATGAATTTTCTCTGCGGATTTTTCGCCCACCTCGGCTGTATTCGTTGACACCCTGGAAACGTAACCTATACAATCAAAGCATCACTGAGGAAGGAGGTGGTCCAGTCGAAATGAATTCTGGTAGTGACTGTAGCATACAATCCACGCGCGAGGTGGCCGACTCTTAGAGTCGCCGTTCGTACGTTCAGGTTTCGTTCAGTGACGAGGCCGCAGTTCCTGTGGACCGGCCGCCC
>JAFATG010000148.1 GCA_019244055.1 Acidobacteriaceae bacterium | reverse complement strand
ACGCAATTCCAGCCAGCACCAAATGTGGTAATCGCGTCAAGTCGAAACTACCCGTCATAGGCCGCCTGTGACTCTCAACGTCGGCGATAAGCGCGTCGTCGGAAAATATTAGTCCGACAAGAGCGTCCTGAATTGGTTTTACAATATTGTCGGTGTCAGGTGGCGCGACGTCACACAAATACACCAAAGTCAGGTGCAAGTCGCCAGTTTGAATGAGGAACCGTTCCAGACTTTGGCGGCCTCGGCCCGAACAAAACTTTTCCAAGCCTGCAGACTTGATCGCCGCCTCGCCCCAAGCGAAACGGGGCGTCTTGGGATCAGGAATTCAAACCGGATAGAAGCAATCACAAGCTCCCATCTGCGCTAGGAGCCTATTTCATCGAAGGGCTGTCATCCGCTTTAAGGTCGCCCAATGCGTATTGAATTCCGGCTCGAATGTGTTCCAGCATCGGCGTCATTGCATAAACCCGGTAATCATGCCCATGCCCTTCATAAAAGACTCGCCCGTGGCCTTCGCGGCGGATGTAGCTCAACGCGTAATCCGCATCCGTTCGCGGGTCCACTTCCTTCGCCTTGTCCTCAGGACTCATTTTGCTGTAGTCGATGCTTGTCAGCACATGCACGTTCCTGCGCGAAAACGAGTTCTGCGCGAAGGTATAGGTCTCATCGCGAATCTCGAATTCCTTCCCGTGGAACATGGCCGTCAACGGGCTATTCGGATCATCGATTTTGACGTAAATCAACTGCGGGTCAGGCCAGTGAAACTTAAAGTAAGCGCCGATTAACTTGTTGAACTCCGGCCACTGCAGCACCGGTTTCGGTTCAGGGAACATCTTGGGGCTCAGGGGCGGCAGTAAGGAATGGAAGTGCTCCGCAAAATCGGCCTCGCTGATTTTGCCGGCATTGCCCGCGTTCAGCTTTTGGTACCAATCATCGGCGACTGCGGTCCATTCCTGCCGGCTTACCGAACCGCTATGATCTTCATCCGCCGCCGCGACTAGCTGAGCAGCGAGAATACTGGTCGCAAAATTAGGTCCCGCCCCGCCGTTTGCGGCCGCCTCAGCCGCCAGACAGTCGGTGTGATACGCATCCGTCGCGGCATGAATCGCGGCGATACCCTTGCCGCTCCTTACGAATTCGAGGAATGCAGAGCGCCGCGCTGCCGTTACCGATGGATCTTTGTCGTCAAGGAAGCACCCCGTGGTGCTGTCCAGGAAAATCGCGTCGTATTGCTTCAGATTGTTCGAGTTGATATCCGCTGCGTTGTAACTGACGATCGTGGTCCATAAACCGCCCCGATTTCCCAGTGCCTCGACGGTCTTCGCCGCGAGCGGAATCGAGGCATGCACGAAGCCTCCTGCTCCCGTATGCGCAAATACCAGTACCTTGTGCGCACGCAGCGGCTTAACACCTGGCGTGCTGGGCAAAGCCGCCATCATGGCATCAACAGGCGCTTGTGGCACCGCTATGGGCGTCGAATTACCGGCGATGTTGAACGTGTTCGCCTGGCCGGGTTTGGCAGCAGGCGGAGCGGGCAGCAGTTTGCTCAATCCGGCTGCAATCTGATCCCGGGTCAACGTTTCGCTGTTGCCGCCCCACGTAGTGAACCAGGAATTGAACGCCGACTCGATTTCGCTGCGTGTCAGTGTCCCATCGTGGTCCGCATCCATCGCGTTAAACAGCGCCTGAGCCGTTCGCCCGCCGCCCGGTCCCTGGGCCCACAACGCTCCGATCAACACGACCAGCACTCCGCCGGCCCAGATACGTCCAACTTTGATCCGTCTCATTCGTTTCATGCAATCTGTCGCTCAGAGTGTATCGCGGATGCGATCCGGGAATCATCGACGACGCGTACTCAGCGTGGTGGCGACCTTTTTACTGAGTTGCTAGCGTTTCGCCGGCAAACCTCCGCCGTACGGTCGAGACCAGCGCATGTACGCGCGCCGATATCTTGCGATCTCGCACGCTTCGCCGGGCGCCTATGAGCAGCGCTTGATATCCCCGCGAATTAAGGCCATGATGGTGGAACAAGCAGAAACCGCCCAAGTCGTTTGTGTTTATGTGACGTGAATCGCCAGCTGGCCTTGGGTCGGACCTTCGCAAAATGGCACGAGGTCGACAATGACGACGAGCGCAAACCCGGGTCTAGAGGTGATCAACCAGCCGCAAGCGGCAACTGGACTTGCGCTGGTCCGCGTGACGATTGGCGCAATGTTCGTTTGGGTCTTTTTTGAAAATTTGGGAAAAGGCCTCTACACAGCATGGGGTTACGCGAACCTGATCAACTACTACATCCAGAAGAGTCATTCGCCTGCTGCGTGGAAGGCGGTGATGGGTCTGCTGGCACGCCACGCCGCCATTGCCGCCCCGTTGCAAGGGCTAACAGAAATTTGTCTGGGGATTCTGCTCATCATCGGTCTGGTTACTCGTCCGGCCGCATTTGTGGCTTTTCTGTTTCTCGGCAGCCTCTGGATTTCGGAGTTGGGTACCTCGTGGATTTGGGAACTGCTGGTTTCGGTGCTGGCATGTCTCGGGCTCGTTATCGGACGCGCTGGAAGGAGATGGGGTATTGACGCGTGGCTCTCGCAACGGTGGCCATCTTCTCCGTGGTGGTGATCGGGCCAAGTCGACGTGCGAGTTTCCGTCATCATTCCGACCCATAATGAAGCGCGGGCAATTAAGCACGTTTTAGCGGATCTCCCGTCCGACTTCACGACCGAGGTCATCGTTGTCGACAGCAACTCGAATGACGGGACTCCCGAAATTGCTGCAAAAATGGGCGCCCTGGTCGTTCAGGAACCGCGCCGCGGATATGGGCGAGCCTGCCTTACGGGGTTAGCCACAGCGAATTCCCCTGATGTTGTTGTGTTTCTCGATGGCGATTACAGCGATCGGCCCTCTGAACTTCCGATTCTGTTAGCGCCAATCGCTCAGGGGCGTGCTGACATCACGCTCGGTTCCCGCCTCGGAGAGCGGTGTTCTGCTGGAGCGTTGCCTTGGCATCAAGTGTTTGGTAATCGCCTCGCTGCGAGCCTGATCAGGTTTTTTTATGGGCTAGAAATCAGTGATCTCGGCCCGTTTCGCGCTTGCCGCGCAGATGTACTACACGGGCTCGCGCTCAAAGAGACTACATATGGCTGGCCTGTTGAGATGATCCTGAAAGCCGCCCTGGGGGGATTCCGTGTGGTTGAGGTCCCTGTGAGTTACTACCCCCGTATCGGAAAATCGAAGATCAGCGGTACGCTGAAGGGCACGGTCGGCGCAGCTTGGTTCATTCTCAGCCTAATCGTGCGTTATTCTTTCCGGCACCGAAGAACCGGAACACAAACTTTTCCGTGAGTGCGTGCCGGCATGCGAGACGGCTCGGGCCAGCATAGTTCCGCGTTATATTTTGTGGAGTCTTCAAGCGATGGGTTCGTCGGGCAGTGACCGCGTGCTGGTAGTTATGGCGAAAGCACCGAGGCCAGGCGCGGTCAAGACCCGGCTGGTTCCTGGCCTTTCTCTTGAGGCTGTCATTGCTTTCTATTGCTGCCTTCTGGACGACACGCTGGCACTAGCGCGGTCATTGGGCGATGTGGAAGTTGCCATCATGTGCCCGGACTCGGATGTAAACGAATTGGCGCAGTTGGCAGGCAACGAAGCGAGCGTAGTTGCACAGAAAGGTGACGGCCTTGCTGCAGGCCTTACTTCAGTATTTGCGCACTTCGCAGAAGATCATCAACGACGTATTATTGCCTTCAACAGCGACAGCCCACATCTGCCGCGTTCTGTTCTCGAAGATGCCTTCGAAAGGCTGACTGCAGATGACGTCGTGGTTGGACCGACGCACGACGGAGGCTACTATCTCGTAGGCGCAAAGGCATCTCATCCTATGCTTTTCGAACGCGACGGAATGGGTACCAGCAGCGCGCTGGAGACACTGCTATCGCGCGTACGAGGTCTTGGCCTTTCGGTAGGTTTCGTACATCCTTTTTACGATATCGATGTAGCTGAGGACCTGACTCGGTTGGCGGCGGAGTTGTGTCTGGCTCCGGAGAGGGCGCCACGCACGGCGATGTGGCTGAAAGAGCGCAAAGGGCAATCATGAGCGTCGTCACACAGAGGGGGAAGACCTGGCCGTCGGCGGCGCGCCGAGCGCAGAGCCGATTTGTGGCGTTGTGCGCGATTCCACGTGGACCGCGCCCGTTTTGCGCGCGTTCGGCAAGAGTGTACGTGCTCGGCGCCATTTTGTGCGTGGCGCTGACGATCTGTTCACGCAACTGGGGCGATCGGGGTGGACCGTCCTTCATTGCTTCTTTGGCCGTTGCCGGGATCGCGTACCTCCTAGCGATCCGTGAGTTCTTCGCTACGCAAGGACTTCCACGACGTGTTGTCGCCATCGGGCTTCTTCTGACCGCTCTGTGGCATCTTCAATTTCTTCGGCTACCCTCAGGCCCCGATGATGATATTCACCGATATGTTTGGGATGGCCGCCTGCAGCGGCTCGGCTATAACCCTTATATTGTCGTTCCCAGCGATCCTGCAGTTAGGAGGTTGCACACAACCGAGACCCGCAAGTTGAACAATCCGGATGTACCCAGCCCGTACCCGGCAGGCGCTCAGCTCTTGTTCCGCGGCGTGACCGCGGTTCACGAGTCAACCTTTGCGCTGAAAGTGGCATTTGTAGTTTGCGATTTCGCAATTGTTTTCGTGTTGCTCGATGTTCTGCGTCGTAATCAGCAGGATGCACACTGGGTACTGGCTTATGCCTGGAACCCGCTGCTAGCCACGGAAGTGGCGGGAAGCGGTCACATCGACATTGTTGGCGCGCTGTTGCTGCTGGTGTCGTTCGCCGCGCTAGCACGCCGATGGCGGGCGGCTGCAGCCGGAGCATTGGGGCTGGCCGTCGCAGTGAAATTGCTGCCGATCGTACTGCTGCCGCTCTACTGGAAGCGGGTTCGCATGCGCGACGCTGGGCTCGCGGCAGCTCTGGTCGGGCTCCTGTACGTACCATTTCTTGACCACACCCATCTTCCGATCGGCTCCCTCTTGACGTATGTGCAGACCTGGCGGTTCAATGACCCTGTGTTTGCGAAGCTCGAGCGAGTAGTGCCGCAGATTGCCGCCGGGCTGCCGGTCGTCGTCGGATTTCTTGCTGCAGTTTGGTTGCGAAGCAGGTCGACAGAGCGGTCCGCGGACGTATTTGCCTGGCCGATGGCAGCATCGCTTCTGTGCGCACCGGTCGTATACCCGTGGTATCTTCTCTGGCTGTTGCCATTTCTGAGGTCGGCTTCGACGCTGCCGATCATGATCTGGACAGTGAGCATTATCCCCACTTACGTGGTCTGGCATTTGCGTACCCTGGGACGCCCCTGGCTGGTTCCGGGCTGGATAATGCTGTTAGAATACGGACCTGTGGCAACGGCCGGCTTGATTATTGCATCGCGCCGGCTCACACGCCGGGCGGACGACTTGTGAATCCCAAGGCCCGCGGGTCTCATCACCAACACCAACTGTTCACTCGCTAAGGAGGGACGTTCATGAGAAATTTGAGCCGGCTGGATGTCATCCGCCTTTCCGTTCTAAGCACGCTGCTGTTAATGCTTTTTGCAACCTCGTGCTCACAGAAGCACTCGTCCGTTATGGAACCGATTGCCAAGACCTACGGCCTTGATTCGTACGGGCAGATCGAGGGAATCCGCTATACCTTCAACATTGATATTCCTGTCTTGAAACTTGCACGCACGTGGGAATGGAACCCGAAGACCAACACCGTCACCTACGAGGGGAAAGATAAGGACGGCAAACCGATGAAGGTCACCTACCAACGCTCGCAGCTCAGCAGCCAAAGCAATGCCGTAAAGGAAGTGGATGCGGGATTTACCAACGATAATTATTGGCTGGTCTTCCCCTTCCATGCTTACTGGGACACCGCCGCCAATGTAGAAGACAAGGGCATGCAAGAATTGCCGCTGGGCAGCGGCTCGGCCCGGCTGGTCTCGGTGAAGTATCCCTCGGACGTTGGTTACACGCCCGGTGACACCTGGAACCTGTACGTCGGCCAAGACAACCGCGTCGAGCAATTGCTTTTCCAGCACGGCGGGACCAAAAAGCCAAGCGTCGTCAAGGCAACGTGGGAAGGGTATAAGAAAGCTGGCCCTCTCCTTGTCTCGACGGAGCACCGCGGTACAGCGGATGGAGGGCCTCTGCACCTTTTCTTTTCGGATGTGGCTGTCAAGTTGACGGGCTCGGATACCTGGACGAACGCCCAATAAACATCGGGAGAAGCTGGTTATTATTCTGAGAGCTCTAAAATGCGCGCATTCCGATGAAAGCCAACATCGATCTGGACATCAGGCGGAAGACGTTCGCGTCTGACCTTTTGCCGGAGCTGATCGCTGTGCTGCGCCGCAGCCGGCCGGGCGATTTGATCGCTGTTGTCGGTGACGAAGAAAGCATTGGATCCGAGTTGGAAACGTGGTGCCGGTTCACCGGGAATCCACTTGTAGAGGCCACGGTCGAAAACGGCCGTCCGCGCTGGGTTTTCCGGCGCGGGACTGTTGAGGGGCTCACCCAAGACGATCGGCCCGAAGATGGTCGACCGGCAGGCTCGCGGCTTTGGCTCTACACAAATTTCGACTGTAACCTGCATTGCGATTACTGTTGTGTGCGTTCATCGCCCACCGCGCCCCGGCGCGAACTCGGGCTCACGCGCGTCCGGCGGGTCGCTCTGGAAGCGGCGGAGCTTGGCGTAAGAGAGATCTTCGTTACCGGAGGCGAGCCGTTTGTGCTGGAAGACATCGGCGAGATTCTGGTTTCTTGCGCTGCAGCCGCTCCGACCACAGTACTGACTAACGGAATGTTGTTTACCGGACGACGCGTGGAGACCTTGCGAGAGTTACCCCGTGATCGGATTGTCCTGCAAATCAGCTTGGACAGCCCTACGCCGAAGCTGCACGACCACCACCGCGGGCCCGGCACGTGGGCACGCACACGGGAAGGCATCCAGCGCGCTCGTGCGCAAGGTTTTCGAGTGAGATTGGCGGCGACCGTTTCGACCGATGCCGAAGCTGAAGAGTTCCGTCGATTCCTCGATGAGGAGAGGATTGCGGCAGAAGACCGAGTCATACGCCGGATCGCGTTGCGTGGTTCTGCCACTGAAGGTGTCGCCGTGACTCGATCCGATCTAGTGCCGGAAATCACGATTACTGCTGAGGGTGTCTACTGGCACCCGGTCGGGGCGACGGATGCCGATCTGTTTGTTACACATGACATTTTCCCTCTGTCCGCGGCCTTCGCTGCGGTCCGGCTGGCTTTCGAGCGCGAAGGCGAACACGCGAATAAGCTGGCAAGAATCTTTAACTGTGCATGAATGTTAACCCGCAGATCACCCCGTCTCTAAACCGACGTGGCAAATAGCTGCGATTGAATGGTTGGCCGGCTGAATCACTGAGAGAACCAGGCGCATCAAGAAGCGATAGCCTCTAAGGTGAAAGCGGTTTCCGGGGAGGTGACCATGAGCAACGTCTCGAAACGTAACCTTCTAATCGGCGGAGTGCTCTGTCTGGTCTTGATTGGCGTGATCGTTGGAGCAATGCGGCCATCGAAGCATGCTGTGGGAGCGGCGGCGAGCGTCCCGCCAATTGTCGAGGTGGTTCAGGTTGAGCAGCAAGATGTTCCGATTTATGGAGAGTGGATTGGCACTTTCGACGGTTTGGTCAATGCCGACGTCAGAGCACAGGTTACGGGGTATCTGCAAACACAAGGCTACCAGGAGGGCGCGTTTGTCAAAAGGGGCCAGCTTCTCTTCCAAATCGATCCACGGCCGTTTCGGGCAGCGCTCGACCAGGCCGAAGGCCAATTGTCACAGGCTAAAGCTATGCTCGCCAATGCGGAGGCAGTTCAAGGCCGGACCGAACTTGACGTCAAGCGCTATACGCCGTTAGCAAAGGAACAGGCGGCCAGCCAGCAAGATCTTGACAACGCCGTCCAGAACAACCTTGCGGCCAAAGCGACTGTGGAAACGGCGAAGGCCCAAATTAAGACGGATGAGGCCGCTGTTGAAACGGCGAAGATAAATCTCGACTTTACTCGGTTGGTTGCTCCCATCGACGGGGTCGCCGGCCAAGCTCAGCTTCAAGTTGGCGCTCTGGTTACTCCGGGCAGTACGCCGGTTACCTCCGTGTCCACTGTCGACCCGATCAAGGTTTATTTCACCGTAAGCGAGCCTCAGTATCTCTGGTGGCGGAAACGTTTCCCAACAGAGACGAGTCGCCTGGCGGCCGATAAGGCTCTGCGCCTGCAACTGATTTTGGCGGACGGCTCCACTTATCCGCAGACGGGCAGGTTCTACTATGCAGATCGCCAGGTAAATGAGAGCACGGGAGCAATCCGCATCGCTGGGCTGTTCCCGAACCGGGACAGTGTACTGCGCCCGGGCGGGTACGCGAAAGTACGCGCCGTGATTTCCATTCAACACGGCGCCCTGCTTGTTCCTCAACGCGCAGTGTCGGAACTCCAAGGCGGCTATCAGGTTGCTGTTGTCGATGGCGATGACAAAGTGACCGTTCGGACAGTAACCGTGGGCGATCGTGTTGGCCGCCAATGGATTATTATTAGCGGCCTAAATCAGGGAGAAAGAGTCGTTGCCGAAGGAGTTCAGAAAGTGCGTACAGGCGCGCACGTAAATCCCAAACCGTTTGCCGTGCAAGGCGGGGTTAGTTAAAGGGTCAGGTAGTCGGGTGTCACGCTTTTTCATCAACCGCCCCATTGTCGCCATAGTGATTTCGATCGTCTTGGTTCTGGTCGGCGGACTCACCATCCTGACTTTGCCAGTCGCCCAGTTTCCGAATATCGCTCCGCCGGAGATTCAAGTCCTGGCTACCTACGTGGGGGCAGACGCACAAACACTGGAGCAAGCGATTGCCACTCCCATCGAGCAGCAGATGAACGGCGTCGACAACATGAATTACATGTATTCGCTGAATGCCACCGGCAACTCGACTACTAGCCTGATTGTGGACTTCGACGTAAAGACCGATCCGAACACCGATTTCATTCTCGCTCAGGCCCGTGAAACGCAGGCCGCTTCTCAGCTTCCTGTCGACGTCACCAATTATGGAATTACGGTCCGAAAGTCCGTTACTGCTCCACTCTTGCTAGTGGCAGTTTACTCGCCGCATGGGACCTATAACGCCAATTTCCTGGCGAATTACGCGTATATCAATCTTGCAGACCCCGTCCTCCGTTCACCGGGCATCGGCAACGTTCAGGTATTCGGCTCCGGCCAATACGCGATGCGGCTTTGGGTAAACCCTGACACGCTCGCAAAGCTGGGCATAACCGTCCCGGAAATCATCAGCTCCATTCAGGCGCAAAACACCGTTAACCCGGCGGGGAAGGCTGGGGGCGAGCCTGCTCCTAAAGGCCAGGAATTTACTTACTCGGTTCTGGCGCAGGGGCGCCTCCAATCGCCGGAAGAATTCGGCAACATCGTCGTTCGAGAAACTCCCGATGGCGGGACTGTGCGAGTCCGCGATGTCGCTCGAATCGAGCTCGGGTCACAAGACTATACCGTCGCCGGGCGTTTTAATGGAGCGCCGAGTGCGGTTATTGCGGCGTACCAGTTGCCCGGGTCGAACGCGGTCGATGCAGCCGCGGGCGTCAGGAAACTGATGGCTCAAATGAAACAGCGCTTCCCGGAGGACCTGGATTTCGTCGTTGCACTGGACACGACGCGGTCGGTCACGCAAGGCATAAAGGAAATCGTCGTCACGCTCTTTATCGCACTCGCGCTCGTCATTCTGGTGGTTTACCTTTTCTTACAGGGCTGGCGCGCCACGCTTATTCCGCTTCTAGCTGTGCCCGTTTCGCTTGTCGGTACCTTCGTGGTCTTTCCGTTATTCGGTTTTTCCATCAACACTCTTTCTCTCTTCGGGCTCGTGCTGGCTATCGGTCTCGTGGTGGACGACGCGATCGTGGTGGTTGAGGGGGTGGAACGGCACATTGAAGAGGGGATGGCGCCCAAGCATGCAGCGCTAAAAGCAATGGAGGAACTCTCCGGCCCCGTCGTAGGAATAGCTCTGGTCCTCTCCGCCGTCTTCGTGCCGACGGCCTTCATCCCAGGCATCACCGGCAGGCTCTATCAGCAATTCGCTGTCACGATTGCGATCTCCGTGCTCCTCTCTGCGTTCAACGCTCTTACGCTGAGCCCTGCGCTTGCCGCGCTCCTGCTTCGGCCGAAGGAACCGAGCCACGGGCTGTTGAGAAGATTTTTCGACTGGTTCAACCGGGTTTTCGAGCGAGCTACCGCTAGGTACGTGCGCTGGAGCGGGATACTGCTACGAAAAACCATCGTGATGGTTGTGTTACTGACGGCTTTTGCCGCTGCGGCAGGATTCTTCGCCAATCGCTTGCCCTCGAGTTTTCTCCCGGACGAGGATCAAGGGTACGCCTACGTCAATGTGCAGTTGCCCAACGGAGCTTCCATGGAACGTACGACCGCCGTTGCGGCTCAAGTGGAAAAAATTCTGATGAATACGCCCGGAGTTCAATACTCGACCGGCTTCATCGGGTTCAGTTTGCTCAGTTTTGTTCGCACCAGCTACAACGCCACCTATTTTGTGACCCTCAAGCCGTGGGATGAGCGCAAAACCAGAGCCGAGCAATTTCAAGCGCTTAAGGCGCATTTAAACCAGGCGTTCAGTAAATTGCCGGCGGCAGTCGTCTTCGGTTTTTCCCCACCTGCGATTCCAGGTGTCGGGACCGCCGGCGGGTTCACATTCATTCTTGAAGACCGTTCAGGCGGCGATATTCAGTTCCTTACCAGGAACTTGGGCGTTTTTCTTGAAGCTGCCCGAAAGAGACCGGAGATCGCCAGTCTGAGTACCACTTTCTTGCCGAGCGTTCCGGAGAAGTTTGTCGAAGTCGACCGCGACAAAGTGCTGAAGCAAGGCGTGAACCTCAATGATGTTTATCGGACGATCCAGGCTTTCATGGGCGGTTACTTTATCAACTATTTCAATCGCTTCGGCCGCCAATGGCAGGTGTATATCGAAGCTGAGAGCCAGGACCGCGCAAGAGCAGAAAACGTCGGACAATTCTATGTACGCAACAACCAGGGGGACAACGTGCCCCTGTCGACACTTACTACGGTCAAGCCGCGCCTCGGCCCCGAATTCACTCTGCGGTTCAATGAATACCGTTCGGCGCAAATCAATGGGAGCGCCGCACCTGGTTATAGCGCGGACCAGGCTACCGCCGCTCTCGAAACTGTTTTCAGGCAAACGATGCCGCGAGAGATGGGCTTCGATTATTCCGGTATTTCGTTTCAGGAGCAGAAGGCCAGGGAAGGTGTTCCGCCTGCGGTGGTGTTCGGGCTTTCGCTGTTATTTGTTTTCTTGGTTCTTGCGGCACTTTACGAAAGCTGGTCGCTGCCCTTCAGCGTCCTGCTCAGCACACCAGTGGCGGTGTTTGGTGCCTTTTGCGTCCTGTGGCTCCGCCGCGTTATTCTTGGAAAATTTCTGCCTCCTTATATGGTTCAAATCGAAAGCGATATCTATTCACAAATTGGCCTGGTCATGCTGATCGGGCTGGCAGCTAAGAACGCGATTCTTATCGTGGAGTTCGCCAAGGATCAGTATGAGCATGGAAGACCCCTCGCGGAAGCCGCCCTCGAAGGCGCCAAGCTTCGGCTGCGGCCGATTTTGATGACGTCCTTCGCGTTTATTCTCGGTTGCGTGCCCCTCTGGACAGCCACGGGCGCGGGTGCGGTGGCGCGCCAGATTATGGGAACTACAGTTATCGGTGGCATGGTGGCTGCCAGCGCACTCGGCATCTTCTTCGTGCCTGCAATTTTTTACGTGGTGGAGAAATTGTCCGGTGCCGGCAAACAACCAGCTTCCCGGGTGCTCCCGGCCACGCCTGCGCCGGTGCCTGGAGATTGAGATGTACCGCAGCGCCATGAATAGCACGACGCATAAAACCGAGTTGTTGTGCCTAGGGTTCCCAAGACTCCTGGCTGCGATCTTGGCCTTCGGCTTAGTTACCGCTTGCAAGGTCGGTCCCAATTATCATCGGCCGCCTGTCCAGACTCCAACTGCGTATCGTGACGCGTCCGGGAATCCCCAGCTTCGGACTCAAACCGCCTCCTATGCAGACCTTCCCTGGTGGCAGGTATTCCAGGATCCCAAGTTGCAAGACCTCATTCGCACAGCGCTCAAGCAGAATTACGATTTGCGGCTTGCAACGGAGCGCATCAACGCTGCGCGCGCTCAACTCGCGGTTACCCGCTCAAGCCTGTTTCCTCAAGTGCAAGGCGCCGGGAATTTCAGCGGCGGGAAAGAAGCCACTTTTCAAACAACGTACAATTTTCTGACCCTTGCGGCCGACGCAAGCTTCCAGTTGGATCTCTTCGGCCGTCTGCGCCGCGCAACTGAGGCATCACGCGCCCAACTCCTGGCGACTGAAGCCGCAAGACAGGCTGTCATTTTGACGCTCGTCAGCGACGTCGCTAGTGACTATTTCGCACTCTTAGAGCTCGACCTGCAACTCCAGATCACCAATGGGACAGTCAGTAATCAGATTGATTCGGTCAAGCTAACCACGAGGCGCCTTCAATACGGAGTGGCGACGAAGCTGGATGTGCTGCAGGCTCAACAAGTCCTCGATACTGCCAATGCCACCGTTCCCGACTTGGAACGCCAAATCGCTCAGGAGGAAAACGCCATAAGCATCCTCCTCGGTAATTACCCGCATGAGGTGCCGCGCGGGCTTCCTCTGGTAGAACAAAATCTTCCTCCCGAAATACCGCCGGGTCTTCCTTCCTCGATCCTCGAGCGCCGGCCCGACATCCGCGAAGCTGAACAGAACTTGATTGCCGCGAATGCTGAAATCGGAGTCGCCAAGGCTGACTTCTTTCCACAGATTTCGCTGACCGGGTCCGGCGGCGGCGCGTTCGGCCGAAGCAGCGCGTTCTCAAGCTTGATGGGTTCGCAGATAGGTTTCTGGTCTTATGGTGCGCAGGTGAGCCAGCCGATTTTCACCGGTGGCGCGCTTCGCGGGAATCTGAGACTGGCGGAGTCACAGCAGAAGCAGGCTCTCATCGCTTACCTACAAACCATTCAGCGAGCTTTCGGGGATGTTTCCGATGCGCTGATCGGTTATGAAAAATTCCATGAAGTCCGGACTCGCCAGCAAGCGTATGTATCCGATTTGCAGGAATCCGTTCGCCTTTCCAAACTTCGGTATCAGGGAGGTACGACGACCTATCTCGAAGTACTCGATGGTCAACGATCGCTGTATTCGGCCGAACTAACCCTGGCACAGGCGCGTGGCAACGAGTACCAGAGTCTCGTCCAAGTCTATCGAGCACTCGGAGGCGGCTGGCAGACTTAGCGCGTTTAGCAGTACCGATCTTCTATTACAAGCTCAGGCCGACGTGGCAAATAGCTGCTTGAAGAATCCCTGTTGGGCCGCGGCTTGCCGCAATGCAGCGTAACCATCGACGTGAGGCGGCAGCCAACGCTGAAGTCCTTCGGCGTCGAGTATAGGGCGATGAACGGGGTTGTCGTAGCTCATCGCCGAGAGCGCTTCGGCAAACCTGCGCTCCCGTTCGAGGTCGAGGTCAGGTCGGGCCGTGAACATGCAGTGGTTGTATGCAGGAGAGGACCATATCTCGCGAAGGCCGCCTTGCGGCACCAGGCGCTCGTTGCGCACAGTGTTCCAGAAGGGGCTGCCGATAGCGCCGGCGTCGGCGCGCCCGTCGAGGACGGCGCGCACCACTTCCACTTCGCTGGTCCCGGTGTCACCATGTTTGCCAAGATCGCTATCGAAGCGCAGGGTGCGGTAATCGCGGCCCTCGCGCATGCCCTCCTGCTCCAAAAAGTGAACGGGCAGAATAGCTGAGTGTCCGCTGTCCCGGCTACCAAGTGCGAGCGTCCGATTTTTCAAATCCGCGAGCGTAGAAATGGGGCCGCCAGTAGCCGCGACGAACTTTGTCATCCAGCCGAGATCGGTATCGCGCATGGTGACCGCACGACAGGTATGGCCGCTCCACTCATCGGCTTGCAGGTAGGCAAGGTTTGTGTTCCAGGCGATATCGATACGCGGCACGGGCTCGCCCGGTTGGGCGAGGAGCGCGATGACCTGCGCCTCATAGCTCTGAAACAGTACGACCTCAACGGGAAGATGCGCTTCCTCGTGAAAATAGCGCCGCATCCCTTCCCAAATCGTAACGACTTTTGGATCGTACGCGACGGCTCCCACCCAGATTGTTTTGGTCATAGGCCCAGTTTCAGAAGAGCGGAATTCCCAGCAGCGATTTCCCGATGAACTCGCGCAGGACATCGCCCGTTGGCGCCATAACAGCGCCCGCGTGCGCATCGCGGAACAGGCGTTCGATGGTCAAATGCTTTGAGAATGCCGCACCGCCGCAAACGCGCATTGCTGCTGAGGTAACGCTGATAGCGACCTCACCTGCAGCAGCTTTGGTCTCAAGCACACGCAGCATGGTCGTCTCGCGAGGCTTCTCAAGATGCTCAATCAAATCGTCGATGCGCGCCGCCAATCCGTCGGTATCAATCTGCATCGCTGCGAGTTGCATGCGCAGGGTAGGCAGGCTCTCGCCGAGGCTCTGGCCGAGATGCTCGAATTTCGCGTTCTTAAGGTGCGTTGCAGTTCCGGCGACCGCCGCTCGACACAGTCCCAGGCCCACAGCCGCGGCCCCCAGATTAAACAGCGGGAGCACCACGTTTAGCATGGCCTGAAAGCCTGCACCATCGTCAGTAAGCTGAAAACGAGACGGGATCTCACATTCGTCCAGCGCCATTGGCGCAGAAGCGTTGGCCCGAAGTCCCAAACCATCCCAAGGTGCGACAACGGAAAGGCCGCGCGTCTCCGCTGGAACTACGTAGAGGGTCAAATCGGTAGGGCCCGTTCCTTCAGGGGCGAGCGAAGAAACCACATAGCTCTGCACATGACCCGCACTGGTCACCCATGACTTTTTGGCGCTAATGCGAACGCCGTTACCATTCCGATGTGCGCGGGACACAGGCGCCCAGAAATGGCTGCGCGAGCCGGCTTCACTGAAGGCGAGAGTGGATAAATGGCGGCCTGTACCGAT
Organism: Acidobacteriaceae bacterium; assembly: GCA_019244055.1. Taxonomy (GTDB): domain Bacteria; phylum Acidobacteriota; class Terriglobia; order Bryobacterales; family Bryobacteraceae; genus Bog-105. Next base: position 6,367 of record JAFATG010000148.1, on the reverse strand, counting down.
CTCCCGCAGAATGGGCGTGACTGCCGGAGCCGCGCTTGGACGTGCCGCCGAGATCGTCGCGGCGCCAAGGATGTGCATAAGGTAAACCATGGCGACAGAAGCGTCTGCCTCGGCGAGTGTTGCGGTCACGTCCGCAAAGGTGCGGGGACCCAACCCTGAACCGCCAACATCCACCGGTAGCATCAGTCCAAGCAGTCCAGACTGACCAAGCGATTCGACAGCCTCGGTGGAGAATCGTCCCACCTTGTCGTTTTGTCCTGCGGATGGCGCCAGCACGCGACTGGCTATCTCCTGGCCTTTCAAAACGGCTACGTCATGCGTCATGAATCGCACCTCTCATCGAGAAATCCTTGCCGAAAAGTTTTCGCTTCGGAGTCACACCAGTCATTTCATTCCGCCCCGACGACACTGCGCCTTTCCACTTTACAGCGCCCGGAGATTGGTCGCACAGGATTGGCAAGCTCTTGTTCAGGAGTGGTGCTGAGAGATTGGCGATCTGGGCCGTCTTGCTAGAGGTTACCGCCACAAAACCAATCGACTCCTTTACTTCTTCGACCCGAGCGCGTCTACATATCTTTCATACTCGAACCAGTCCACGCCGAGTTCCGCCGCAAATAGCCGTTCGATATTTGTGGCAAAGAAATGCTCTTTGCGATACGGCGCATGCACGTGATCACCTGCTTCCCCGAAGCACTCGCCCTTGCCTTTGGCCTGTTCGAAGTTCACATCGAAATTCGTGATCTCATCTTCGTCGATATTGCGCTGCCGTGCGAGCGAAAGTTCCACAATTTCGTGCACGGCAATAAGCACCTCATAGCGCCAGTCGTTCAGTTCCGAAATGCGGACCTGTTGCACACCGTTCTCGTCCACCCAATAATCGCCGCAGGTCTCGTACCGCTGCTCTGAGTGGGGAATCGTTCTGATCTCCATTCGAAGTGGCATGTACTTCAGATGTATCCCATTGCGCCGAGCGCCTGCCATCGCCGCAACGGAGATGATGGAAAATCCGTGCCTGCACCATCGGGCCGGTATTGCCTGTAGGGAAAGTAAATCTGAGAAGCCTTCTTCATGACGTTTTCCCAGGCAGTCTGGATTGTGTAACCAAAGCCATTGACGATCAAAACATAGCCCTCGCGATCGTATCCGGCAGTGAGAAACAGATCACCTTTCTTATAGACGTCCCACCAGTAAATATCCGGCCAAAGCCGTTTGGGAAAGAGGATCGGTTTCGCGCCAGTAGAATTTGCCTTGGTCGACATCAGAACGGTCGCGCCAAATCCCCCGGAAAACTTCGGTTTGAATGAGCCGCCGATGAAGGACGCGAATACTTCCGCGACCGGTTGGCGCGACAGGTTGAAAAGCAAATTGGGATGCGCGTTATAGCCGAACCGCTCACATTTTTCGAAGAACCAAACGCCGTCGCGGGAGGCGATGAAATTTGCATCGCCGAATCCCGTGTAGCGCATCTTTTCGTACGCCGGAAACAGCTTTCCGACGGACTCAGTCACAGCCCTGCAAGTCAGCGGAATGACGAACGCAAAGTCGAAGGCGCAGCCAACCAGCTCGCCCAAATCAAGCGCACATCGTCTTTTCGACTCGAGGGACATGAAGGCGAAGATTGGCTCTCCGCGATCGAACCACACTTCAACATTTGTCTCAATACCTTCCTTGCGCTCCTGTAAGATGAAGGCGCTTGCGGGCTCGATCGATGCCAGATACAGACGCATCTCTTCGTTTGCGTCCATGCTGTCTTCGGATTCGGGCACGAAAGTTTCGAAATTCGCGCCCTCATCCGGTTTGTACACGTAAGCTGTGCGGCGATGTTGCTTGCAGAAATGGATCGCCGTGGAAGTGTCCTCGAACCGATGAAAAGGCGGCGATAACAGGCCGTAAGAGCGCGCGTGCTCAAGGCAGGCGCTGCGGTCGTGTTCCATCGTGTTGGCATAGCGTCCGCCGCCGAGGACCTTGAAACCTTCAGCGCGAATCGTCTCGTTTTCTTCGACCGAGTGGTTGTGATCCCAAATCCAGTAGACGTCACGATACTCGCGCCGCTTATCGAATAACTGGCATAACGGCTCTTTGCGCAGCATTCCGTCGCCGACGCGGTTGTAGTTCGCAAGCCGTTCTGGCGTTCGGTCCGCTTCCGATGGGTTCGTTGCCAGAACGACGTCATGCCCCTCATCTTGTAGCCGGATCGCAAACCCCAGACCTGAGTAGTCCCGCGTGGCGACAATGAATCGCATCGTTATGGTAGATGCCGACACGCGCTCGATCTGTTCGTGTGTTCAGTGGCGAAGTCCGGCTAAGAGGGGCTTTGGACCCGCTCGCAGGCCGGTAGCAAGACTAGACATGTAGGGTTGCGGGTTCGTGTAGGCATTTGCAACAATTGAGGGCCATGAACAGGGACGAGCTCCGTGCGGCGCAGGCGCCGCTCAAGGAACGCTATTGCTCGGAGCCGGAAGCCGCCTTCATCACGCTCAAAGCAGAAGGCCGAATCGGCGAAGGCATTACCTGCCGCGTCGATACTGCCAAGCAGCTTGTTGAAGCCGGGTTACATCCCGCGACTGGCGGCTCCGGCATGTTCGCCTGCTCGGGTGACATGTTGCTGCAAGCCTTAGCAGCGTGCGCGGGCGTGACGCTAGCGGCCGTTGCGACTGCCATCGGCGTGGATCTACGGGGTGGCACGGTGAAAATCGAAGGGGATCTTGACTTTCGCGGAACGCTTGGCGTGAGCAAGGACGCTCCGGTGGGTTTTCAGAATATCCGGGTCGCCTTCGATCTTGATACCGATGCTGACGCTGAGCAGCTTGCGACGCTGCGCCGGCTGACTGAGCGTTACTGCGTTGTATATCAGACCCTTCGCCAGCCTCCGCCGATCGAAATATCTTTCACAAGATCACCATAAGCGTTCGGTGTGGTCAAAGTCAGCGGATATTCGGGAAGAGGTCTGACAAATCCCCGCTAAACGGTGATGAAATGCGATCGTGCACTACTTCCGGGGCATCTTCGTCGGGTCTATAGATGGACGCGGAATGCTTGGTGTAGTCAATCTCGACAACTGCCCCCGTACCTGCTTCGAGATAAAGACCGATCTTTTGCATACGCCGAGATTTGCACTCGGTCGGCGATATGACCTCGATGACGAATAGCGGTCGGCCTTCGAAGTATCCACCCGATTGAGCCATCCTCTCATAGTCCTCGGGGCGCACGACCATCGAGTCCGGCCCCGGGCACGTTATCTGATCCGTCCTCGGATTTAAAGCGCCATCCTGCCTCTCGCGCTATTCGCATTTCAGGGAACTGCGCTCTGAGCAACGCCTCCAGGTTGCCCAGCACGACCGTATAGGAAAAGGCTGGCATTAGCGCCAAGATGCGTTCTCCTTCGATTAATTCATCCTTGAACCCAATCACCTCGGGCAGCTTGCTGTACTCCTCCGCTGTCAGCTTTGGGACTGCTTCTTGGGTCGCGCCGCTCATACCGCGATTTTAGATCGGCTTTACCTGAATTTGGTACGGTGGAGCGAATGGCGCAAGACCTTGAAACACTCAGGGCGGAAATACAAGAACATCTGGCGCAGTCCGGTGTGCCGGTATTTCATGGGTATCATCGGCTGCCCCCGGCCGCTCACGTGATTTGGGACACCGAGCGGCATCCCGATTTTCGTGAATTCGTGGAAGCGGCACGCCAATCTGGCGCTCATCTCTTGATCTTCAACCACCACGCATTCTCATTGGATCGCATTGACGAAGCGCTGGAGGAGTTGGAGGATGCGGACCTCACCCGGGAGGAGAAGCGCAACTACGAAACTCGCCTGAAAAAGCTACGGGATTACGAGGGGTTCACTTGTTCGGTAGAGCTGTCGTTCACACTCGATGGAACTCTGTATTCCTTCGAATCGCATACTGAGTGGTTTGAAAGCTTCACCGATACAGTCGGCGAAATAGAGGCGTTGGCCGAGGATCAGGATATCGAGGAAGACGACGACTCGCTAGGCGGATATTTCTCGAAGAACTGATGGTGCTCCCGGAGGCAGCACGATCCTGGGTCCGTCCGGCAGCCCGCTGGATCGAACCGTCCATGGACCCGTTATCGGCTGACGTCCTTTCGAAGGAACTCGGCATTCATCGGCTCGCGGCTGCGGTGTTGGTACAGCGAGGCTACTGCGATCCGCAGGCGGCCGGGAACTTTCTATCACCAAGGCTCGATTCGCTCCATGACCCGCTGCTGATGCGCGACATGAGCACCGCGGCGTCGCGGCTGCAAGCGGCGATGCAGGCTCGTGAACGCGTGCTGTTGTACGGCGATTACGACGTGGACGGCACGTCGTCCATAGTCATCCTGAAAAAGGCAATCGAAATCCTCGGAGGCCACGCGGATTTTCACATTCCGCACCGGCTGAAGGATGGCTACGGAATGCGGAGCGAAGTCATTCGGCAAGCCGCTGAGACGGGTGTTCGGCTGATTGTCAGCGTCGATACCGGAATTCGCGCGAACGAGGTGGTTCGGTACGCGAATGATCTCAAGATCGATGTCATTGTCACCGATCACCATCTTCCTGAGGTAGAGCTGCCGTCAGCCGTCGCCGTTCTAAACCCAAACCGGCCCGACTGCTCGTATCCCAATAAAGATCTGTGCGGCGCAGGAGTCACGTTCAAACTGGTACACGCGCTACTGGCCGCGTCCGGAATGGCGGTGAGCCGGCAGAACTCTCTGCTCGATTCGTTTCTGAAGCCGGTTGCGATCGCGACGGTAGCCGACGTCGTAGCTTTGACGGGCGAGAATCGCGCGATCGTGCAACGCGGCCTTTCGGGGCTTCGTCAAGTGCGGAATCCGGGCATGCGCGCACTCCTGTCGGTCGCAGGGTTCGATGACGGAGAATGCCCTTCCGCGCATCAAGTGGCATTTCGCCTGGCGCCGCGCATCAATGCGGCGGGACGCATGGCGACGGCTTATGACGTTATCGAGCTTTTTCTCACGGAAGATTTCGATCGTGCGCGTTCGCTTGCCGAGCAGCTTGACGGGCTCAACCAGGAGCGACAGCAGACCGAAGCGGAGATCGTCGACGAAATACTCCAGCAGTGTGAATCCGGCTTCTCACCGGATGAATTTGCCGCGCTCGTCTTCACCGGCGACAACTGGCATCTGGGCGTTCTCGGCATTGTCGCCAGCAGGCTTGTCGAGCAGCTTAGCCGCCCCGTTTTCGTATTGAGCGATGCCGAGCCGGTTGACGGTCAGCGCCATCTCGCTGGCTCTGGACGCAGCATTGCCGGCTTTCATTTGCTGGAAGCACTCGAGAGCATGCCGGACCTCTTCCGAAAGTTTGGCGGCCATCGCCAGGCAGCCGGGCTCACGTTGCCCGCGCATCACGCAGAGGAGTTCCGGCGCCGATTCAATGAATATGCAATCGGCCGCTTGACTTCGGACGACCTCCGGCCCCAGCACGCGGTCGATGCGGCGGCGTCCTTCTCGGAACTGAATGATCGCTGTGTCGAGCATGTTCGTGCGTTGGGACCATTCGGATGCGGAAATCCGACCCCGACATTTCTATCTAAAGCAGCGGAAGTCGCCGGACCAGCGAAGGCGCTGAAGGAAGGAAAACATTTCAGAGTGCCGATCCGCCACGACGGCCGGCTGCTTTTCTGTAATGCCTGGAATTACGGAGCCCGAGAGGAGCTGTTCCAAAGGGGGAGAAAACTCGATCTGCTCTTTCAGATTGAAGACGATCCTGTCGCGCGGAAACGCGGGTACGGGTCGTGGGCGTTGTCGATCAAGGATGTTCGTCCAATCGAATAAATAAGAGTTCTCCGATTGTTTGTGACTTGAAACTTCTCTGCTAGCGTATATCTTCGATGCGTCTTCTCTTTAGCCTCCTGCTGACTCTACTCACGACGTCAGGCCTCGCACACGCGGCCGACCCGGCGGACTGGGTAATCCAGGCTCGATACGTGCTCACGATGAATGCGCAACACGCAGTCATTCCCGATGGCGCGGTCGCAATTCAGGGCTCGCGCATTCTCGCGGTCGGAACCCAAGAAGAGATTTCACGGCGTTTTCAGGCCAAGCATACGCTCGATACGAGTGATTCGCTAATTGCGCCGGGTCTGATCGATACTCACACGCAAGCACCGATGGCTTGTTTCGCGCGATCGCTGATGACAAGAGGTTGGAAGATTGGCTGACAAACTATATTTTCCCGGCCGAATCAAAAAACGTCTCTCCCGAGTTTGTCCGCTGGGGAACTCGCTTGGCGTGTCTCGAGATGGTCTTAGCCGGTATTACGGCCTATAACGACATGTACTATTTCGAAGACGTCGAAGCCGAAGCTGCAAGAGAGGCAGGCGTAAGAGGCGTGCTGGGCCAAACGAT
>JAFATG010000117.1 GCA_019244055.1 Acidobacteriaceae bacterium | reverse complement strand
GTACTGCAAGTGCACCTGCTTGTCGGCCACGATAACGTTGACGTAATTCACACTTCGCAAGCAGTGGTCCGCAACTGAGAGCAGGCAGTTTGCGTCGGGTGGCAGGTAAATACGCACGACGCTGGGACTTTTGTTGGCGACAACATCGAGAAAGCCAGGGTCCTGATGGGTAAAACCGTTATGATCCTGCCGCCAGACTAGCGCAGTAATCAGCAGGTTCAGGGACGATATGTTCGCGCGCCAGGGCAGTTCACCGCATTTCTCTAGCCACTTAGCGTGTTGGTTGAACATCGAGTCGATGACGTGGATGAAGGGCTCATAACTATTCAGCAACCCATGCCGGCCACTGAGGATGTATCCCTCGAGCCAGCCCTCAACTGTATGCTCGCTCAGCATCTCCATGACACGGCCATCAGGAGCGAGCTCGCCACCATCTTCGTCTTCTGGAAGGTATTCACCCATCCAAACCTTCTTGGCGACTTCATACACTGCTTCCAGCCTATTGGACTGGGTTTCGTCCGGGCCGAACAGCCGAAATCGATCCATGTTGTGCCGCATGATGTCACGCAGGAAATTCCCCAGCGTGGGAACATTGCCGGCCAAGGTCGCCCCGGGTTTCTTGACCTCAATTGCCGAGTTGCGAAAATCAGGAATATCGAGGGGCTTGCGCAGAAGCCCGCCATTCGCCACCGGATTTGCGCTCATCCGCCGATTTCCCTTTGGAGGCAAGTCCCTTAGCTCAGGTATTAACCGGCCCGCTTGATCGAAAAGCTCCTCGGGCTTGTAGGACCGCATCCAATCTTGCAGGATCTTGAGGTGGGTAGGATTGGCGGAGACATCAGTAATCGGGATTTGATGGGCCCGCCAAAAACCCTCAAGGTAATGCCCGTCCACCTGCCGCGGCGCCGTCCAGCCTTTAGGGCTGCGTAGGATCACCATCGGCCAGCGTGGTCGAAAAGCTTTGCCCTTGCTCTGTGCCTCTTCTTGAATTTTCTGGATCTCCAGGACGCAATGCTCCAGCGTAGCGGCCATGGCCTGGTGCATGCTCTGCGGCTCACTGCCTTCGACAAAATACGGCGTGTACCCGTACCCAACGAAGAGTGACTCCAATTCCTGGTGGCTGATCCGGGCCAGTATCGTGGGATTGTTGATCTTATAGCCGTTAAGGTGCAGCACTGGCAGGACCGCACCATCACTCATCGGATTGACGAATTTGTTGCTGTGCCAGCTGGTCGCCAGCGGTCCGGTTTCGGACTCGCCGTCTCCCACCATCACCAACGTGATCAGGTCAGGATGGTCGAAGACGGTCCCATAAGCATGGGAGAGGCTGAAGCCAAGTTCGCCGCCCTCGTGGATGCTGCCCGGAGTTTCAGGAGTAGCGTGACTGCCAACCCCGCCGGGAAAACTGAACTGCTTAAAAAACCGTTGCATCCCGGCGATGTCTTCACTCTTGTCCGGGTAGGTCTCGGAGTAGGTTCCTTCGAGATAAGCGTTCGACAAAACCGCGGGCGCGCCATGCCCGGGACCCGAGATGAAAATAGCGTTAAGATCATATTTATTGATCAAGCGGTTGAAGTGAATGTAAGTGAAGCTTTGGCCGGCATCGGAGCCCCAATGACCGAGTAATCTTGGTTTGGTTTGCGCAGCTTTAAGTGACTCTCTGAGTAAGGGATTTTCCTTCAGGTAAAGCATGCCCAGGCAGAGATAGAGGCTGGCCCGCCAGTACGCGTCTATTTTTCTCAACTCATCAGCGCTGAGCGGTGCACCTTTGATGGTCGAGCGGGCTGCGCCATACGCGAATAGCTGCTTGCTTTCAGGCGACGATTCGGGCGTCCTTGCGACAATGGCCATGTTCTAAATGCCTCGTATTCGAATCTGGGCCGGGATATTGCACGTCAGAGGACTATTTCCGGCTTGGAGGTGCCTAACAGATATCCACCCACTGCCTTGGCCAGCGGATCCGGAACCAGGTACGCGTGCGCCATCGCAGCTTGAATATCCTGGAACCGCTGTTGTAGCGGATGATCGAGAAAAACGGCCCGACCGCTAGCTGCACGGAACAGTTCTGAGATTCCTTGCGCAATCAGCTCGCACCCGCGGTTAATATTCCAGCGCACCTGCGCCTTCAGTTGCATCGAGACCGGCTCGTCTGCTTCTGCCATCTGTGAGAGCTCCGTTATGTCGGCGCGCATTCGCGTTGCGGTGACATCAATACACCAAAACGTCTCAGCCAGCCGTTGCTGAATGAGAGCATCATCCGCGGCGCGACCGCCAAGGCTTAATGTGCGTTCGCGGTTAAGTAGCACCCAGGTATCGACAAACCCGCGCGCAGCACCCAACACTGAAGCGGCCAGCGCTGTGTGGAACACCACGGAAAATGGCATCCGGTAGAGTGGACCGGGGTTGCGCTCCTGTCCCGGTAGTGGCAGACCGAGCGCATAGTCGATATGCGATTGCGACCGATACTCAGGCACGAAAGCGCTTTCGACTACGATGTCCTTGCTCCCGGTTCCCTTAAGTCCCGTTACGTGCCAATTGTCATCGATACGATATTGATCGTCCAAGAGCAGAAACGATCTGAAATCCGGAACCGGGTTATTGTCTATTTCACGCCTGCCGCAAATCGCTCCCAACATCACACCGTGGCAATGATCGCATCCCGAGGAGAATGACCATCGCCCCGAAAGCCGGTAACCGCCGGCTACTTTCTCGGCCTCTCCGGTGGGGTTGTATGACGATGAATGCATCGTTGCGGGATCCTTTCCCCACATCTCGTGCTGCGCCTTCTCGTCGAACAGCGCGAGCTGCCAAGGATGCACTCCGATTACGCCGGCAACCCACCCAACCGATGGTGACACCCGGGCCAGCTCCACTATGGCGTCGGCAAATTCCAGAAGCGATCCTTCGCCGCCGCCCCACCGGCCCGGCTGGAGCGACCGAACAAATCCGCCATTCAGAAGCATCTCCCAGGTGGCATCGCTGAGACGCCGAAGCCCGTTATCTTCGGCGGCCCTCCTGGCCAATTCAGGCGTCAACCGCTTCGCCGTTTCGACAAGGTTCAGCGTGACCGCAGGAACTGCGGCAGTCGCGTCTTGCATGAGGTTCTCCAATAGCGGACGTTAACTGGCGGCCTCGGGCCGCATCTCGGCCTCGATAGCTCCGATTCGATCGATCTCGACTCGCACCCTGTCACCCGCCTTGAGCCACCGCGGGGGCTGCATAGCGAGGCCGACTCCTCCCGGCGTCCCGGTAAAGATTACGTCGCCTGGCTCAAGTGTCATCGCACGGCTCAGATGCGCGATCTGGTCGTAGACGTTGAACACGAGGTTTTCGGTGTTCGAATTCTGCCGCCGCTCCCCATTGACGAAACAGCGGATGCCCATCGTGTGCGGATTGCCAACTTCGTCCGCCGTGACGATCCAGGGGCCGATCGGTGCATGTGTATCGAAGGATTTGCCCAACACCCATTGAGGCGTCTGCAGTTGCCAGTCACGCACTGATACGTCGTTGCCAGCACAATAACCAAACACGACATTAGCGGCCCGCTCTTTCGGCACGTGCTTGCAGCGCTGACCGATAATCACCACCAGCTCAACCTCGTAATCAACTTGCGTCGAAGCGATAGGCAGCTCGATGGGATCGAACGGTCCGTTGATCGAAGTTACCGCTTTGGTGAACCAGATCTGATGCGGCGGCATCTTCTGCCCGGTCTCCTTAATGTGATCTGCGTAATTGAGACCGATCGCCATCACCTTGCCGGGCCGCGCGACAGGTGCGAGCAGATGCACATCTGCCAGGGCGATATCCGGCGGGCTTTCTAAGACCAAAGGCTCGAGGATGGCCTTGAGATGAGTCCATTGTCTGATCAGCTCGAGCGTGTCGTCGGCTAGAGACGGGACGGGACGGGTCAGCTCGACCACTCCTTCGCCTTTGATGGCGCCAAGCTTGGCGCCGCTGCTGTCTTCGTACCTGACTATTTTCATTGTTATACGCACCTCGCGGACTCGTTTGCTCGTTCCGCTTCGCTCCACTAGTGGGCAAAATCTCCTTCAGGAACCCATCCTACTCGGCGGTTGCGGACCCCATTGGGTCCGCAACGCTTCCTGGATTGTCGCGGTACGAGAACCCCAGGCGGCGTCCAGCAGATCGCCATCGGTCCAATGCTCGAGCGTATGACCCCAAGGATCGCGCCAGTAATCGAAAATCTGGCTGCCTAGCACATGTCGTCCGACGCCCCATTCGTGATGTCGGCCCTTTTCTTTGAGCCACTCATGGCCGCACATCAGATCGTCGAAATCCGCGACCTCGTAAGCAGCGTGATTGAAACTGGGTTTGCCGGTGCCCAGCAGAAACAGGGTGTGATGGTCGCTGGGAATACTGCCGCGATCGCAGCGCAGGAATGCCCCCAACACCTGGTCTGGCGATCCGAGATTGACCTCGTCCGAAGTGATAAGGCCGAATCGCGATTTGTACCACGCTTCCGACTCGCGGAAGTTCGTCACATTCAGCACGCAGTGGCCAAGTCGCTTGACATGCGAGGGCCCGCGCGTCAGCCGCTTCACCGCGTTGAGGCGCGGCGTCCCGTAAGCGTCATTGTTAGGTATGCGCCCCGTTGGTTCGATTGGCGCAACTCGTCTCCGTCCGGCGATTACTTCGATGTGAAAACCGTTCGGGTCGGCAAGTTTCACGACGAACCCGCCGCCGGGACCATCCAGCGAATCGACCGAAACGCTCTCCTCCCGCGCGAGGGTTTCTAAATCCTTCGTCGATTCGGCTTCAAATCCGGCGGCCAGGAATGCCGGGTCTCCTAAATGGGTCTCGTGGAGATAGGGATCCTCATCGAGGCCGCGCATATAGAGCCGGTCGTTGGATCGTTGGGAGCGAACCATTCCAAATTCGGTCAGAAATGCTTCCATCGAATCCAGATCGGGCGCGCTGAATCTCACGTATGCAATATCTTGAATCTTAATTCCCATGGGTTCTCCTTTTTGGCCTACGCAAGGACAGACTCAACCGCGTCGCGCATAATGCGGGCCGCCTGCGCGCGGCTGAGGCCAAGTCCGTGCAGGAGCATGGTGCCGACTTCCTGCGCAAATCCCCGCGCCCGATCGGCAGAGAGGTCGAGTGCCCGGTTCACTCCCGCGACAAATACCCCCACGATGCAGGCGATCGCGGCATCTTCCGAGGCTGCGACGATCCGGCCCTGAGTAACACCTTCCACAACGTCGCGGCGTACTCCCGAGTTGATTGGCGCCGCGGGATCGAGCGCGTGCGGAAAGAGCCTCATCATCGCCGCCGCCTGCTTCGGGGCGCTCAGCGCCAGACCGATCGCACAGCACAATGCGCGCCCAATCCTCTCCGCCGGGTCGTCGATGCCCGCGTTGGCGCGGGAGATGCGATTCTCGATTTGCGCGCGCACGTCCGATGCGATCTCGCGCGCCAGCTCGTCTTTATCGGCGAAATAGTTGTAGAAGGTCCCTTTGGCCACATCCGCTCGCATCGCGATCTCGTCGACGCTGAGCGCATCCATACTGCGCGAGGCGAGCAGATCATGAGTGGCGTCGATCAAGGCCTGACGGGTGGCGAGTTTCCGCCGATCGCGGCGATTAGGAAGTCCCCGCAGTGCGTAGTTTATCTTGAGACTCCGGCCGGCTTCTCTCATTCGTTCTGTCTCTCTTGACTGCTTAGGTGATAATTGACTATATAGTCATAGTTATACATCATCGTCAGTCCGAGTCAAGTGGATTATGCGGACGTTGAAGAAAAGCAGAGGCATCTAATGATCAACCGTTTTCCCTAGGCGCTTTTCACAATGCAAGAATTCAGACGCTGGCGCCGTAGGCGACAGCAGACTGTATCCGATCTGCCCAACGGACGGCGGTCTCTTCGGCCTCGGCTGTCGTAGGTTACGGTCTTCGCTTTGCTGTGGGGGCCTGGTTAACGTCGATTCTGCGAAGCAGGCATTTTGGTTGGCGCCTAAACGCTGTTACAGGCGATCGACATCGCGCCGAAGGAGATTGAACATGCATGGACGGATGATGACAGGGGGTCGCGGCGCACGCGGGCTCGCTCCGCGATCACCCCGCTGTATAGTCATCGCCACGGTAGCAGCCTTTGCTCTAGCTGCGACGGGCTGTAAAAAGCCGCCCGCAGGATCCAATTCACCCCCGCCGATTGCGACGATCGCAATCGCGACGGTTGTCCAGAAGGACGTGCCAATCTATGAGGAAGCGGTCGGCACAACGGTCGGATTCGTCAATGCTGACATTCTTCCAAAGGTGTCAGGGTACCTGCTCAAGCAGGATTATAAGGATGGCTCTCGGGTCCATGCCGGGCAGCTACTGTTTGAGATCGACCCCCGCCCTTACCAGGCCGCCCTCGACCAGGCGCTGGGCAGTCTAGCCCAGGCCCGGGCACAGCTTAAACAAAACCAACAGGACCTCGCGCGCTACACCAAGCTTTACAACCAGGCGGTCATTCCGGCCCAAAAATTTGACAACGAGACTCAAACAACCAAGGCGAGCGCCGGCGAGGTCAAGGCGGATGAAGCGGCGGTGCAGAACGCGAAGCTCAACCTGGACTGGTGCAAGGTATATTCGCCGATCGAAGGCGTCGCCGGAATCGCGCAAGCCCAGGTCGGGGACCTGGTGGGTACCAGCACCCTGCTCACTACCGTGTCGAATGTCGATCCGATTAAGGTGTCGTTTCCGATTAGCGAAAAGCTGTACCTGCATTTTGCCGGTCAACTCAACGCCATGGGAGAGGCGCATGCCAAGCAGCCGCCGCAGATTGAACTGATTCTCGACGACGGCTCGGTTTACAGTTATCCGGGCCGGCTTTACGCCGTTAACCGGCAGGTGGATCTACAGACCGGCACTATTATGATGCAGGCAGTCTTTCCGAATCCCGAAAATGTCCTGCGTCCCGGCATGTACGCCAAGGTCCGCGCACAGACCGATATCCAACATAACGCGCTGCTGGTCCCACAGACCGCGGTCTCTTCGATTCAAGGACAATACGAGGTCGCGGTAGTGGGCGCCGACAATAAGGTAACGCTTCGCCCGGTAACTGCGGGCATGAAAACAGGCTCGTTGTGGGTGATCGACAACGGCCTCAAGCCGGGGGAACACGTCGCCATCGACGGAGCGCAGAAGGTCCAGGAAGGAATGGAAGTGAAGCCGGTCCTCGCCACTGAGCAAACGCCGCCCATCTCAGGAACTTCTGCGGCCGGCCCCAACCCCGTTAGCCAAGAGTAGGCTTATGTCAAGGTTCTTCATTGATCGGCCCATCGTCGCGATCGTGGCCGCGATTTTCTTCGTCATCGCCGGCGCCGTGATGGTAATTCGCCTCCCGATCGCGCAGTTCCCCGATATTGTGCCGCCGCAAATCCAGACCACCGCCACTTATACCGGCGCGGACGCGCTCACGATGGAGCAATCGGTCGCCACTCCGATCGAGCAGCAAGTCAACGGCGCCAAGAACATGATCTACATGCAGTCGATCAACAGCAACGACGGCACCACGACGCTGCAGGTCAGTTTCGGGGTCGGGACTAATGTCGATCTAGACCAGGTGCAGGTGCAGAATCGGCTGTCGCAGGCGACCTCGAGCCTCCCCACCGCCGTCAACAATTACGGCCTTGTCACGCAGCAAACCGTGGGAATCCCACTGCTCGTCATTGCGATCAGCTCGCCGCATGGGACCTGGAGCCAGAACTTTCTCGCCAACTACATCGCGATCAACCTCGAGGACGAACTCGCGCGCATACCTGGAATCGGACAGGTAAAAATCATGGGCGCTGGCAACTATGCAATGCGGGTATGGGTGGCGCCCGACAAGTTGGCCAAACTGCACCTGACTGTCGCAGACCTGGTGAACGCGCTATCTGCTCAGAATGTGGTGAATCCGGCGGGAACCATCGGCGGCGAGCCGGCGCCGCCCGGCCAGCAATACACCTATACCGTCCGCGCGCAGGGGCGGTTACTGGACGCCGAGCAATTCGGGAATGTCATCGTTCGCGCCAATCCCGACGGTTCCTTCGTGCGGCTCAACGATGTGGCGCGGATCGAACTTGGCGCTGAGATCTACACCCAGCAATCGCTCATCAACGGCAAGACGGCCGCGTTTTTGCTGCTTTATCAGAACCCCGGCTCCAACGCGCTCGAGGCCGCCAATCTGGCCAAGGCGCGGATGGCGGAACTCGCCCGGCGGTTTCCGCAGGACATGCAGGAGAGGCTGGTCCTCGACACGACCGTGCCGGTAACCGAAGGAGCCCGGGAAATCGTCAAGACCCTGCTCGAAGCGATCGCGTTGGTAGTGCTGGTGGTCTTCATTTTCTTGCAAAGCTGGCGCGCGACCCTGATTCCAATCCTGACCATCCCTGTGTCGCTGGTCGGCGCCTTCATGTTCTTCCCTGCCGTTAGCTTCACGGTCAACACGCTCTCGCTCTTGGGACTGGTCTTGGCCGTAGGGCTGGTGGTTGACGACGCGATTGTCGTGGTAGAGGCGATTGAGTCGAAAATCGAGCACGGGCGTTCGCCCAGAGATGCGGCGATCGAAGCGATGGACGAAGTCAGCGGCGCGTTGGTGGGCATCGCCCTGGTGCTGGCGGCGGTGTTTATCCCCGCCGGCTTCATGACCGGACTTACTGGCTCGCTGTACCGGCAATTCGCCCTGACGATTGCGTTCTCGGTGCTGCTCTCGGCCTTTAATGCGCTAACTCTGAGCCCCGCTCTCGGCGCGATGATGCTGCGGCCGAGGATGGTGAGGCGCCGCGGGCCGTTGGAATTTTTCTTCGGGCTCTTCAACACCGGGTTCGAGCATGCACAGAACGGTTACATCCGAGTCTGCCGCTTGCTTGTCCACAAGCTCGGTGTCGCGCTGATCATCCTGGCGGGCTTTGTCGTGCTTGCCGGCGGACTCGGCAGAACGCTCTCGCGCTCGTTTTTGCCGGACGAGGACCAGGGCTACTTTATGGTCAACGTCCAATTGCCGGAAGCAGCCTCCCTGCAGCGAACCATGGCGGTGATGAAGACGATCGACGCCGTTTTGAGGAGCGAGCCGGCTATTCAGTACGTCAGCGGCATCGGCGGCTATAGCATGCTCTCGCAGACGAGCAGCCCCCGTAACGCCTTCTTCTTCTGCAGTTTGAAACCCTATGACGAGCGCATGACGGGGAGACTGCAGGCGGGACCTATTATCGAATCCGTAAATCGGAAGCTCTTTGGGATTCCGGGCGCGATCGCGTTCGCCTTCCCGCCGCCTGCCATCCCCGGCATCGGCCAGGCCAGCGGGGTCGATTTCTTCATCCAGGATCGCGCCGGCCATGATGTGGACTATCTCTGGAGCAACACCGCCAAGTTCCTCGCCGCCGCGCATAAACGTCCCCAACTGGCGCAACTAGCCCTCCTGTTCACCCCCGCCGTTCCGCAGCTCTTCGCCAATGTAAATAAGGAGAAGGTGCTCAAACTCGGAGTGCCGCTCAACGACGTATACGAAGAGCTGCAAAGTCTGCTCGGCGGTTACTACGTCAATCAATTCAACCGCTTCGGCCGCGTGTGGAAAGTGTTCGTCGAGGCGGAGCCGCAGTATCGGAACAAAACTACCGACGTCGGTCAGTTTTATGTGCGCAACAACAACGGCGCGATGGTCCCACTCTCGACCCTCGTGACGATGGGGAGCGACGTAGGTCCTGAATACACCACCCGCTTCAACGAATACCGGAGCATCGAGATCTTCGCTGTGCCCGCGGCCGGCTATAGCACCGACGACGCGATGAGGGCGATCACCGAGATTTCGGACAGCGTGTTACCGCGCGATATGGGGTACGCGTGGAACGGCATCAGCTATCAACAGTCGATTGCCGGTGGCGGCGCGGGGGTCTTCGCGCTTTCGATCGTGCTGGTTTTCCTGATTCTGGCCGCCCTCTATCAGAGCTGGTCGCTGCCCTTCAGCGTGCTGCTGAGCGTGCCGGTCGCGGTTTGCGGTGCGCTCTTCGGGCTGTGGTCGCGAAGCTTGGACAACGACATTTACGCGCAAATCGGCCTGATCATGCTCATCGGGCTGTCGGCGAAAAACGCGATCCTGATCGTCGAGTTCGCCAAGGCCGAACTCGACAAAGGCGCATCGATTATCGAGGCGGCGCTGAATGGAGCGCGCCTGCGGCTGCGGCCTATCCTCATGACTTCTTTCGCGTTCATCTTTGGTCTGGCGCCGCTTTGGTACGCGCTGGGCGCGGGCGCTGTGGCCCGCCGCCTCATTGGCACGGTGACCATCGTCGGCATGGTGTTTTCGAGCGGGATCGGGATTTTTCTGGTGCCGCCGCTCTTCGTAATGGTCGAGCGGCTCTCACATTGCATGCGCCGAGAATCGCCGATTGAGCAGAATGCCACTGCCGAAGCACAACGGCAAGTGGTTGTTCCGCTGACGCAACAGACCTCCAGGCACTGACGCAGCTAAACGGAATAAAAGGGACGTACTCCATCGCAAACATCACGTTGATCGCACGCAACCACTGTATCGACAGCTGAAAAGAGGGTTGTCAGCGCAGGAAGATGACGAAACACCTTTTCGGAATGCCAACCGCGTGGAAGGCTCGCTGATTATTCAGGAGGACCATCTAATGCCTGAGCTCCAGCAAGAACAGAACTATTTGGAGCTGTTCGACATCTCCAAAAAAACGGCCATAGCTAAAGCTTCACTCGCCTCAATCACTCACCTGCCACGCACGGGTGAGCGCATTTTCCTGCCTTTGCGCCGGACAGGCGCCCCGCACCAGCCGGGGGAATGGGAAGCTTATACCGTCGTGCGGGTGGAATACTTTGTTGGTGGCGAACCGGCAGGCAGCGAAGGGCCGCTTGAGTCACCGGGTCTGGTTCGGGTGACTCTCTACGTTGAACCATCAAAATAAACAAACGCCAATGTCGTGGGTATCCGGACATCGGAGTGACCATTGCGGTCGGCACGCCGGAGGAACGCAACAGCAATCGTGAGCACCATAAATCCAATCGTCACGTTATCCGCTCGGGACTACGATGCCGTTTTGTTCGATCTCGATGGTGTGTTGACCAAGACGGCCGAAGTGCATGCGGCAGCCTGGAAACGCATGCTCGATGCTTTTCTGGCCAAGCATGCTGAAAAAACGGGCGAAGCGTTCGTCGCCTTTGATACAGATGCCGATTACCGGCGCTACGTTGATGGCAAGCTGCGCGAGGATGGCGTTGTGTCATTCCTTCAGTCGCGCGGGATCGGATTGCCTTTGGGTGTCCCTGAGGACGTTCCCGGGATGCAGACTGTGCACGCCCTGAGCAATCTGAAGGATCAATACTTCATTGAACATCTGGAACAGTATGGGGTTGAGACCTACGAACCCGCGATTTCCCTGGTTCGCCGACTTCGAAGCCTCGAGATCAAGACCGCGGTCGTTTCCTCCAGCCATCACTGTGCGGCGGTGCTGCATTCGGCCGGCATATCGCAATTGTTTGACGCACGGGTAGACGGGCAGGAAATCAGCAAACTCGGCCTCAAAGGCAAGCCAGCACCCGATACCTTCCTGGATGCTGCGCGGCGCGTCGAGGCCGAACCCTCGCGGGCTGTTGTCGTGGAGGACGCCATTGCCGGCGTACACGCCGGGCGGGCCGGCGGATTCGGCCTGGTCATTGGTGTTGATCACAGCGGACGCCCTGAACCACTCCGCGAGGCCGGCGCTGATTTCGTAGTGACCAGCCTGACGCAAGTCGAGGTCGCGGCCGACCCGCCTTCTGAATGGTCACTCGTATACGAAACGTTCGACCCTGCGCGAGAGGGAATTCGCGAAGCGCTTTGCGCGCTGGGTAATGGCTATTTAGTAACCCGCGGCGCAGCCGTGTGGGCGCAGGCCGACGGTACGCATTACCCCGGTGCCTATTTTGCCGGTGGCTATAATCGACTGCGCACCGATATAGCCGGCCGGGTCGTGGAGAACGAGGATCTCGTCAATTTCCCCAACTGGCTCCCGCTTGGGTTTCGTATTGCCGACGAGAACTGGTTCGACGCCAGAACAGTCAAGCTCCTCTCGTATCGCCAGGAACTCGATCTTCGGCACGGGATGCTACTCCGCACAATAAGGTTCGAAGACCGTCACGGGCGCCGTAGTACGCTTGAGGAGCGTCGGCTGATCTCGATGAGCGATATGCATCTGGGCGCCCTGGAATTTTCCCTTACCGCTGAAAACTGGTCCGCAAGCATTACGGTGCGCTCGGCCATTGATGGCCGAGTGGTCAACTCAGGTGCCCAACTATACCGCAAGTTCAATAACCACCACCTGGAGCCGCTCGAAGCCGGATCTGTCGGCGAGGACGGGATGTATCTGGTTGTGCGCACCTGCCAATCCCATCTTTATGTTGCGCAGGCGGCGCAGACCCAAGCGTTCATCGGCGGACAGCTTCGTCCAGCTAACCGCCGAATCATCGAGGAGCCGGGCTACATCGGGCAGGATCTGCGAATCGAGCTCCGGCAAGGCGAGACGCTGGTAGTAGAGAAAATCACTTCGTTATACACATCGAAAGACCAAGCCATCTCGGATTGCGGACTGTCCGCGCGCAAGGCGATCACACGTACGCCCCGCTTCGAAGCTCTGATGGCCGAACATATTCTCGTCTGGAAAGCCTTGTGGAACCGTTTCGATCTGTACCTGCAACCAACCGGTCCGGCATTCAGGCTAAACGTCTTGATGCTGCTTAGGCTGAACTTGTTTCACCTACTGCAGACTGCATCGCACAAATCCATAGGACTGGATATCGGAATTCCTGCGCGCGGCTGGACCGGAGAGGGCTACCAGGGCCACATCTTCTGGGATGAGCTGTTCATCTTCCCTACGCTCAATTATCGCTTGCCCGAGATCACACGCTCGCTTCTGATGTATCGTTACCGGCGGCTCGGCGAGGCGCGTGCCGCGGCCAAAAGCGCCGGCTTTCAAGGGGCTATGTTTCCCTGGCAAAGCGGCAGTGACGGACAGGAGCAAACAGAAGACCTCAACCTGAACCCGCGCTCCCTGCGTTGGGTACCTGACAATTCGTACCGGCAACGTCACGTGAGCAGCGCCGTCGCTTACAACGTATGGCAGTACTTTCAAATCACCCACGATTTGGAATTCCTGCAGTTCTACGGCGCGGAGCTAGTCCTAGAAATCGCACGCTTTTGGTCGAGCATAGCGACCTTCAATGATGAACGCGGCCGCTACGAGATTCGTGGGGTCATGGGGCCTGACGAGTTTCACGAGGCCTATCCGAATTCAGCCACGGCCGGTTTAAACAACAACGCATATACTAACGTTATGGCGGTGTGGGTGCTCTGGCGGGCACTAGAGGTGCTCGACCGTCTTCCTGAGCTCCGCCACAGCGAGCTCACTGCTTCGCTGGGCATCTCCGCCGAAGAAATCACGCGCTGGGACGACATAAGCCGCAGGATGTTCGTGCCGTTTCATCGTGATGGTCTTATCAGCCAGTTTGAGGGCTATGAAGAGCTGGCCGATCTGGATTGGGAACGCTATCGCGCCCGCTATGGCAATATCCAGCGGCTCGACCTGATCCTCGAGGCTGAAAATGATAGCGCCAACCGCTACAAGGCATCGAAACAAGCTGACGTCCTGATGTTGTTCTACCTGTTTTCTGCCCACGAGCTCGCCGCGTTGTTTACCCGCCTTGGCTATCCGTTCGAAAACGAGACGATTCAACGAAACGTTGCCTACTACGATAGCCGGTCGTCTCACGGTTCTACGCTCTCTCGCGTCGTACATGCATGGGTATTGGCGCGTTCAGACCGAACGCGCTCGATGAGATACTTTGAGGAGGCTTTGCAGAGCGATCTGAGCGATATCCAGCAGGGAACTACTGCTGAAGGCGTTCATCTCGGCGCAATGGCCGGGACCCTCGATCTGGTGCAGCGCGCATTGATGGGTATCGAAGTCACCGGAGACGTTCTAACGCTTAATCCACAGTTGCCGCAGGAGGTTAAGCGCTTCGAGATGCGCATGCGCTATCGTGATCACTCGCTGGATCTGTGGTTGACGAGCAACCTGCTGACCGTGCGCGATCGAGATCATGGTGCTCCTCCCATCGCCTTGCAAATCGGAAAGGAAATTCACCAGCTAGCAGGCGGCAGTACGCTGGTCGTCAGACTCGGCTAAGCCCACTCGCGGTTGTTCCCTCTTGGCGCCGCTTACTCAGACTTGAACCTGGTCTGGACGAGTCTTTCGATTACCGCGAAGATCATCGCCGTTGAGACACCGAACATCAGCATTCCATCGGCTGTTTCGAGTGGACCCAATAACCTCCATGCCGCCGACATCACTACATCACCATAGCCCAATGACGTATAGTTAACTGCCGAGTGGTACAGAGCCGTCGATAAGTCAGGGAATTCCCCGCAAAAATCAAACACAAGAGCCCAAATAGCTATCTCAATTAAATGTGCCAACAGCGCCAGCACGACCACTCCGGATACGATCAGCAGGTCCCTCCAGAATCGAATACCTGCGCGGCTAAGCCGGTCCTCGTGGCGCACGAGGTGAACGACTGACAGCACCGCCAGCCCGTGAATCGCGATCGTAGCCAGGATCGTGGGCAAGGCAACGGTCAGCGGTACAAAGATCGCTATGCTTCGTAATCGAGTCATGCCTTCTTGCCGGCGGCCAACTTTAACGTCTTCCGTGGCCATCGCGAATGCAGCTTTCTCCCGCTTCATTCAACCATCCCTCCGACGGATTGCGCTGGCCAAAAACAGGTCGCTTCTAGTCTAGTCGAGCATCGATACCCTCGCGCAGTCGACGTTTGTAAACCTCGTTCCCGACGTCGCAAAAGTCCTCGCAGAAGACTGGACTTTTGCACCAGACTTCTGAAAACCCAAATCGCCAACAAAACTTGAGTGTCGGTCAGCGGTGCAAAACTGAGGAGTTTTGCAAATCTATTTACGAGAGCTATTTCCGGCCTGCAATGCGTTGACCGATGAACGATCTGCCGACACCGAGTGTCAGGGCCGCAATCTCACTGAAGTAGCCACACCGTTACGAACGCGGCCGGGCGGATTACACAGAACCACCCCCGATTCAATTCATCGGCCAAATGGCCTTTGCCGCTGGCGAGTGCTCCCCGTCCTAGTATCGGGAACGTAGACGCGCCGCTGTTTAACGGGTGGTGGTTTGTCCACCCGCTGTTCAATGGGCTGCGGTTTCTGTAACCCCGACATCCCTGGCATCGCCTGCTTGCTCGTCGGTTTAGACTCGTTTTGGGTCTTAGCTTGTCGAGGTGGCATAGTCGCTCCTTCCTTTGAAACCACAGGCTCGCCGGCTTTGGTTCCGACATCGGCGATTGGGAGCACAGGATTAATCGGACTTACCTCAACAGGAGTAACTGCAACCTTCAGCGGCTCAGGCCGGGGATGCACCAGACAATTTGAATTCAGGGCGCGCAGCAGCAGTTTGAAATTCTTGATATCGACGGCGGGTTTGGTGATTTTCAACCAAAAGATTGTGCCGCTTGGCGTGAGCGCCAGGGTGAAACCGCACCGGCAGCGGCGAAATGTCCAGCCTTCAATTTCCTGAACATGGATCGGCAGATGGCCGAATTGGGGGTAACCGCCTGTGGCAGCATACTCCAACGCCAGAAGCTCCTTGCGGCGTCCGATCCGCTCGGGCTTGGGGCTCTCCATACCTATTTTCTCCTTTCGAATATCAAAGATTGAAGCACGCGCTTCAAGCAAAGGCCCATAGCTGAGCAGTCATTTAGTGCAGACTCTCTGGGTCGCGCGCCGCTTAACCAGATGCCGCTTAAAAGACTTGCCAGCCTGAATCCCGCCTTGACGAGTTGTTCGCCCGCAACCGTGGCCGTCTTATTCATGTAAGCGCCATCGAGGTCCAGCGGCCCTGCAGGTGCGTTCGCGCAATTGTTGTTATCCGGCTCGCGGGGGTCGACCTCGAGAGCGTACACCACCGCCATATCCCAAGCCGCGTGGAGATTTCGCGCTTGTGGCCGCGATTCTAGGCAATACAGTTGCCGCCCGTATCCGCATCCGTCGCGGCGTGCGGAGTTCACGCCATTATGTATTTGGGCTCCGTCTCGCGGTGCCGCCGCCAGCGGTCGATCTCTTCGACATTGAAACGCCAGTCACTGCCGACCTTAAACGCGGGCAACCGGCTTGTTTTTAGTAGTCGATAGACGGTGCTGGGATGAACATGTAGGTACTCGGCGACCTCTTTCACGGTCATCACGGCGGCGTTATCAGACAAATCATGCTTCATGGCTTGCCTCTGCTTCTTTTATGCAGAGCTTAGCCAAAAAACTCACTGGCCGGGCTGACTTTGTTATCGAGTTCCCGAGCAAAAATCGAGGAAACGGAGAGAATTTTCCACAAAGACGGGAGCAACCGCCGCCACGCGGGGCCATGTGGACTCAGCCAAATAGCTGCTTGCTCAGAAGCTCGCGTGAACGGATCTTGAGTTTCATCCCGGCCGGCGAATGGCCATTCGATTCGAGCCAAGCCTCGAAGTCGCGCATCGGACCTTGTTCTCCGCTCCGGTTGCTTTTGACGACATCCATTGACCACTGAAACGTCCCACCACCAGGGCAACCGTTGGTTCTGGGCCAGGTCGGACGAGCCAGCCGGCCTGTGTTTCAGCTCGTGCCTTTCATCCCTGCGCCAATGCTTATGGCGAATGCCAGCGATAGCAGTCGGTAACCCCTACCGATAGTTCCCGATCATCATGTGTGTAGGATGTCTCGTCGGACTCAGCGCATTAGCAGGTGGTTAGGGCTACTTGACATTCCGTCATAGAGCCGCTAAATATTTTTCTCGCCGGGCGAACCTAAAACCTACCTACAGTGTTTGAGCGCGGTATCTGACTTGAGAAAAAAGCCTCTCATCAAGGGCCGCGCCAAGACCCGACCCGGATCGACCAGGCGAGTCACTGTCTTGGAGGCAATGTGTGGGCGTTGTGGCCACAAATGGACGACAAAATCTTTGGAAGAACCGATGGTCTGTCCACGCTGCAAATCTCCATACTGGAAACGCCCACGGCAGCAACGCAAGCGCACAGCCAAAAAGTAAGTAGTCAATAACGCATCGGGGACGGCCCGCGTGGACGAGACGCGAACCGCCCCTGCCAACCCACGGAGGAACGGTCTCCAATGGATCGGCTGATTGAAGATACCGACCGATTAAGTCATTTCCCACCGCCCTTCGCTCATGATGGTCCACAACCTGACGAAGTCCTGACCGACCTCTTGCTGGCGTCGGAAGTCGCCCTGCGGCATCCAGAGCCGGAGGTGCAGCGACTGGCAAAGGCAGCCCGCCGAAAGATCCACGACATTCAAAAAGACATTCGCCGCCGACTTGCCAGACAAAGGGCGAGGGTCAAGGAGCGGCGGATCGCGCTGCTCATTGAGCAGATAGCCTGTGCGCTCCGAGTTGAGCCGGAGAGCCTTCGCGGGCCCGGCCGCAAACTCCACATCGCGTTCCAGCGACAAGTCGCATCTATTTGTGCCGACGTATTAGCGGCGCCAGCTACGTCGCGATCGGCTCCGTCCTTAACCGCGATCACAGCACGTGCGTTCACGCTTTCGCTGTCATCGCATGCCGGATCGAGCGTGACCAGGCGTTTCGAAGATCCATCGAACGGCTGGAGGCAGGGGTCAGCGCAGTCAACACCGCGAGGCCGCGTGAAGGGGAATGAGGAGAGCAGGTAAATGGCAGCGGCATATACCGATGCGTGGAAAGAATGGGACGACCGCCTGGCCGATCACGTCATCGCCAAACGAAATTGGCAACTCG
>JAFATG010000071.1 GCA_019244055.1 Acidobacteriaceae bacterium | reverse complement strand
GTAATCTTGCGCGGTCCGGTTAAATCGGAACACGAGAAGGCGGCGATTGCCGATAAAGCTCTGCAAATAGCCGGCAGCGGCCATGTTAACGATCAGCTCGAAATTGCTGGCCGTTAATTCATTGATTTATCTGCTCGTTAGACACCATCTAAATGGACACCATCTATAAGGAGTGACCCATGGCAAAAGCAGTTTTCGGGATTGCCAAAACTGAAGATCAGGCTATCCGTATCGCGAACGATTTGAGATCAGCTGGCTTCAGTGACAACGACATCTCCGTGCTTTTCCCGGACAAGCAGGGTACGCGTGATTTCGCCCACGAGCAGCATACGAAAGCGCCAGAAGGCGCCGTCTCGGGAGTTGTTACTGGTGGGGTTATCGGCGGTGCACTCGGCTGGCTAGTCGGAATCGGCAGCCTCGCCATCCCAGGTCTTGGCCCATTTATCGCGGCTGGCCCAATTCTGGCGGCGCTAAGTGGGGTAGCCGCTGGCGGCACTGTAGGCGGGATCGCCGGCGCGCTGATTGGGATGGGAATCCCAGAATACGAGGCCAAGCGCTATGAAGGCAAAATACGCGAGGGTAACATCCTGATCTCCGTTCACGCAGAGAACTCCGACGAAGTCTCACGCGCAAAGGACGCCTTCAAGAACGCCGGGGCGGAAGATGTGGCTTATACCGGCGAGGAAGGAGTCAGTGACCACTCGCGCGATGCCTCCTACCAGACTTTCACAGCAGGCTCCACTCAGCCAGACGCGGAGCCATATACCTCGTATGAGCCCGCCTTCCGCCAGGACTTCTCGTCGATGTATGGCGTCACAGGACGCCAGTACACGGATTATGAACCTGCTTATCGGTACGGCTATACACTCGCAACCGATCCCCGTTATCGCGACCGCGATTGGGACGTGATAGAGCCGGAGGCGCGACGGGGCTGGGCAGGTCGAGGGACATGGGAAGAGTTCAAGGACGCCGTCAGGCGCGCCCGTGACCGTGTCCGGGGTCAGCGTTTAGCATAGGACTCTCTGAGAACTGACCTCTTCAGAAAGGCAGATGGAGTAATCACATGAGCGGAAAAGCAGACGAAATCAAAGGCCGAGTTAAAGAAGCAGTCGGTGATCTGACGGATAATGAGGATCTGAAAGACTCCGGCAAAGCCGACAAAGCCGCCGGCAAGGTGAGGCAAGGCGCAGAGCGTGTAATCGACAAAGCACGCGATTCTGTGAAAAAGCCGTAGAGGTCCACGACGAGGGTGGACTGAGAGCGCTGGCCGTACTGGATTCCTGCGGTCGAGTGAGTCTGAGCAACTTGTCTCGCCTTGCGCGGAGATTCCTCAGTACAAGCGAACGCAAACACACCCGGATGTTTCATGCGAGATTCCAATGACCCAAGTGGTCCTCGAGATAGTACGATTTTGGTCCCGATCGTCGAAGAACGGGCGGAGGTAGGCTCGCGCAAGGTCCTGAAAGAGCGCGCAGTTATAAACAAGAAGGTTGAAGAGCATGAGGAACTCGTCGACCTGCCCCTGTTGTCGGAAAGCTACCGAGTCGAACACGTACCGATTAACCGGACCGTAGATGCCTCACCCGAGGCCAGGTGCGTGGGCGACACCACGATCATACCAATCGTCGAAGAAGTAGCTGTAATAACGAAACAACTGGTCCTCCGGGAAGAACTGCATATCACGCGGATTCGCACTGAAGTTCACCACACACAAAGCGTCAGCCTCAAGCGCGAGACGGCAGAAGTTTTGACCATGCCGCTTGAAGAGCATGATCTTATTGATACCGATTCAGGAGTAATTACCATGGCGAAAACCGTAGTAGGCCTTTTTGATGATCGGCAGAAAACGCAAGCGGTCATCCACGAGCTAGGTAACGCTGGATTTCCAGAGAGCGGTTTTCATTGCCTAACGGTGCACGGGGACAATGGGGAGAGCAGTGATATCCCCAACGACCTGATCAGGGCTGGTGTGCCGAGCGAAGAGGTGAGCCATTACTCAGGAGAGGTCCAGAACGGGAAGTCGGTTCTGGTTTTGCAGACCTCGAATGAAGCCGTTCAGGCGGCAGTGAACGTCCTCGAGCGAAATGGTGCGAAAGATCTCGATCAGCGGCGTGGCTCAGCAACCGCAGCAATTGGGGGCGATCAGACCACTGGGTTGGGCCGGAGCGATGCCGGTTCCACCAAAACAACCATACCCGTGGTCGAAGAGGAGCTAAAGGTCGGCAAGCGGGAAATACAGGCTGGCGGCTTTCGCATCTATACACGGGTGGCGGAGCAGCCCGTCGAACAGGAAGTGTCGCTCCGCCAAGAGCATATCGATGTAGAACGCCGGCCCGTAAATCGTCCTGCTACTGAGCGGGACCTTCGCGGATTGAAGGAAGGCTCGATTGAGGTGACCGCGACCGCCGAAGAGCCCGTTATTTCGAAAGAGGCCAGGGTTGTCGAGGAGGTTGTTGTATCTAAAGACGTGAGCCAGCAAACTCAGACGGTGCGTGATACCGTTCGCAAGACCGAGGTGGACGTCGACAAACAAACCGGCGCGACTACGGGTGCCAAATCCGAGGCTTATCGGGAGAATATTGCTGGTCAGCCGCCGAATGCTTCTTCTATTGACCAGGATTACGCATACACTTACGGTCAAAAGCTGGCCTCAGACCCGCGATACCGAGGTAAGGATTGGGCTTCGATCGAAGCCGAGGCCCAGCGGGAGTGGGGCACTCATCACAAGGGCGCATGGGAAGAATTCAAAGAGAATGTTCGCCATGCGTGGGAAAAGATGACCGGCCGATAGAGAGTTTGTGGCGGACCGCCAGCTTTTCAGGCGCCCTGCCGAGCAGGAATTAATTACCGGCGGGGCGCTCTCCCGGTCGACATTCTCGGCACAGATACGGGTCTGGTCCATTCAGCGTCATTCATTGCCGATAGTCAATGACGGCCGCGCGTGAGTATACAAGTAGCCATTCACTGGCCGACCCAGTGATCGGGATTCGTTTACCAATCACCAGACGCGAGCTACCTCTGTGGCTGATGAGGTAAGAACCGGCTCTTCGTTTCAGCAAAGGATTTATCTTCTCAGGAGGCCGCCGTCGTTTAGAGGCAGGGGGTCGCGAGAATGCGTAAACAGCAATCACTAATTCGAGGTACAGCATGGCTTAGTTAGGCACAAACGTCACGAACACCGGTAACGCCCGGCATTTTTCGCACAAGTAAACAGGCGATGCGTGCGGTTCTTGAAAGATAGTGAGTACATATGGCAACGCGCGTTAAGAGTGATAATTACCAGGTCATCCCAGCAGCAAGTCCGGACTGGCCTCAATTGCTTTCGAAGACAGTCGATGATCTTTCGAAGGTTGCCAGGACAGAAATCCAGCTGCTCGAAATCACCCTCCAGCGTCTAATCGAATCTCAGGTTGACAATATCGTCGGAATGCTAGTGCTGGTGGTGGCGCTAGCATACGGCTCCCTCTTTTTGCTCGGAGGTATCGTGCTGCTGATTCATTTATGGCTGGCATGGTGGTTGTCCTTTTTGATTACGGGCGTCGTTATTTGCTCGGCGGGGGTTGCTTTCCAAATGCGAATGACGGCAGCAGCAAAGCAAAAATAAGCCCCGGATGGATCTCGAAGGGACGTTCTCTACGACCGGAAAGAATCATGAACCAGCAACAGCCGCCGTCGTTTCGCGACAACAGTCAAGGGAGGGAAGCACCGAGCGTTGCTCCCCAAGGCTCCCGCGGAGGACGATGGTGGTTTTTTGTGAGCTGAAGCTCATGCTCGACTGCGTTGTTATGCTTGCGAGCCAGCTTTCTGCAGAACCTGCCGGCCGGCATTTGTGACCGTTTGACGAGCGATAGCGCGGCCAAACAGGCCAAGCAGCATCACACCCACCTTCGTAGCTAATCCACCCCCTAACACGAACCCTGCACCCGCGGCGATCCCGAGAGATAAAAATGCGCGATCGCGAAGCCTTTCTTCGAAATCTTGTAGATCAACATTTATTCCCACGGTGTTCAGGTAGCTCTGGGCAGTGTCCTTCACCACCCTGTTCGCCGCTTTCGCAGCTCCGGCTACAGAAGTAGTGGACTCGTCAATGACATTGTCAATTGTGTCGTCTCTTTTCTCCATAACTCACCTACTCATTGTCGCTTTCAAGTCAGATAGATGACAGCAAAGGAAATGCCGAGGCGCCCAACACGACGAAAGAGAACGGCACTTGCTCAGTGAGTTTCATAAGCGTTAGGCGCAGACGAGGCATGAAGTCCGGCGCGCGTGTGAGCCTCGTCCATTTCGAGGAGCTCATCGTAATACTCGTGATAATCTGCGGAAGTTTCATCGACTCCCAGCAGCACGGAAAAGAGGCCAAGCGGTGCGATGTAATCACCGGCGACTTTGAGACACACCCGTCAGCAGAGTGGGAAGTAAGTAATCCGGGTATACCGGAGAGGCATGCCCAGTACTTGGCCGAAATCAGCGAAGCAATTGGTGAGGCACCGATTTCGTGCCCAATGAAGAAGGGTTCTACCAACTGAGGCCACCTGATGAGAATCGCGAACGAGCTGAGAACCTCGATAGACTTGGTCCATCCGGCAAATACCGCAAAGGCGACAAAGGTGGGCAGTATGGCTGAGCTCAAAGCTCTCGGAAAGGGAATAAAATGACGTAGGAAGGCGAGGCCTATTAAATCTCAGAATGGGGCAGACCGAGCTACCAGACAATTAGACCAGAAGCCGCTCCGAACCCCAGGTTGATTAGCGAAAGAGGAGCAAATAATCACTAACCATATGTCTCCGGGGTCTCCATTGCCTGTACCGCAATTGTTATCCTCGCCCGTGCAGCCAGCCTAACCAGGCGATGGCGCAAATCGCTTCTTTGATAGAGCATCAAGAAGTGCAGTACGATGGTGAGCAAGCCTTCAGCGATACCACTGGCTAGCGGAAGCGTGGTCTTAGAGAGTCGCCAAATCCCGAGGAGGGGAGTGCATTCTGGACCGTAAGACGGTGCTTTTGCTTTAAGTTGGAAGTCTGTAGCTGCTGCTCGACGTGGCCACTCCCTGCTCAGTCCGTTGAAGTCACGACGGTGTACTTTCTGCAGCCCCATAAGCTTCGTTGCGATATATTGTCGGAATAATCGGCGACATGCACGCTACGGAGGTCAGTTCACGGTCACGAAAATAACCGATTGATGAAACGGGAACTATCGCTGTCAGCACTACCAACGCCGCCCTGGCCAGAGGGCCAACAAGCCGCTCTAGTCTGTTTCGCAATCGGGCTAAAGATGACGTAAGTACTGCTGCCAGCGCAATCGGAAAGAGTATGTCCCTGTCGAAATGACAAATTTGCGGTTGCGCTGACTATTCCGATGACAAGGTTTGCCACGCGGCGCCGGTCCGAATTCTCGTGATGATCCTTCTCGAGACCCGGTGACGCCCCGGTGAACTTGCTGCATACTCATCGTTCCGCCTTTGTAGAATCTATTCAGCAGGTTCAATTCCTAACTCAAACAGATTGTGATGCAATTCGACTGGGCTGGAATAAACCCGATAAGCTCCGGCCTGAACAAGCCGCTGCCTACCAATTCCTCCGGTCATCATACCGATACCGAGCATGCCTGCTCGCTGTACTGCGAGCATGTCCCAGAGGGCATCACCGATGGCGAAGCAATTCGCGACAGGAATGCCCAAGCGCTCGCTGCATGAAACGAACAAATCGGGTTCTGGCTTCGCATCTTTTACATCATCAGCGCAAACAATGGCGCCATCTCGACGAACACTGAGTTTCCTCAGCGGCTCCTCCAGATCATCGCGCTTACTTGAAGTTGCGATTCCATAAGGAATCTCACGTTCCCTCAAGTCGCGAAGGAGTTCGACTGCCCCTGGCAGGGGCTGTGCTTCCGGCAGCAAGTCTTTCATTATTTCGCTGTGTCGTTGATCAAGATCAGCGGCTTCTTCTGAATGTATGATGCGGGTGATCTCGCGGCCGACAGCCAGCGCCAACAGCCGACCGTCAAGCCGATCTTTGATGAACGCTCCAGGCAGGAACATGCAGACTTTTCAACTCGGCGAACGATCTTGCCAAGCAAGCACGTGTGCAAAGACCGTATCGATGAACGTCCCGCCCAAGTCGAAAATTAGACCTTTTATGTCATGCTTTGGTCCATCAAGCGCGGCTTGAATAAAATGCCGCCGCCAATTCGGTTCAGCTAAGTGCCGGTGGGATGTTCTGGTTCACGCGAAAGAAATTGTTCGGATCGTATTTTCGCTTGATTTGCTGTAGCCGTTCGTATTTGTCTCCATAGGCGGCGCGGATCCGTTCTTCGCCCTCGTCTTGCAAATCATTTACATAAACCGCACCGCTGGAAAACGGCGCCAAAGCAGAAAAGAGACGCTCCACCCACAGTCTCGCTTCGCGAGCATCTTTGGCGCGTTGCCAATACGAGTGAATCCAGTAGTGATATCCGCTTCGGCGAAATCCGAAGGCATCATCACGGGGCTCCGAACACCATGATCCATGCCAGTAGATCATGGTAATCCCACTCGCTTCTGTGGGCGCCTTCGCGGCATGATCCACAATTAAATCGATACTTTCTTTGGCGAGACTATCGAGGTGCCCTGCGCGCCTCGCGGTGGAGTAATCGCCGTCGCCAGGGCTGTCCGAACCACTGCGCTGTTCGTCAAGATAGGGGCGAACCTCAATGGTGTCCTCGAACGGTCTGAGGAATTTGCGCAAGGGGGTAAGCACTTTTTCACCCCGCTGCGGATCCCCCGGCCATACTACACTTACATTCAGCATCCGATCGCCCGGATGGGGCAGCACCGCAAACAACAGAAAGAGATCATCAGGGATACCCGGTGCATAGTCTTTGATAAAAGCTAATACTTTCGCGGCTTGGCGGATTGGATACTTGAGGTGACCGGAAAGGACTTGTTCAAGGGGGTTCAAGTGAAATTCGAGTGCGGTTACGATGCCGAAATTTGAACCCGCGCCGCGCATTGCCCAAAAAAGATCAGGGTGCTCGCCTGGCCGCGTCACCATCTTCCGGCCCTCTGCCGTGATTAGCTCAAGTTGAGCGATGTTGTCGCAAGCGTATCCGAACCTAGGCGTAATCGAGCTCGCGCCGCCGCCCAGCGCATAGCCCACCACCCCCGTAGAAGGGCAGGAGCCGAGCGGGACAACCAGTTTAAACGCCTGCGTCATACAGTCCAGTTCGTTGCCCAGTACGCCAGGTTCGATCCGGATCAGCTTTAGCGCAGGATAGATCGTGGCTTTCTTCATAGGCGAGAGATCAACGACCATTCCGCCCTCGCAGACTCCGTGACCGGCAAAGCTGTGACCGCCGGCACGCACTGCGACAAGCAGCTCGTTATCGCGCGCAAATTCCAATGCACGCATTACATCGCGGGGGTCAGTGCAACGTGCAATTAGCAGCGGATATTGATTGATGGCGTGATTCCAGACTCGTCGTGCGCTTGAATAGAGGCCATCTTCAGGAAGTATGATCTCGCCCTTAAAATGTTCGGCGAAGCGCCGCACCGCGCGTTTAGTGAGTTTATATTTGGTGCGCTGCTGCTGGGTGACCATTTTCTTCAATCGCTTGTGATGATCAGAATTGTCCTTGGTCGAACGCGCGGGAGACGCGTTCCTGATGTTCAACTTTTCCTCGACCGCTCTGGCGATACCTCTTTTATCGAGCGGATCGGTTCTCGATCTAGCTCAACACGAACTGAGCATTATCCAGTTCCATGATCCCCCGACTCGCAAAACTAAACTGTTCAAGGTTGTTAATGTCAGCGATATCTTCAGGAGATCTCCACCTCCGGCAATCTTGGCGCTTTCCTCCCTTGCGTCTGCGCGGAAAAGAAGGGCTAAAACTCATGGTCGGGTAACGATCGCGGGCGAGATGACGACCGCGATTGCACAGCGGGCATTACGCAACATATGCTCGACGCGCGGACCGAAGTAGAGCCGCTGCTCTGTTGGACGGGGCATCACGCCTATCAGGAGCAGGTCGAAATGGCCCCGCTCTGCCATCGCGAGGACAGTGTTTTCTGGACGATTGCCGGCAGCCACCTGCGTATCGACCTTGAGTTCAAATTGAGCAGCTAGTTGCTGGATCTCGTCGAGAATCTGGAGGTCCTCATTGCGCACCTGGCGGCGGCCGGGGAGATGGCGGAAAAAGATGAGCTGATTTTCCTGGACGTGAATCGCGGTGATAGCGGCTTTGGTCGCATGGGCGTAAAGCACGCCAATGGTGGTGGCCAAGCGCGAGAATGATGCCCCAGTGGTCGGGGCCAGAATCCGGCGAAGCGGTAACGGCGCGCCCACGTTGCGCGTGATTATCACCGGCGTCAAGGCGTTCTGGACGAGGTCATGCAAGACCTCACCGCCGATGGCAAAGTCGCCTTCGGCTTGCGAGGCGCCAGCGAAGATCGCGTCGTAATCGCGGGCACTTTCTTTAACGATCGCCTCTGCAATGGTGTCAGCGCTGCCGGTGCGCTGGTAAACGTTCCGCGCGCCGGTAAGCGTCGCTATTGATTTGAGGGTCTCGAATTGCGCGTCGAAGCGGTCCTTCGCGGCGACGTCGTTCTCTCCGACAGTTGCTTGGAATATCGTAATCGAGGCGTCGGGATGATTGCCGAGTACGCCGGCAAGATGGGCGGCAAGCTGCGCGTGAGGGCCGCCGCCGGCGAGCACCAGTAGTTTTGCGCCTTCTTTGGCGAAGGGCAGGCGGGCGAGAATTTTCTCGCGTTCAAGCCGTTCGGTCTCATCGGGACGCTGCTCGACGCCGGAAAGTAGGAACCCCAACAGCGGCGGCGTGAGCAATGAAGTCACGATCGCGGTCACAATGATGATGGCGTACATTTCCTGCGTAAGGACGCCGAGGCTGAGTCCGAGCAGAGCTACGATGATGCCCATGCCGCCACGCGCATTCATCCCGACTGCGACCGCCAGCGACTCCCGCCAGCTACGACCGGCGAGCAGCGCTCCGCCGCTGCATCCGAGCAACTTGCCAAGGATCGCGACACCGAGAAAGATCGCCAGGATAGTCCAACCGTGCAGGGCGAGAACATCGACCTTTAGACCTGAATAAGCGAAGAACACCGGGGCAAACACGCCGACCGTAACGACTTCCAGTTCAGTGCGATCGGATTTGCGAAGGCGCGCCGAGCGCCCGATCATTACCCCCGCGATGAATGCGCCGAAGACGGCGTGAATTCCGATCGCCTGCGTGACAATCGCACAGACCATCGCGATCCCGACCATTGCACTCATTCCCGCGTGTTCAGCCAATACGCGATCATCGACCCAGCGCATGATCCGCACTACGAGCTTCCCGCCTATGAAGTAACAGAAGCTCATAAAAGCCACGATCGCGATCACGATCGAGCCGAGCGACCTTAAATCGATGGCCCCGTGGGTCGCCAATCCAGCAACCACCGCGAGCATTATCCATCCAATCGTATCATCGAGGATGCCTGCGCCGAGGATCAGCATCCCAAGGTCGCGGCGCATCAAATCCATATCCATCAGGATCTTGGCGATCACCGGCACCGCTGAAATCGACATCGCCACCGCGATGAACAGCGCGAACAGCAGCCTGCTCTGCGGGCTCACCAGATAGCTGGCGGGCATTTCCCATCCCAGCAGGAAACCGCTCATCCAAGGGATCAGAATCCCCAAAGAAGATACAATCGCCGCGGTGCGCCCGACACCATGCAGGATGCCCACATCCGTTTCGAGGCCGGTATAGAGTAGCAGCATAATCACGCCGATCCAGGCGAGCGCCTCGATCAGATGGTCTGAACCTGGATCGCCGGGGAAAATAAAATGGTAGACCGCGGGCGAGAGATGACCCAGTACCGAACTGCCCAAAATAATTCCAGCCAGCAGTTCACCGATGACCGTGGCCTGGCCCAGCCGCCGCATCACATCGGCGAGCGCTCGGGCACTTACGAACAGCAGGGTGAACTGAGCCAGAAAGCGGAGAACCTGAGTCTCATTGAGATGCGTCACTATTCTGTTTCGATCATCCGCTCGGAAGAAGAGCCCCAGAGGTTCGTTACAATGTATTCACGCCACCTTTGTGGAAGCAATGTTTTATGCTCTGCATCTGCCCGAATCTCCGCCTTTCTTGAGACTTATGATTTTGGCAGGGGTCGGATCGTTGATGTAGCAGAGGCAAGGAACGTTACTGAGTGCAATTGTGTCGGCGGTCCGGGGCTAAAGGCGGCGTGACGCTGTTTCCAATGGAATTTTACAAATGTCGATTTGCCCCTAGCATTGACCAGGCGAAAGGTGTGGACACCAAATCCTTCCATGAATCGAAAGGAACGAGGAATCCACGATCGGACATGATCCACATCGCCATCGCTTACTTTGCGCTTTTCGGAGTTCCATCAAGCTGGGCAATTCCAAACTGGGTGTACAACAGGAAAGTGCCCTGACAGGTGTCCCGGAGTTGGCCAGCGCTCGTGCACATTCGCTCGCGCTGCGAGAGCGCATCGGCTTTATTTACAGTTTTATGTGGCAAGGTCCCACGTACGACAATATGCCCTCACAACCCCGGTCAATGGTTCCGGTATCCTAAGGACCACTATTTATGCGGCCGCCACTAGCCAAGTGGTAGACAATGACCCTCATTAACATCGTGGTCATACTGGTTCTTGTCGGTTGGCCCTGTGGTTTGTGAACACGTATATACCTATGGCGGCAGGCATTAAGACTCTCCTCAACGTAGTTGTTTTCGTTGTCGTATTGATTTGGCTCTTACAGGTGTTTGGGCTTGTAGGTACCATTCCTATTCGCGTTCCCCCGCTGAAATAGCTCGGCCGAACCGGATGGTTCTTCACCACGCCACAAGCCACTCAATGCACCAGCTCACACTAAGCATGGGAATAGTGGCAATTCCTGGCTGAACGAAGGTTCAAGACATGGGGGACCGCATTTGCCGTAAGTGTCTTATGAGCATTGCTAGCAATTTATGCTTCCTCGCACCTCACAAATTGTGAGCGGCACTGCCATTGCAGCGGACGAGGCGGGAACCTTAAAAGTTCGGCTACAGTTACAGTTATCCGTCACCGGAGGAGCGCACTACATGGATGCAACTGAGCTATTAACGAAAGATCACGAGGCAGTGAGGCAGCTTTTCGAAGAGTTTGAGAGTGGCGAATCAAACGACTCCAAACTTGATGCGTATGAGGATCTACGCCAACAGCTTTTAATACACGCGCGAATTGAGGAGGAGATCTTCTACCCGGCCATCAGAGAAGCCGATCCCGGTAAAGCTGAAAACCCGGTCAAAGAAGCACTGACCGAGCACCAGCAAGTTAAGCAAATGTTAGCCAAACTTGATGAGATGGCCGCGGAAGTTGATGCTGATTTTGACGAAAGCGTAAAACAGCTCGCGAAATCTGTCGAGCACCATGTCCAAGAGGAAGAAAACGACATCTTCAGAGTCGCCCGAAAAATGGGGAAACAGCAGCTGGGCGAATTAGGCGACCGTCTACAGCAACGAAAGAATGAGCTTATGAACGCAGGAATGGACGAGGACGACCAATCGGCTCCGCAATAGAAGAGCCCGCAACGAGGTGATGAATACCATCAGTAACCGCAAGAGATTTCTCGAGAATTTTCCGCTCGTTGTTGGATTGACCGCGCGAAGTAGGTGGTCAATCGTTATGCATACAACGGCCGGCGAGCCTCGGCAGACCACCCCTGAGTGACATGTGGCGGACGTCATATCGCAAACCAGCTGTATCACCTATGCCGGCCCAGTCTTGAGCGACATGGGTGGCTCGGGGCTAATAAGTGCATTGAAAGGTTATACAGAAGGCCTGGGACCTGGCGGGCTATTCTCCTGATGCTACGAGTAAGATTGAAATCTGGCTTGCTCACATTGAAGCGCCCCAACGCCAAAAGGAGTACCTGCAGAGATTATGGTGACTCGGCGAGCTTTCGATCCTGAAATTTGGATGCGGTCGTGCTTACAGATTTCGCGGCGCCCTTAGCTGAATGCTGCAACTCCTGATTCCTAGCGCAGTTAGTTGACGCCTAATCGGAGCGGGTTACCAGCGGCTTGGTTTACGAGCGTCGTACGGGTAACCAACCGCGTGCGAACCGAGTCTGTCGTCATGAGGGCCCAACTCAGACCCTCGTCGGTTTAATCCAACAAGCTGATTAATGTTCTAGCTTGAGGGCCTTTCCTGCCGGAAGTTGTTCGATGCCGCACGTGACAAGTCCTTCCGAACTGAGTGATTGGCTTTCCACCTGGAGCTATCTTGGGGTGTTTATCTGCGTTTTTATCGGCAATTTGGGCATCCCTGTACCGGAAGAGACGGTGTTGCTGGCTGCCGGTTTTCTGGCGGGCCGGGGCGACCTCTCGCTGGAACCGTTATACCTGGTTGGGATTGGAAGCGCAGTGACCGGCGATTGCCTCGGTTTCCTCTTCGGCCGCACCGGCGGGCAACGGTTATTTGAGCGTCTGGCGCAGCGCTTCGCCTTTGTACGAATTCGTTATGAACGGCTTCAATCCTTCTTTAAGGCCCACGGAGCCAAAGCCGTTTTCATGGCGCGCTTCGTCGTTGGTGCTCGCTTCATGGCGGGGCCGATGGCTGGTGCAGCCGGGATGTCATTTCTACGCTTTCTCGGATGGAATCTATCGGGTGCGCTCATCTGGTGTTCGTTAATAATCACGATTGGCTACCTCGTCGGAGATGAGCTGGAAGGGGTTGCGCACGTGATACATGCAGCCAGTTACTGGGTCGCGATGGGGATTTTCCTGCTACTCGCAGCCATATGGCTTCTTTGGCATCATCGACAGCGCACCCAGACGGGAGCCATAGCCGACAGCAACAGAAAATCATCCGACACTCGAGCGTACCAGGCAGATCCGTGACATTTTACACGCTAAGCGGGTTGATCTTGCCGCGCGGAATTGGGGCTAACGCAGCAGCAGAACCTACTGCGTTCAGATTGCTCCTGATGGCAGCGCAGGACCTCAGCCGCGAAGTCACTGTTCTGTGCCGAATAGCCGAATGGGGTTCGTTTTCCTGGCGCGAGGGATCGCTTCAGCTCAACATTGGTGGACTAGCGCCGAGGGTCTTTCCAACGTCGACAGGTTTGGCTAGCTGGTGTTTCGCGCCGGCTGGTAGATACGAACGGGATAAGACGACGTAGGAATATTGGCTATGTATGGGTCGGCCGACTGGAGGGAGTCTCCAAACTCCACCGAGGCACCGTTCGCTCGAATTTTGGCGGCCACCTTCCTCGGTGGTCATCGCATCAGAGAAAGGCCTGGTGAGCGTTCCGGACAGCAGTCGGGCCGGCGATAAGTCTCAGCCCGTTGATTCTTTCATCGGTGTCATGGGTTATTGTTCAATGTGTGTTGCACGTTCTCACTTTCGGCTACCATTTGCTGAGGTAATACTGCGTCGCATGGGAACCAAAGCAGAGCGCCCGTAAAGGAACGTCATATGCCTGCTGATACCCGAATAGGGGAACCGATAATCAACCTTGAAATCCAGATCGATCGTAGTGGTATGTCTGATGAAGAATTATACCAACGCACTCGTAAGTTAGCCGACGAACTTCGACAACTTCCACACAAAGCAGTCGGAATCGTCAGCGATCAAACGCCGGAGGTCACCGGCGCAGCACAGTCACTCCAAGCATCGACCCAAGGTATCGTGACCGTAGCTGTTGGACCTACAGTTCTGCGTAGCCTGGTGGAGCTGCTGAAAACCTGTTTTGTCGCCAGCGAACGACGTCGCATGACGCTGAAAGGACCGCAAATGGCTAAAGTTGAGCTCGGTGAGCTCGATGTAGCCGAGACCGCCGATAGGTGGCTCAATGCGGTGATCAAGCACTCCACCGCAATAACACCATCCGTAGACAAAAATATCGAGCCGGATACCATTGCCCTCTCGAGTGTTCAGGAAATGAGAGAGCGTGCTCGCCAACATATCGAGAGCGGTGCCGTGACCGAGGAATACAGCGCGAATCGTATTCAGGTCATCGAGGTGCTGAATGAAGTTCTGGCCACAGAACTTATCTGCATACTGCGGTACAAAAGCCACTACTACCGCGCCATCGGCATCGACGCCGACGCAGTCAAGCGGGAATTCTTACAGCATGCTGAGGAAGCCCAAGAACACGC
This sequence comes from Acidobacteriaceae bacterium, assembly GCA_019244055.1. Classification (GTDB taxonomy): domain Bacteria; phylum Acidobacteriota; class Terriglobia; order Bryobacterales; family Bryobacteraceae; genus Bog-105. The sequence goes on along the minus strand of JAFATG010000071.1, from coordinate 28,498 downwards.
CGACCGAGTTGCCACCAGGATCGTTCAGCTCAACGGAATGCCAGATTTCAACCCGGATGGTCTCGCGTCAAGGAGCCGTTCCGAATATAAGCCCGGCTCGACACTGATCGAAATGATCAAAGAGGATTTGATTGCCGAGCGAATCGCCGTCGAATTCTATTCAGAAATTATCCATTGGCTTGGCAATACCGACCTGACAACACGTACCGTAATGCAGAGTATCCTGGAGGTTGAGGCACAACATGCCAACGATATGAAGCAGCTGTTGGGCCGAATGATGCTACGTTGAGAACAGGCTGTTGATCCTATGCTCCGCCGCTTACAGCCGTTTCATGCAAGCAAGTGAACTCGATCGTCACGCCGACGAGTTGCTGGCGGGGCGAGCCTGTCCGGGTTATGCACGCCGTCCCTCGTAGCACGCGAGGGGAGACCCCTTGTGCTGGCGCGCGAGCGTTACTGTATGAGAACTGCAGGAGCGTATCCTCTCGGTAGAGTCGGCGATGGTGCTGCGGGCGTCCTGGGATGAATTCGGCGATGGTCGCCTGCTCGATTGCTCGATGCTGATCGTCGTCGAGCTGGGAGTCAGCGATTACGGCATCGTGATCACGCACCCGATGCGCGCGTCGCCCTCGACCACTTAAGGGATACGCTTTATCTGGTCACCTAAAGAACGTTCATTAGCCGGGCTCAGCACCGCGAGCAGCAACATGCAATCGCATGGCCCTGCAAGGTCTCAGACTAAGCTCTACTTGAAACAATTAGCTCGCAGCAAGCTATTATGGGGGCTACTAATCATCTTCCTGACTATTGATAGGTGCGCCCGAGCAATGCTCGGGCGCACGCTACAGTTAATTATCCTCGCGAAGATCTCGGCCAAGAATGTAGTCAGCCGCGCGCTGGGCTTGCGCCGCAGCATGAATCAGCAGCGTGCGATTGTCGTGCAGCGCCTTGAGCCAGCCGGCAACATAGGATGCCTGATTACTAATGACGGCATTGGAGATACCGGCTTCGGCGCACAGATATGCGGCGCCCAGCTCGGCGCATAATTCTTCTTTGGAATACACGGGCGAACCAAACGGAACGGCCTCGCATAATCCTTCTCGGGCAAGTCTTTTCTCACTTCCTGAACTATGAACTAGTTCATGTAGGGCCGTACAAGCCTCCTCTTCCGCGCTGATGAAAAGCTCGCGCGGCGGGAGCGTCACGCGGTCGGTAAGTGGCGAGTAAAATGCTTGTGAGCCGGCGCGTATTATCTCGGGGGGGTTGGACATTCCGGCGATGATCTTCTCTACCGCTTCAATCGGGTCATGTTGGTGGGTTTCGATGGTAGGCAATTTGTCGAGCACAGCTCGGGGCAGATCGCATTGTTCCTGATTGAACACACGATAAAACCTCAGCAGGAATCGCCGGCGCGTTTTCTCCTGGCGCCCTTCAGGATCGAGGTCTTCGCAGCGTTGCTTCTCATCATCGACTTTCCAATACACCACAATCGTACTTTGCTCGCCTTTGCGGATTTGGCCGCCAAGTTCATTAGCTTGCCGCAGTGTCAACCAAAACGGCGAAACGTACTTCGGTGCGGAAAGGAGACAAACGTTGACGCCCCTATATGGCTTCTTGCTTACGAGATTGCGTGGCAATCCGACTGAGGTCCACGGTCTGCGCCATGGTACCACGCCGGCCTCAAGCAGATTGATGATCTTCTCTGTAACTGTCGCGTAAACATCCATTTGTCGTGACGTGATCTCCGAATTGACTGTTGAAGAGCGATAAAAAGAGAGCCGTTTCGTGGCGGCTCTCTCAGATATGAATCTGCTCAAAATGGGGTCTCGTCGGTCGCATCGGTCGTTGCCGGTGCGCTTCCCTTCGAGCCATTTGTGAGCAAGCGAAGTTGCAGCGCGATGATTTCAGTTTGATAACGGGCGTTGCCGTCCTTCGCCTGGTAGCGCCGGGTCGACAAACGCCCTTCGACGTATACCAATCGTCCCTTGGACAAAAGCCGCTCACAGATGTCCGCGGGCCTTCCGAACGCGACCACACGATGCCATTCGGTGCGCTCCTGGCCTTCGCCATCGCGATTGTTGAATCGGGCTGTGGTTGCGACTGAGAAACTCGCCACGCTCCGACCCGACGGCAGCGCGCGAATTTCAGGATCTCGGCCCAGATTGCCGACTACGATTGCCTTGTTGACAGACATGATAAAATCCTCCGTCCCGCTCGTGTTTTCGTTTAATAACCGTCTTCGTCGATCCGGTGAGCGCCGAAATCCCGCTCGGCCTTCTCGCCATGCCCGCAGCGCGAGCCGTACAGAGACTTATCGCCGCGGTAGTAGAAGCCACGTTCGCCGGGGTTGATTTGGCTTGGACAATGGACTCGGCGCATCTGGCCGGATGCCGGACCGTGATCCATTTGGGATCGCATTTGAACCTGCGTCGCATAATTGCTGCTCCTTTCGTCTTCGCCCGCTTCCGCTCTTGCGGCAGGGCGTGCTGCGCTTGCTTTGATTGGTGCGCAACTTTTTCCGCGGGGCCCTCTCACTCGAATCAGGAGGGCCCGCGCAGAGTCCTGGATGCGTGAAGCGGAGCGCTGCACGGGCGTGACAAACGCAGTGTTCGGCGTAGCCGATGGCACGAACGTGCTGGTGGAGCGAGCGCCACCGCTAAAAAGCGAACAGGAGGGAGGCTGTTGAGGTCGACTATGACGATTGCATTAGCGAGCGGTTGCCGGTGCTGGGGGTGTCTGAAGTCTCAGAGTGCGCGTGCAGGTTTGTGCTTACCGAGAGCCGATTTGATTCCAGCTGTGTCATTCGAGTATTGGTTGAATTCTCATACATGCTTGCTGCAAAGCCATTTTCGTTCGAGCCGATGCTTTGCCAGAGCGTCGAATCGCCGCCGGAAGGCCGTGACTGGCACTACGAGCTGAAGCTTGACGGGTTTCGCGCGATCGGCCGCAAGTCCGGCCGCACTTGCCAGCTCTGGTCACGCAACCACAAGGATTTCACCCGCCGGTTTCCTGGTGTGGCGAGTGCGCTCTTGGAACTCCCCAGCGATACCGTCGTTGACGGCGAAGTTGTGGCACTCGACCAAGAGGGCAGGCCGGCGTTCAACCTTTTACAGGGGTTTGGCGGTAAGGCGGCAGACGTCGTGCTCTACACGTTCGACCTGCTGATGTTACGCGGCAAGGATGTGCGCCTCTGGCGACTTGAGGAGCGCCGCGACAGGTTACGTGAAATCGTGCAGCAACTCCCTTGTACGATTCGGTACTCGGAAAGGTTTGAGGTGGAGCTGGCTGAGCTCATAAGGGTGGTCGGAGCACATCGGATTGAAGGAATAGTCGCGAAGCGTGTCGGCAGCTTCTATCGCTCGGGTGAACGCAGCGCTGACTGGCTAAAGTGGCGGGCCAACCGTGGACAGGAATTCGTCATCGGAGGCTACATTCGCAACGGCAAGCTGGTGGATTCGATCCTCGTCGGATACTACGAGGATGGCGACCTCATTTATGCCGGCCGCGTTCGAGCGGGGTTCACAGCAACATCTCGGCGGTTCCTGCTAGGGCATTTCGAAGAGCTGCAGATAACGCAATGCCCGTTCAAGAACTTACCTGAACGTAGTGAAGGGCACTGGGGAGAGGGCATCACCCCCGCCAAAATGGATATGTGCCGCTGGCTGCGTCCATTCGTTGTTACACGAATCGAGTTTTTGGAATGGACGCCGGAGAGCCGATTGCGTCATGCGCGGTTCTCCGGAATCCGCGGCGACAAGGATGCTCGTGAAGTCACGCGTGACGCCGTTCCTTAAGCTTTTCAGCAGATACGTCGTGTGTTTAGCCGCGATTGTTCTCCTTAGGCTCTAAGCGACTGCCTTCCGAGTCGAACTGTCCGGGTGTGCAACTACTCAGACTATAGTGCTGCCCCCTTATTAGGATGGGCCGCAGACCAATAGTTATTGTGAGATATGCCCTAATTAGCTAGTAGAAGGCGAGGACTCATATTGACTTAGCAAAGCCAAGCGCTTAGTATAGCTAATCGCATTGGTATGTGTGTGCTTTGACGAGAGGAGGCGGAGGCATGGAGCACGCTGGTGAAGAAGCGAAAGAAGAACCCGCACGCCGTAGCACTAGGCCGCTTGGGCGGCCTGATGCGGAGCGAGGCCAAACGCCGCGCCAACCGCATAAATGGCCGCAAGGGTGGTCTGGTCAAAAGCCGCAAAAAACGAATTGCCGCCCGTCTCAATGCACGGCGTCCGCGCCCCGGCCGTCGCAAACAATCAGCGATGTGATCGCGTTAATCCGGGCTCGGTTCGGGGCTAGCGTTATCGGACTGGGCCAGCAAGGGCTTCGTTGTGCGGGAGTGCCAGTTGCGCATACGGGCTAATCTTGCCTTCGAGCGGGAATTGTGGGGGAGGGGGGTGACCACCATCGCCGGAGTGGATGAAGTCGGGGTAGGGGCATTTGCGGGCCCTGTCATCGCCGCGGCCGTAGTTCTCGCTTCAGATCAGGTCATCGACGGCTTGGCCGATTCCAAGCTGCTCAGTCCCAAGCGTCGGCAGAAGCTGTTCGCCGTGATTAGCGCAGGCGCGGTTGCGATCGGCATCGGCCACGCCGAGGTGGAGGAAGTAGATCGGCTGAATATCTACTGGGCGGCAATGGAGGCACGCCGGCGGGCGGTCGAGGCGCTACCCATAACACCAGCTCATATCCTGGTGGACGGGAAGCGCCGGATCAGTGGCTGCCGCCTTCCGCAAACGGCGGTGATAGATGGCGATGCGCTCAGCGCCTCCATTGCCGCAGCGTCGATCGTGGCCAAGGTGACCCGCGACTCTATCATGGAAGAGTACGCGCAGCATTATCCTGAATACGGTTTCGAACGGCATAAGGGCTACGGCACTGCGGATCATATCCGTGCACTGATAAGCCTTGGACCCTTGCCGCTCCATCGTTGGTCATTCGCGCCGGTGTGGCGAGCAGGTACATCAGAACCGCAGCTGGGATTGTGGGAAACGGCAGGCACAGCGGACCGCAGCGGAAGTGAGACCTACAAGCCATCCACCGATCTCGGCTTCATGTTCTGAGCAGGCGTGTTGGGACGGGAGGCAGGGTATTTGTCCAGGGGCTGGAGAGCGTAAGCTCGATCAGTACCGGGGCTTTCTTTAGCTAGAGCTCATGCCGGAATGACATTGATGCCAGCACAGTAGTGTCTGAGCGATACGGGCGATGATCATTGGACAGATGATTGACGGTGGAAAGCTCGATTGTGACCTGCCCGCGCTGGTCGATACCCGGCTTCTGATTCAAGCGAATTCGGGTGGCGGCAAATCGTGGCTGCTGCGGCTCATCGCCGAGCGTGCCGGCATTCAAATGATCGTCCTGGATAGCGAGGGCGAATTTGCCAGCTTGCGCGAGTCGTTGGACATGCTTCTAGTCGGCACAGGCGGCGAGTTACCAGCCAATCCGCGCCATGCGGCGCTGCTCGCCCGGCGGCTGATCGATTACAGGGTTTCCGCCGTAATCGATCTGTACGAGCTGAGGCTCAGCGAACGGCGGCATTTCGTGAGGCTCTTTCTCGATTCGCTCATTCACCTTCCACGCGAGTTGTGGCGGCCGACGCTGGTGATTCTCGACGAGGCACATATCTATTGCCCGGAACGCGGTTCCGGCGAGGCTGAATCAACTGAGGCTGTCATCAGCCTGATGAGCCAGGGCCGCAAACGAGGATACGCGGGTATCATCGCCACCCAGCGGCTTTCGAAACTGCATAAGGACGCTGCAGCTGAAGCCAACAACGTGATTATCGGGCGCACCTGGTTGGATGCCGACCAGGGGAGGGCAGGTGACGCACTGGGGTTCTCAAAATCTGACCGACTCAAGCTGCGCGATTTGGAGCGGGGCGAGTTTTATGCCTTCGGCCCCGCGTTCAGTCAGCCCGGTGTCATTCACTTTCGCTCCGATCGGGTCCGGACCACCCATCCGCGCCCTGGCCAACGCCATCTGCTTACCGCGCCCGCGCCATCCAAGGCGATTCGCAACGTACTGGGGAAGTTTGCCGACCTGCCACATGAAGTCGATGCAGAAATCCGAGGCTTTGACGAGGCGCGCAAGCGAATCCTGGAGCTGGAGCGGGAAAATAAAAAGCTGAAGAGCTCGAAGGCGGTGCCGCAAATCGACCAGGCGGGAATCGAGCGTGCCGTTGCGGTAGCGGTCGAGCGCGAGCGAGCCGCGTGGCGGCAGAAAGTCGAGCGGGGCAGGGCGCGCTTGGAGCAAATGATGGGAGCGGTGGCATCGGCTGGGCAAGCTTTTGAGAAGCTTGAAGTCCTACTTGGCGAAACCGGCAGTGAATGGGCGAGCACCGCTGCGATGGTCGAGCCACCCGATTCCTCCATGAACCATCGGCGTAGCGGTGTTGCTAAAGAGGATCATCGTCTTGCCTCCTCGGGCAGTTTCGATGAATCGACCAAACTCGGCTCCGGCGAACGCCGGATCCTCACAGCCTTGGTCCAGTACCGGGAGGGCAGGAACAAATCCCAGGTTGCAATTCTGAGCGGCTATGCCCTCAACGGCGGCGGGTTCAATAACTATCTTGGCGGTCTACGGACCCGAGGTCTGATCCAAGGCAATGGCGACCGGCTCGCGATTACGCAGATGGGCATTGAGGCACTCGGCTCATGGAAGCCGCTGCCGACAGGACCTGCACTAATTGATTACTGGCGCGCCCGGTTAGGAAAGGCAGAACGGCTGATTTTAGAAGCTCTTACCGAATCCTATCCGGACGCTCTGAGCAAGGGGGAAGTCGCGGCTAAAGCGGGCTATGAGGCAAACGGTGGGGGGTTCAACAATGCCCTGGGTCGGCTCAGGACGCTGGAACTGGTCCAAGGGCGCGGCGAGCTCAGAGCCAGCGACCATTTGTTCGGTGGTTAGTGAAGCTCGCTCGGCATGGTAAATCGGGGCAGATGACAGGCGAAATGACTCGCGCGTGCTCGTCGGTTAACGGAATCTAATCCCTTTCCGCGCTAATTGCAAAAATCCTAAGTTGTGCAAGTTACAGAACCTTGCGTGTACTGGAGATTTTGCGTTGCATAACTCTCGTGCAGAAGTTCGGACTTTTGAGGGATTTTTGCAGACCGGCAGGGTGGATCTTGGAATCGGTGCCTTTCCCGCTTTACGTACGAGGCCGGCAGAGGAAGCGTAGAAGAACCGCGTTAGTTTCTTCCGTCGGATATCATGCCGTTGATCCTGCTGTCGAAGCAGAATTATATCGTTTGGAATTTTGTGTGATTCTAATAACACTTCCGATGGGAGAACATGGTCGTTAGAAAAAAGCTGGCGATCTTCGCCGCTGTTGCATTCGCAGCGGCATGGTTCATCGCCGCCAGCAGTAGTATACGCCGATGCGGCGAAAGATAGCGCAGGCGATACCTACAAATAACACCGAGCGTTCTTGCATACTTGGTAAACTGCGATACCCGCCGAGGCGCCAATCTGACAACGTCAACGGAGTTGTTCATGACTACCGGACCACATCCAACAGAGCCGCCCAGCCGCCGCCTCATGGTCGGTTTTCTGGAGGTACGCTACCAATGCTAAGTGGCGCTACTCCATCAGCAGCGTGCCGGGTGATCGGCTCAATATCTAGTGTACGCGTTCGCGGGCTTCGAGCCGGACAAGGCGGTCTGGAAGGCCATCACGCCCGAGCCGAAAGACAAGACGAAGAACTTCACTGGCTGCAGGCGCTCAAAACGCAGTACCTGAACGTAGTGTATTTATCGGATTAGAAATCAAGTGAAATAAGCAGCAGGGCCTGTCATCTTTAGTGAACAATGGCACGGGCTTATGATCGTGAATTGGCACGTACGCGCGAATTAATCGGGGCCGGCACGGGTTGGACGGTGCCATATTTCTCTAAAGATTCCGTGTCAAATTTAAATCAAAATGACAGCGACTTGCGGGCCATGAGTGTCTTTACTCGTGCATAATTCGCGGCAGGCGCAGCCGTACACCATCAACCGAATTAATGTGTGCTCGGCAGCAACGCTCCTGTATGATGCCCCTATATCGTGATGCCCGCGTATCGTGTGGATTTCGGCTACACGAGAGCGCACGATCAACTGTTCGATAGACCCTCCGACACGGCATGTAAATGCGCGCAGCGACTCTATTTTCAGCGTCGCTATTTAGTGCGAAAGAGAAGACCATTTGCTAATAGCTGAGTTCATCCAGGGCAACAAAGATACAATCATAGAGCGTTGGAAAGCAGTGGCGACGGATAAGCTCAACTTAACGCTGGGCTCGTCGGAGCTAGTCGATGACCTGCCGCTCTTTCTGGACGACCTCGTCGAAGCACTGCGTTCTGCCACCGGCGAATGGGCGGACATGTCGGGCGCGGAAAAGCACGGACGCAGCCGCATGCGCTTGGGCATTAATATTGGCGGACTTGCTGAAGAGATGATGCTCGTCGGTGAAACCGTTCTGGAGCTGATTGATGAAGTCGAACAATCTGTTCCAACCGGGGAAGTGCGTAAGCTTTTTCACGCAATCGGCCGGGGTATGGCCGCATCGGTCAGAGCATACGCAGCTCTTCGAGACCGCGAAATTGTTGAGCAAGCAACGCAACACTACTCATTGATAGCCCATGAAATTCGTGGACCCTTGCAGGCCGCCCGTTTGACGGCAACCTTGCTCCTGAGAGGACAGGAGACAAACCGCCAGAAATACTTCCAGCGGCTCGACAATGCGATCGCTAAGGCTTCCCAATTAATCGATGAGTCTATCGTCCAGGCGCGGCTATTTAGCAATCCTCGGGTGAGCGCACGGCCGACGGCAGTGTCGCAAATGGCGGATTCGGTTTGTGCCGAAGTTGCAGACGAGGCTCAAGCCAAAGGCATCAGGGTTGTGAAAGACATTGAAGCCGTAGAGGTTGAGGCAGACCACAAGCTACTTTTGTCCGCTATTACCAATCTGATGCGCAACGCAATAAAGTTCTCTGCCGAAGGAGGCCAAGTAAGCTTTCGGGCCAGAACAAACGCGGACCGCATTCTGTTTGAAGTCGAAGACACTTGCGGCGGAATGCCCGATGATCTGCCGGCCAAGTTGTTTCAGCCATTCGTGCAGGAGAATACTGGTCGCGGCGGGTTCGGTCTGGGATTATTAATCGCTAAACGCGCGGTCGAAGCTCACCATGGTTCCGCTCGGGTGATCAATCGACCGAATAAAGGCTGTACCTTCGTCCTCGAGTTACCGATTAGCTACGATAATCGTGATGGAGAACAGTCTTCCTGAGTGCATTAGTCGCACGCTAACGGAGATTGATCGTACGCCGTAAGGAGATGGGCTGGATCCTTATAGATGGCAATACACCCTGCATTCCTCAAATCCTCTCCGCCCCACCCTCCGCACAAGAGTCCAATAGTGCGCAGGCCGGCCTTCGCCGCGGCTTCGGCATCGTAAGGCGTGTCGCCGATGACGATCGCTTCGTCTGAACGTACACCTAAGCGCTTTAGAGCCTCCTCAAAAATGTCGGGATGGGGTTTGCTCTTGTCTACATCGTCTGCGGATGTCTCTGCCGGGACTAGGTCCTCGATATCAGCGACCTTCTTGTATACCTCCAGCTCGTCTTTCTTGGCCGAAGAGGCCAACACGATCTTTTTTCCGTCCTCTAAGACGCGTTTAAACAGCTCTCTGACTTGCGGGAATCCTTTAACCCTGGGCAAGTATTTTTCTTTGAGAATCTGACCGCGGTGGTTCTCCAACTCTTCCCCATATTGCTTCAGCTCTGCCTCGGATAAGAACACTGGCATCAGCTCATCCCCACCTTTGCCGATCTGCGCCCGCATCTGCTTAAAATCAACATGGTGGCCAAAGTCGCGAAAAGCATCCACCCACGCGTGAGCGTGTAGGTCAACCGAGTCGACCAGCGTTCCGTCGACGTCAAAGATTGCCGCTTTAGGCATAGAACAGTCGATCCATCAATCAAGTTCAATCAAGTACTCATGCCCCCGCAACCTTTCGCATCGGGCTTTCGACCTGATAATGGACAATTTTGCCTGATCAACTCAATGATTCCTTCAATGCACGGTCGTGTCTTGGTCGGACGATATTTCGTTGAGAGCGGTGGTCTGCTGCATGCACCATTGGTCAATCGCCTCAACGTTAAACCGCCAGTCACTGCCGATTTTGAAGGCGGGCGCTTGCTGTTTTCAAAAGCCAATAAAGGGTCGAGGGATGGACACGCAAATAGACACGCAAATATTCTGCGACTTCACGTACAGTAAGTGCTTGTGCCTCTAGAGGCATTGTCTCAGGTCTCTTTTAAGTGCCAACACTTAGGGCCTGATGAATTTGTTCGCCGGAAACGGGTATGCAGGGAAAATGTGTCGTTGTCCGGGCAATTACTCTTTTTCCAAAAGCCGATCATGGATTCAACTTATCCTCCCGCTCCCAGTGACGAAGTTGCCGACAGGCTTGAACGAAGGCGGACATCTTCTTGGAATCATCCAGTTCGATGAAACCATCGTCTCGGGGAACATTGCCGATTGCCCTTTGTAACACCGATGTGGCCGCCGGCACGTAACCTATAAATTTCGCATGCACGTAAGCGTCGGAAATAAAATCACGAGCAGCTCCGTCGTTGACGAGCATCTTGGCGCCTGCTTCCGAAATCAACAGTGCCACCGCGTCGTAAAGCACCGATGGGCCACCGTCGATCTTCTGCCCCGCCTCTATCCACGTACCGTCATTAGCTTCCACGCCGCCTATTGCCGGCGCGACGAACTCGATCACTGCGCCTTCCTCTTCAAACGCTGCGCGTAAGGCCGCGATTAGCGCGGCGTTGACGCCGTCGGTAATCAGCGCTCCTAGCTTGCGGCCATGAAAGCTCTTAGGGCCGTTGCCCATGATGCTTAGCGCCGGCGATTTCATTAGGTCCGTCCGCGGTTGCCGCGCAGGAATTGCTGCTTCCGGTTTGCTCTGAAGCCGTAAGCCTTTGCTGACCCTGTCCGCGAGCTCATCGTGGACGTTCAGCAGATGCGACACCATACGTGCTCTGATCGCAGGATTCTCGACCTTGCTTAACTCAAAAATGAATGCTGCCGCGATATGCTTCTGCTCCGTCGAAGTCTGGCTGATATAGAATTGGCGCGCCTGGCTGTAATGGTCGGCAAATGCTTCGGCGCGGATCCTGATCTTCTGCCCCTGCTCGTCTGCTTGATGGGATACGAAGCCCCGATCAGATGACTCGCGCGGCCCGCCCATTTCGCCCGGCCATGAATTGGGCTCGTAGTTCGCGCGGCCCTTCGGATTGATCAGTGTCATATGGCCATCTTGTTGCAGCGTGCGGAACGGGCATTTCGGTGCGTTAACCGGCAGATGCGTGAAATTCGGTCCGCCCAGACGTTTGAGCTGAGTATCAAGATAGGAGAAATTTCGACCCTGCAGCAGCGGATCGTTGGTAAAGTCGATTCCAGGCACAATATTCTGCGTGCAGAAAGCCACTTGCTCCGTCTCCGCGAAGAAGTTGTCGACACACCGGTTCAACACCAACCGGCCCACGCGGCGGATCGGCACTTCTTCTTCAGGGATAATTTTCGTGGCGTCCAACACATCGAACGCGAATGTCTCAGCGAACTTCTCATCGAAGAGCTGTAAGCCAAGTTCCCACTCAGGAAAATTGCCGGCCTTGATCGCCTGCCACAAATCGCGCCGATGAAAATCCGGATCGGCTCCGTTGATCTTGAGCGCTTCGTTCCATACCACCGATTGCATCCCCAGCTTCGGCTTCCAATGGAACTTTACAAATGTGGATTTGCCTTCAGCATTTACGAGGCGAAAGGTATGGACACCAAACCCTTCCATGAATCGAAACGAACGGGGAATCGCCCGATCGGACATGATCCACATCGCCATATGGATACTTTCGGGCGTCAAAGAAATAAAATCCCAGAAATTGTCGTGCGCAGTCTGGGCTTGTGGAAAACCGCGGTCGGGTTCCTCTTTGGCGGCATGAATCAGGTCGGGAAACTTGATCGCGTCCTGGATGAAAAAGACTGGAATGTTGTTTCCGACAAGATCCCAGTTGCCCTCCTTAGTATAGAGCTTGACCGCGAAGCCGCGGACATCCCGCGCAAGATCGGCGGATCCCTTATTGCCGGCCACGGTTGAAAAGCGCACGAAGGCGGGGGTTCTTTCTCCGGCCCTTTGGAAGAGATCGGCGCTGGTGATCGGCGCAAGAGATTCATAATTTTCGAAGAAACCATGTACTCCAAAGCCACGTGCATGAACGACTCGCTCGGGAATGCGTTCGTGATCGAAGTGAAAGATCTTCTCGCGAAAGTGAAAATCCTCCAACAACGTCGGACCGCGTGAGCCAATCGTGAGCGAATTCTGATCGTCCGCGACCGGAACGCCTTGCTGAGTAGTGAGAGGTGGAACCTCGCCGCCGGAAATCTGATGAGTCTCGCCGCCCGCGCCTCTTATGACCTTTTGTTCGCCAATTTGAACGGAGTTGCGAGCACCGTTCGATGCTTTATGAGTCATGTTAGTTTGAGCCTTTAATTCTGAAATATTGATTTTTTTATAGGTGTAACGTTTCGCGGTGTTGCGCAATTGTTCCGTGATCGATACTGCGCCTCACCGAGCGGGTTGAAAGCAAGGAGCAACGCCTGGAGTGAAGTACCGCATAGCGGATTACTACACATCATAAACCACCCTCGCGTTGACTCCAGTAACAATTTCCCTGGAAGCCAGAAAACTGTCGGCGCGAGTGTGTGAGCATTTGCTGCGAACAGGCGCAGTAAAGATGGACAATCCGGGCACAGGTGGGTTTTGGCAGATTGCAGACTACAGGGCGCAGTCGCCGTCGCGGTCAGCAATACTGATCGACCAAAGCTAATAGCCTTTCGACGTCAACAGGTTTAGCCAACTGGTGCTTTGCGCCAGCGGGCCTGCCCGAGGCAGACAGCACGATTGTAGGAATATCGGCGATCAATGGATCGGCCGATTTGCGCTGCAGAAATTCCCAGCCGTCCATTCGCGGCATCATCAGGTCAAGCAGAATTAAACATGGGCGTGGAACTTCGATCAGGCGTTCGAGCGCCTCCTGCCCATCGCTCGCTGTTAAAATGTCACGGCCATCTTTACCTACAAGTTCAGTCAACGTTTCGCGGATGGCTACTTCGTCGTCGACAATCAAAAGCCGTCCCATAAGGATTCCCCATAGAAGTATGTATCGGCGTCGGCGGGAGAGGCCGGCGCGCGGCCCATGGCGCAGCTGGTCCTTTAAGTTACGATCGTCCCTTTGGGTGACGATTTAATGCGCTTGCTTCCCTCACGTGCGTTGGCCGCTCTCCTCGCGACAGGAAAGGCTTATTAAACCGGAAGCGGGAGTGCCCTACCCGCAGCTGATGCCTGGGAGGTAAGCAACGATGACTATGCAGCAAGCGGTGTTCCGCAGCCTACAGCTTGTCTTTAAGCAGCTTGATTTCGATATTGTCGATATAAGCATCATGAACAAACATCAGGGAAAGTACGCCTGACTTTTTTGCCTTCACGGGCGGCGGTACACATAGTCACTTCGAGACAATATCGCGAAGCTGGCCCTTCAAGGCCACCTCGGCCGGGCGCCTGCCGGCCGAGTCCACCCAGTTGGAGATCCTTGAGCCGCACGCGATGCTCAACTGCCGGCTGGCTTATCTTGACGACGAGGCTGGCCACGCTCTGCCAGAGAGATCATTGCACCAGGCATCTTCGCGAAGAATGCGCAGGGCCTGGGCGACCGCTTCATAAAGACTCTGGGCGCGGACCTGGATCGTACGCTGTGACGCCGCAGGGGTCATGCAGGTAACAAGTAGAGGGCTTGGCTCAATGTCTTGGCTTTAGTTGAGATAAGACTGCCTTCTGCCGATGTCGTGTTAACAGTGGTTGGAAATAAGTATAATGGCTCTTTAATGGCTCTTTAACCTGTATAGCGAGCCTTAAACAAATATAATGATAGCCTCGTCTTACAGCGCTCTCTTTACAAGGTGCGTAGCACCCTAAGTACGGCGTGGATGTGTTGGGCGGCATTCGAGTCAAGAACAGTAAACAGGTCCTCGAATCGTGGGGCAGGGCGGATCCGGCTATTTTTTGTTCGCAGAAGCGACTCAGAAATGCTGCGTCATGAAAGAGCCGATTGGGGTCAGCTCACGAACCACCACCCTATGATTGCGGCCACGTGATTGTCACGTCGGGATATTTAAAAAGCTGGTGCTGATGGTGGCTGACTTACGAGACTCGTCTGCGAGCGGACTCTAGTACATGCACAACAGGGGTTCAGAAAGGAATGCGGCCGGTTAAAATTGCCGCATGATTATAGGTGGGACGCTTGGTAACCGCGATCTGATAGCCGAATCCAGCGGTAATTCCAATTCGCTCATGGATTGGGATACGCCCGATGATTATGCCAGGCGTCAGAAAGACCTGGGTTTCGCCTTCGCGCTCGCCATTTGGCCACCAGGTATAGTTCACCTCGAATTCGGGCCAGATATACTTCAACATCCGGTATTGAAATGCGGTGTTCCAAGCGACCGGCATACCCAATCGCTGCAGCCCCCCATCCGGCAGCGAGATACCGGCGGTGGTCTGAACGTCGAAATTGCCGAACCCCTTACCGGCCGCAATTGTCGGCGTGAAGATGCCGTGATGATTGCTGTTGCCATCGTCACCTGTGGGCGCACTAAACCCCATGAACGCGGTAACGATGTAGTTGCCCTTCTCCTCGTTAGCCGAGAGTAAGCGATATTTGATCAGGAAGGTCTCATCGGCCCAGCCATCGGTGGCGGGGTGCTTTTTCTTGGTTGGATGCAGGATGCGGCCGTTGTGAGCAATCCAGGCTGGCACGCCCAGAATGATCTCCGTATTTTGGAAGGGGATCAGTTCCAAGCCTTTGCCGCCCCCGAAATTGTCGGTTGCCTGTCCGTAAGGGTTCGCCTGCCAGAACTGGTCGTAGCGGAACTCCTCTTCCAGCCGCGGAGTGACTGTGACGATGGGTGTAATCCAACGCGGCTGTTCGCTCTGAATACGGGTGACGCGCGGGAACCAATCCACAAAATAATTTTTGATCGCAGAAAAGACGTCCGTTCCGCTGGTGGCAGAGGTGGACGGAGTCTGGGCAAGACATATCGTCGGTACGCCCAATAAAACAGCTAATCCAAGGAGAACGAGCAGCAGTTGGTAAAGGCCGCGCTGGAAGTGCGTTTGCATAGCGGAGTAAGTAATGCCATAAATCTTGCTCGATGCCAAGGATTATGTCACGAACTAGAGACGAGGACAGGAAGAAATTGCTTCGGCATTTCCAACTCAGCCAGCGAGAGTGCGTTCCATCCGCAGCTGTAAAGGAGTCTATGCCACCATCAGCATCGATTGACCAGAGTTATGGCGGTTTTGCGTCGAAGAGGGTCGGCGCAAGCCGATCAGGTGAACCGAATAAGAGAGGAAGGCAAGTCATGTGTTTCCGGTGCCGCTTAATGGTGATACTTTGCATCATCACTCTTGGGATGAATGGCTACGGCTCGTCAGCCCAGGGTGCCCAGAACGACGATAACGCTTGCGCCGGTGGCTATTCTTCGCAATTCGTCCTGACTGGCGAGGTAAATAATCCAACAGCTTATGACGAAGAAAGCTTGGGGGCTCTGCCCCATTCCATTGAGAATGTTACGTTCTTGACCAAGACCGGGCCGCAAAGTGCTTCTTATGGCGGCGTACTTCTGTGGAATCTGCTGACGGCGGCGGGAATCAAGACCGACCCGACGCGGGACGGTCAGTTCCAGTACGTGGAGATAACGGCTACTGATTGCTACCAAGTAGTACTCGCTCTAGGGGAACTCGACCCCAATTTCGGAGGAGAGCAGGTGCTTGTAGCAGATAGCCAGAACGGCTCACCATTGGGCCCGGATAGCGGCTTTGCTCGCATAATTGTTCCGGGTGATAAGTTTGGTGGGCGTGACACCTTTTGGATTAGGAAAATCAAGGTTCTATCCGGTCCGCCACCGCATTAATGTTCGGCTCGAACACTCATCGAAGAAGCAGAGATTAGCGAGCCTGCTCAACATCTAAATCAATCACTTCCCGAACCCATCGTGCATGGCGTTTCTCGGCCGGAACGATAATGCGGAAAGGCCCCTCCGGCGCTAAAAGCGGTTGTCCATCGCGTTTGTCGGCTAGCAGAATGAGCCGGTCGGTGAAGTCACGATCAAATTCCGGGAGCGCGAAGATGACCTGATACCCGTCAGACGCATCGACACGCACGTAGGATTTCATTTGTGCGCCGCGCAGCCGTCTTCCTAATGGTGCTCCTGCGCTTCGCAGAAGATCCACGACCAGGGCGCCTTCGTAGGTGACGCGGGCGCCCTTGTCATCGGTCACAGTCACGCGCTTGTGCGGAAGTCTCTGAAGATCAGCGGCCCGCAAGACCATGGGATGCTCTATCTTCCCACTGATGCGCAAGATGGCAGAAGAGCTCGTACCGCTCTGCTCGGCCGCCACAAAGGTGGACGAGAGCAGAAGCGCCGTGAGCAAACAACTCAGCGCCAGCCGCGTTGCGAAACGTTCAATCCGCAGCAGCAGCCTGGTTCTCGCCCTGCATTGTTTTTTCATGCATCGCTTTAAGTACGCGGGGAGGCGACATGGGCAGCTCGGTCATCCGGACGCCAACCGCACGGTAGACCGCGTTCGCCGCCGCTGCGGGGGGCGGAACGATTGATACTTCTCCGACACCCCTAATCCCCAGTGGATGACCGGGATTGGCCACTTCGACGATGGCTGTTTCGATCATCGGGAGATCCAGGCAGGTCGGCATGCGGTAATCGAGCAAGCCGAAATTCCGCAGGGTGCCTTTGCCGTCGTAAATGTATTCCTCGTTAAGAGCCCATCCGAGGCCCTGTGCGGTACCCCCTTGCATCTGACCTTCAACGTAGCTGGGATGAATTGCGCGTCCTGTGTCTTGCGCAACCGTGCAGCGCAAAACCTGGCTCTTGCCGGTATCAGGATCTATCTCGACATCGACCAGGGTCACGGCGAACGCCGGACCCACCCCGCGCGCGTTAACGGTGGCGCGGCCAACCACTGGACCACCTGTGCGCGCCAATCTGGGGGCCACTTGCTTCACTGTGAGTGGTGAGATGCCTTGGCCGTTAGCACTGAAGACGCGGCCATCAAACGCGACCTCCTCGGGCTTCTTCTCCCAAAGCCTGGCTGCCCTTTCCTTGAGCTGGCGCAAGGCATCCTGTGCTGCTTCATACACGGCTTGACCGGTGGCGAGAGTCGTCCTGCTGCCGCCGGTTACGTCGGTGTGGCCGATTGAATCGGTATCGGCGACCAGCGGCCTTACATCGTCGATTTCGAGCCCCAGCACCTCAGCCGTGATCATTGCCATCGAGGCCCGCGAGCCGCCGATATCTACCGAGCCGGTGACGACGCTGGCCGTACCGTCGCTGTGAATATTGACGGTCGCGGATGACTGAAGTCCTGCATTGAACCAGAACCCGGCGGCGACTCCACGCCCGCGATTTGCGCCTTCGAGCTGAGATTGATAGTGCGGGCTATTTTTTATGGCCTCGCAGGTTTCAACGAAGCCGATGCGACGGAACGGTGGGCCGGCGGTTTGCGGACTGCCTTCGGTTGCGGCATTTATAATGCGAAAGTCGATCGGATCGATTCCGCAGCGCTCCGCCAATTCGTCAATTATAGTTTCCGAAGCGAACGCCGCATTGCTCGCTCCAGGAGCGCGGTAGGCTGCGGTCTTCGGCCGGTTGACGATCACATCGTACGCGTCGATGAGCAGATGCGGGATCTTGTATGACGCCACAATGGTCATTGCCCCCGCGCCTACTGGCGAGCCTGGAAACGCGCCTGCCTCGTAAGCCATCCAGATCTTAGCGGCGACTAGCTTTCGATCCCTGGTCGCTCCCAGCTTGCACCGGATCTTTGAACCAGAAGTCGGTCCGGTGGCGCGCAGGACCTCGGCTCGGGTCATGACCAGCTTTACTGGCCGGCCGCTTTTCTTCGACAGCAGCACCGCAATTGGTTCAAGGTATGCTGTCAATTTTCCGCCGAAACCGCCTCCGATCTCCGCCGGCACCACCTTGATGTTGCCCTCCGACATCTTGAGCACCTGAGAAGTAAGCGAGCGGATAGCGAATGGTCCCTGGCTGGAGCAGTAGATAGTCGCATGACCATCACTGTTGTAAACCGCAACTGCGTTGTGCGGCTCAACATATCCCTGGTGCACCATTGCGGTATTGAATTCGCGTTCTACTACGTAGTCGGCGGCCCTGAAGCCCTCGTCAATATCACCCCGCTTGAATTGAAGATGATTAGCGACGTTGGTTTCTTTATCCGGACCTTCTTCCTTGCTGCGCAGGTCTTCGAGGACAATTGGCGCGTCCGCTCGCATAGCCTCGTCCACCGTCATGACGGGCGGCAGGGGTTCATACTCAACTTCAATCAGGCGAAGTGCTTCCTCTGCGGTGTGCCGATCGCTGGCGGCAACCGCCGCAACAGCCTGACCGTCGTAGAGAACCTTGTCGCGGGCGAGGATTTTCATAGAGAGATAGCGCGCGTTCACTGCGCCCTCGCCGACCTGTTCGGTCTTGCTGGCGATCTCCGGTAAATCTGCACCGGTAATCACGGCGAAAACGCCTGGGAGGTTCAGTGCTTCGGCAGTATTGATTTTTTTGATCCGGGCATGGGCATGAGGGCTTCGCAGGATTTTCGCGTGAAGCATCCCAGGGAGGGCATAATCGGCACCGTACTTGGCGCGCCCGGTAACCTTGTCCGCGCCGTCATGGCGGATGGGCCGGGTCCCAATTACCCGAAAATGAGGATGTGCGCCGTTGTTGTTATTGGAGCCATTATTTTCTGACATAGTGCCGCTCTCTAAGGCCAGTGTCGGGCAGTCGCTCGGAGCTTGATAAGTGATCTGTGAATCGTGATGAACGAACAGGGGAGGGCGCCCAGCCGATGCAAGCGGCCAACCGGGCGCCGTCATTTATGTGGCGAGCACTCTGGCAAGCACCACAAAACGAGCTGCTACAGCTTCATCCAAACTGATTTAACCTGCGTATAGAGGTCGATGGCGTATCTGCCCAGCTCTCGTCCGATACCCGACTGCTTGTAACCGCCGAAGGGCGAAATCGGATCGATATTGTTGTAGCAGTTAACCCACACGGTCCCGGCCTTCAAAGCACGTGCGACCTTGTGGGCGCGGCTGACATCATTGGTCCAGACTGCAGCGGCAAGTCCGTAGGTAGTATCATTGCCCTGTAAGACAGCATCGTTCTCGTCCTTAAAAGGGATCACCGAGGCAACCGGTCCGAAGATCTCTTCCTGCGCGATCCTCATGTTGTTCCTGACGCCGGTGAAGATTGCCGGATCGACGAAGTAGCCCTTGCCGGTTCCCACCTCGCCTCCAAGCGCAGGCGTAGCGCCTTCCTTCTTCCCTAGCTCCAGGTACGACTTGACGCGGTTGAACTGTTCTTTCGAGACCAAGGGTCCCACCGTGGTTTTGGGATCGAGTGGATCGCTCGCCTTGAAGTCCGCGGTGTATCGCGTCAACGCATCTACAAACGTGTCTTGAAAATCTTGCTGCACGAAAACGCGTGTTCCAGCGCAGCAGACTTGTCCCGACAACATGCAGAAACCGAACATCGAGGTCGAGACCGCCGACTCCAGGTCGGCGTCAGCGAAGATAACATTAGGCGATTTGCCGCCGAGCTCGAGCGAAACGCGTTTCAGATTGCCCGCAGAGGCCTGCAGAATCAGCTTCCGGACTTCGGTCGAGCCGGTAAAGGCAACCTTGTCGATATCGGGATGACTTGCGATCGCAGCGCCCGCGGTTTCGCCAAAGCCGGTAATTATGTTAACGACTCCTTCCGGAACCCCGGCCTCCAGAACCAACTCCCCGAGCCTCAGAGCAGTGAGCGGCGTCTGCTCGGCCGGCTTCAGAATCGAGACGTTGCCGCAGGCGAGCGCCGGCGCAACTTTCCAGGCGAACATCGCAATCGGTCCGTTCCACGGAATTATCTGGCCGCACACGCCGACCGGCTCATGTAACGTGTAATTGAACATGGACGGGTCGGAGGGATTGGTCTCGCCGTAAATCTTGGTGGACCATCCGCCGTAATAGCGGAAGACTTCCGCCGCTCCGGCAACCATGCCGCGCGCCAGCGAAATCGCCATTCCATTGTTGAGCGTTTCCAACGTCGCCAGTTCGTCGGCGTGCGTTTCGATGAGGTCCGCGATTTTGAACAGATAGCGCGCGCGCTGATGAGGTCCGATGCTCGGCCATTTGCCTTGTTCGTAGGCCCTGCGCGCAACCTTCACGGCTTCATCGACGTCGGCCTTGTCGCCCTCGGCTACCAGGGCGAGCACCTCCTCGTTGGCTGGATTAATGGTCTCGAACGTTTTTCCTGATTTCGCCGGCATCCATTTACCGCCGATCAGCACTTGTTTGGGTTTCTTGAGAAAATCCAGGACCGGCGCCGAGCTTATTCCTCGCGCCGCTTTCTCAATTGATGGAGCTGCTGCTGCCATGTTGCTTTCCTCCGATGTGTGACCTACTTGGCTGTGCCTTAGGGAATTCTGAACGGCTGACTTAAAGCTTCACGTAAAATGGTCGACAATAGTCGAATGACGGGCTGTTTTAGCCACGAATTAACAGTTGATCCGCGCGAGCTCTTTGCCCATCTCGCTCGTGTCGTAGCCGCACAGCTGCGATAATTCGCGGGCGAACCGCCTTGAGTTGAGCGCATCAAACATGGCCTTGACCGGACCCAACTCGGATTGATCCTGAAGAACAACGAGATCGTAACGCTCCTCTCGCAGCGGGATGAAAGCGAGTCCATAGGCTTCTGCGGCTACCCGAATCGTCACGCCCGCATCGGCTTGCGCCGATGCGATAGCCTCAGCTACTTCTAGATGCCCCGGCAACTCTCGCGTATAGCCATTGACCTGTCGCGCGTTTACGCCGAGCTCTTTTAATGCTTCGTCGAGGGCCAACCGCGCGCCCGAACCCTGTTCCCGATTCACAACTCTGATCCGAGGCCGCGCCAGATCGGCAAACCCTCGGATGTTAGCCGGATTGCGTGCGGTCACAGCGAGGCCAAGCTCCCAGCGCGCGAAGTTCACCATCATCAAAGGCTTGCGTCCAATCGCGTTTCGAACCGATGAAAGATTGTATTCGCCGCTCTTGGGGTCGCGCAGATGAACCCCGGCGACGTGCGCGCCGCCTTTAGCCAGTATTGAGAGCGCCTTGCTGCTCGAACAGCGCAGCGCAACGGCAGTAACAGGAGAGCGCCGGCGCGCGAACCAATCCGACAATATCGTTGTCGCCGGGTCACATCCTGCGATCAAAAGTGTCGCGTCGATCTCGGCTTGGGACCAGTAGGTCGAAACCGCTGCCCGCCTGGGCCCAATGTGTTCGGCGAACCCCGCTGCCGGCGAAAGCCACAAGCGCACGGCTGGTTGTGGTGTTGCGACAATCTTGCCGGCCACCCGCGCGAGCGCAACTCTGCACGGTGATCCTGCCAAGGCCATTTCCGCGTTGGACCAGGTGGCGTCGATTCGCGTGCAGGGTTGTTCATCTTTTTCGGCAAACAGACTCTCGACGGTTTCTCCGAGCTCATGTGCCAGACTGAGTGCGACCGTGACGCTGGGCTGATAAAGCCCGGCCTCGATCGCGCCAAGCGCCTGACGTGAGATACTGGCGCGGCGCGCCAGCTCCAGCTGAGTAATCCCCCGCGCTGATCGCACACTGCGGATGCGGTCGCCGACGGCTGACATAACCCTTGTCACTGAACATGCATAATGGCATAAAAGGTTCGCTTTTGAAAATTCGCCACAGGTCGAGCCACACAAATTACGTTCATGGGCAAATTCTCCAACAACCGTTTTTCTGCACGTTCAGTTGCCGGGCCTTTGCCGATAGTTCTGCTCGCTCTGGCCTGCCTAATATCCCAGCCTTCGGCGGCGCTGGCGGAACTCGTTCCTCTGCAAGTAGCCTATGCGGGGTCGATGGGTTCCCTGATGGATGGAGGAGTGAAACCGGCCGTCGCCAAGGCAATCAATGCGGATTTGCAGGGCCGCGCACAAGGCTCGACCGGCTTTGCAAATTTGATCGTAGCTGGAAGCATCCGGCCCGACGTCTTCATTGCGGTAACGCCAGGTCCGATGGGGTTGGTCCTGAAGGCGGGAAAGAGTCAAAAGGCGCTTCCGATTGCGCGTACCGAGATGGTGATCGCGTACAGTCCAAAGAGCCAGTATGCCTCACAGTTGGCAAAAGCAAACGACCCTGGAGCGAAGCCCTGGTGGCAGATCCTCGAGACTCAGGGGCTTCGGTTTGGCCGCACTGATCCCAATACCGATCCACAAGGAGTGAACATCATTTTTACGATGCAGCTCGCGGGAGACTATTATCACCAGCCCGGCCTTGCCGCTAAAATTCTCGGACCTGTAATCAATCCGCAACAAATCTTTCAGGAAGCCCAGGTGATGGGCCGGCTTCAGGCTGGGCAACTGGACGCGAGTTCTGCCTACAAAACTCAGCCGGCCGCCCTCGGGGTGCCTTTTCTAGAACTGCCGAAGGAGATCAACCTTGGAGACGCTTCGCTTGAAAACGAGTACCGAAAGACAACGGTGACCCTGAACGGCAAGACACTCCATCCGTCGCCGTTGATCTTTTATGCCGCGGTGCTGAAGGATGCGCCTCAACCCGCACTGGCTAATCGTTTTCTCACGTGGCTTCAGGGTCCGGAGGCCAAGGCGGTATTTTCCCGTTACCATTATGATGACACGACGAGTGAGCAAGCTCTGACCCCCTAGGGCTTTGTGCGCTCCGCATGGTGGGCCCGGCTGGGGATGCTCGCGTTTGTCTTAGTCCTGCTATATCCGCTGCTTGGCCTAAGTGCCCGCGTCGGCCCGTGGCAATGGAACGGCGCCATCCCTGGTTCGACCTCGTCAGCTGTGTGGAACTCACTTTTTTTCACGGCGATCGCGTTGGTGATTGATGTACTGTTGGGAACTCCGGTGGCTCTTTACCTGGCGAGATCCGGCACTCGTGACCGTATCGTGTGGGAAGCCGCGGTTTTGGTTTCTGTGCTGATGCCGCCACTGGCTCTGGGCATCTTGTTGTCATTGGCCTTTGGCCCTGCGACAGCGCTAGGTGCATGGCTGCTTCGAATAGGTGTACCTACCAGCAATAGTTCTGTCGCCTTTGCCGCAACCCAGGTCTACGTCAGCATTGGCTATTACATTCTTGCAGCGCGCGCTGCGCTGGCAGCAGTGCCTCCGGAACTAGAGCGCATTGCCGCCTTGTTGGGCTCTTCGCCGCTACAGGTATTTCGCCGCGTGACTTTCCCGCTGGCGAAGCTTGGCCTGGCGGCCGCCCTGAGTATCGCCTGGGTACGCGCGCTGGGAGAATTCGGCGCGGTTGTTGTCACGGCGTATTATCCGAGCGGCATGCCGGTCCAGATCTGGGTGAATCTCCAGGACGCCGGCATGCCGGCTGTAATGCCATTACTGGTCGTTTTTCTGTTGACTGCCCTGCCGCTGCCTTGGTTGATTCACTTGCTCGCGCAAAAACGCAATGTCACTGCTTGACGCGCACATAGTCAAAACCCGCAGCGCCTTTACAGTGGATGTTCGCCTGCGTTTACGCGCCGGCGAGCGGCTCGGATTATTCGGCGCTTCAGGCGCCGGCAAAAGCACCGTCATGTCGTGTCTCGCAGGAATCGAGACCCCCGATGCCGGAAGAATATCTCTTGGCGAGCTTGGCCTCTTTCCACCCAGCCTGCCTCTCCACCGCCGGCCAATTGCGTACCTGACCCAAAGTGACTGGCTCTTCCCACATCTGAGCGTCGCCGACAATGTCTGTTTCGGGCTACACAATGGTGAGCGCGATGGTGCGACAAAATGGATAGGCGAGCTGGCAGCGCGGCTCGACCTCCGTCGCCTATGGCATCAACCGGTGACTCACATATCAGGCGGCCAGGCTCGACGCGTCGCCCTGGCTCGAATGCTGGCGCGCCGCCCGCCGCTGGTTTTGATTGATGAACCGTTTGCCGCTCTTGATCGCGCCACTACAAATGAACTCATCGCTGCGCTTCAGGAATGGCATGTAGCGTTGGGTTTCACCTTAATCGCCGTCGACCATCGGCCCGAAATTCTTGAAAAGTTTTGCACGCGTGCGGCCGTTATCGAATCTGGGCAAATAGTTCAGGAAGGATCGTGGTCGTCCGTCGCTGCGGCACCGGCAACACCACTGCTGGCTCGCCTATTGGCAAGTTGATGGAGATTTGTGTTTCGCATTGAAGCGCGGCGTACGAAGCATCGCACGTGTAATGGCCATCCGTGATACTGCGGCGTCACAAGCAACACCTCAGGTCGGACTTCAAGATCTGGAAAAAGAGATCAGGAAAGAACCTTGCGGCTCCAACGTCGGATCCTTTGCTCTTTAAAGAAGTGTTCTTATGTCGTGTCGGGACGGCCATCCACCGGGACGGGCCGCAGAGCGGTTGGTCTTTCGCCTATCCATCTAGGCCAACCGTCCCGACGTGCGATCAAATTTATTACGGATCGCAGATCTGGAACAAAAAGACCGCGCGCCTCCTTCGGGCGCGGAATAGCTGCTGCGCGGCTGAAAGAGGCCGAAGACTTTTTGTTGATTATGCCTAGCCGCTAGAGAACAGCGGGTTATTGCAAGTCTTCCAAATTGATTAACCCTTCTTCCTTGCCCTTTGCGATCGCTTTGTCAATTAGATTCCAGAACCTTTTGTTCTGTGACAGCGCGAGCGCTTCGAGGTCGGTATCTTCGGTCACCGGTACTAGCGCGGCGCAAGGCCGCCCGTTCTTAGTAATGACGACAGAGCCCGTCTTGGAAAGGTCCTTTATATAACGGCTGAAACGAGTTTTTACCTCGCGAATGTTCTCGATTTTCATAGAGTCATCTTTTTGCCACTGATGAACAGTTGATTGCCGCGCTTGCGCCCGATGGCATCGATGAGCACTTGGTCGTCGCCGATGCGGTAGAAGACGCGCAAATCACCATCGCGAAACTCGAACTCGAACTGCCCAGAGGGTCGGCGCAAGCGGAAACGGTTTTGGCTCTCAACCGCAGCGTCGTCGTCACCGAGTGCCGCCAACATCGCAGCCTTAAGCCGCGCGCGCTCGGCCGCCTTGAGGGCCTTGAACTGTCGCACCGCATCCGGGCCAAGCTTTACGGCTCTCTTGGGCACCCATATGATTGTAGTTCAGATTGAGACTACAATTCAACAACTGGGCCGGTCAGGTCGGATTCATCTCATGATTGTTGATCCGTGTAAATCGCCTGCGTCGGCCGTTGAAGTAATCACGCAGTCCGAATTGGTTCGCTGATTACAACAATCATAGGTGGGCGATGATTTCTCGTCGAAGGATGCAAAAGGCGCGCGGAACTCGTAACCTTTGACTAAACGGAAAAGAATTGGGAATTTCGAACACTGGCAAAATGTCGGAAAGTGTTGCCTTCGGGTCAGTGCACCAAAACGCACTGCCCGGACGCAACCTCTGCGCCATGCATGTGCGATCTGCAGAGAAAGTCGCTTCCAAGCCGAAAAAGAAATAGGCGGTCCGAAGCGGTGGCTATATCAGTCATCCTGGCCGATTAGAATCCATATCTGATTGGCAGGCGCCGGTCGGCCGATGACGTAGTGACTGCCCGGCGCGACGACGTAGAAGATCACTTGGATCGAATAGGGTGGCGCGCCGGTCTTTTCATGGTGAATGGCGGTAATACTGCGAACGATCCGTTTTTGACCAGCATCAGCGGCCCTGCAGCATGTCACTTTGGGATCTGGCGTAGAATTTTGTACGCTTTTGGGCGTGCTTTCTCGGCATCATGCTTCGCAGCACCGACCGTTCTATTCGCTTCATGCGGAGAGCGGTATGGGCATCACTTCAGTTTTTCAACCGGAGCTGGAAGCTACTCGGTGACCTCGAAAAATGAAATGATCGCGCCGTGCGCGCTTAAATGCGTTTTCTGTTCGTTGCTCCCTAACATCCGCCTTGCACAGCCAGATAAGAGCCTCGCAGAGGCGTGTATTGGCAATCACCCGAGTCCATTCCGAGAATAGCAGGTTGGTAGTGACAATTACGGCTGCTTTCTCAGGCCCGTTCGACAATGTCCTGGAACATAAGCTCAGCGCGATCTCGGCAGCGAGGCCTAGGAATTAAGCGCAGCCCTTGACCTCGGGCTGCTGGGGCGCATATAACCATTAGGTTACTTAACTATATGGTTAATAAACACTCCGAGGCCGCTCTCAGTCGCACTTTCGGCGCGCTGGCCGACCCGACCAGGCGGGCCATCCTCGCGCGACCTGGCGTCGGGCGAAGCGACGGTCGCGGAACTGGCGGAGCCGTTTGCGATGAGCGGGCCGGCCATCTCGAAGCATCTGCGGGTGCTGGAAAAAGCGGGGCTTATCGCGCGTGGCCGGCAGGCGCAATGGCGGCCGTCAAGGCTTCGGCCGCACTCTTTCAAGGCGGCCGCCGATTGGCTCGAAACTTACCGGCGCTTCTGGGAAGAGAGTTTTACTCGTCTGGATGACTATCTCGAACAACTGCAAAAGAAGGAGAGGAAGCATGGCGACAAGAAGTAGCGCCGCAGCCGCGGAACCGCAGGACCGAGTGCTCGTCATCGAGCGGATCTTTGAAGCGCCGCGGGAACTGGTGTTCAGGTGTTTCACAGAGCCCGAGCGGATGGAGTGGATGCAGCCCAAAGGCTTCACCAGCCGCCTGATTGGTTATGATTTCCGGCCCGGGGGGACTCTCCGTCTCCACATGCGTGGGCCGGACGGCCAGCATCATTGGCAAAGGGGGGTTTTCCGCGAGATCGTGCCCCCGGAGCGGATCGTGCGGACGTTTTGCTGGACCGATGCAGACGGAATACCGACCCTGCCCGAGACGCTACTGACGCTGACTTTCACCGCCCTTGGGGGCAAGACCAGGGTCACGCTCCATCAAGCAGTCTTCGATTCGCCCTACGCATGTGATCAGCATCGGGAAGGCTGGATGAGCAGCCTCGACGGGCTGGATAAATATCTGGCAACGGTTCAGGAGGCTGCCTCGGCTACGAGTTGATGGCCTGGCCAGCTTTCGAATCGATCGGAACGGACAAAGCCTAGGAGATTGAAAATGAATCATGCCATCGTATCGCGGGAAGAATGGACTGCGGCGCGCAAGGCTCTGCTGCTGAAGGAAAAGGAGCTGACCGCTGCCTTCGATCAACTCAATGACGAGCGACGTAAGCTCCCGTGGGTGAAGATCGACAAAGAGTACGTGTTCGACACGCCGCGCGGCAAACGCACACTAGCGGAACTCTTTGAAGGGCGGAGCCAGCTGGTCGTTTACCATTTCATGTTCGCGCCGGGATGGAAGGCCGGATGCGTGGGTTGCTCGTTCTTTTCTGACCATGTCGACGGCGCGAATCAGCATCTGTCGCACCACGACGTGAGCTATGTCGCTGTCTCGCGCGCAACTCTTCCTGAGATTGAAGCCTACAAAAAGCGGATGGGCTGGCGGTTTAACTGGATCTCGTCGAATGCAAGCGACTTCAACTACGACTTTCACGTGTCATTTCGAAAGGAGGAGTTGGCGACGGGCAAAGTCTACTACAACTACGCAACGCTTGAGACAACAATGGAAGACCTCCACGGACTGAGCGTGTTCTTCAAGGACGAGAGTGGTGCCGTGTTCCATACTTACTCGTCCTACGGCCGCGGCGACGAGCGTGGACTGGGCGCATATATGTTTCTGGACGTCACGCCGAAAGGACGCAATGAAAATGGACCGAATTTCAACTTGACCGACTGGGTGCAGCGGCACGACGAGTACGGAGCAGGCGCCGTCGCCTCAGGCCAGGATGAATGACACACCCCGAACCGCTGGACGCAAAGGAGAACCTCGATGAAGCTGTACGAGTTCGCTCCCACGCGCTCGATCAGGGCGCGATGGACGCTGCAAGAACTGGGTGTCGAGTTTGAAGCTGTTACCGTCAACCTGGTGTTGGGAGAGCATCGCCGGCCCGAGTTCCTGAAGATCAATCCAGCCGGAAAGCTGCCGGTACTGGTCGACGGCGACACGGTGCTCACCGAGTCAATCGCGATCGTCACTTATCTCGCGGAGAAATATCCGGAAAAAAAGCTGATTCCGACCGAGCTCCCCCAAAAAGCGCAAGCTTATCGATGGTTGCTGTTCGCGGCAACCGAGCTGGAGCAACCGCTATGGCGGATCACACGCCACACCAATCTATACCCGGAGGCAAAGCGGCTTCCCGCGGACGTTGTGCTGGCGCGGGAGGACTTTCTGTTTAACGTCAATTATTTCGGCCGATCGCATTGACTCACGATTTTTGTTACCGGGGCTGCGCCTGTTGCCTCACGTAAACTGCTACCCAGCAGCGGAGCTGCGGGGTGGTGGTGGAGATGGCGAGGCAATTGAGCATGGCAACTCG
>JAFATG010000069.1 GCA_019244055.1 Acidobacteriaceae bacterium | reverse complement strand
TGGGTGCGAGTGATCGGCGTGGTGAAAGATATGCACAACCGCGGTCTGGAACGCGCACCTATGGCGCAGATCTACGAACCGCAGTTACAGTCGCAGGATGTAACGGAGAATCTCGTCGTGCGGACGAACGCAAGCGCGTCAGTTCTGCAACAGGACGTTCGCTCAATTGACAAAACAGCAGTCTGGACCGACGTATCCACCCTGGCAAGTCGCCTTAGGGAGCAGAACGCGCCCCGTCGGTTCCAGATGCTGGTAGTGAGCCTCTTTGCGATGATCGCGCTCGGCCTTTCGAGCGCCGGGATCTTCGGCATGATGCATTTTGCGGTCACGCAGCGCACCCGTGAGATCGGGATTCGAATGGCCGTCGGAGCGCGACCAGCAAACATGCTTCGCATGGTCCTGCGTGAAGGATTTCTTCTGGCGGCTGTGGGTATAGGTATAGGCGTTGCCGGATCTCTGGCCCTTACACATTGGATCCGCAGCTTGCTCTTCGAGGTTGGCCCGGGTGACCCGGCCACGTTCGGCGCTGTTTCCTTAACACTTGCGTTGGTTGCATTGCTGGCTTGCTACGTTCCGGCGCGACGAGCGACTCGCGTTGACCCCATGCTGGCACTGCGCTGCGAGTAGCGAGCGCCGTCACCGAACTGGCGACAGCGCAATATCACGCGTGGATTGCCAGGCAATCTGTTGCCACTGGCCATCGCGGCGCGCATACACGGTCAGAACGAAAATATTAATATCGAACGGACTGGATTGCACCCGGGAGTCCTTGACTCGAACCGCGTATTCGCCACTTATCACCGCGCCGTTTCCCAGCATGCGGACCTGCAAATTCTTAGGCTGCCATGAGAGATAGTGCAGTTGGCCGGAGCGAATCGCGTCCAGATAGCTTTTCTTCGTATCTACCTTGCCGCTCGCGTGTACATACGTGATATCGTCTGCCATGATGCGCTCGAGAGCAGCCATATCAGAATGATCCAACGCTTCCGTGCGAGCCTGTTCGATTGCCATCACTTCCTTAACAGCCTCACTGGTTTGAGGCGACTCCGCCGGCACGGCCTGGCCCCCAACAAGAAACTCAACAAGAACCAGGATGTTTTCACGAGCGCCTTTCTCTCCTCCAGCTCCCATTTGAACAGCCGTGTTGAGGCGCTGAGCTTCAATAATTCACCTCGCTCCGAGCGGCCACTGAATGGCGTGGTGGCGAATCGCGTGCTCGGGAGGAAATCGGGAAAAATAGAAGGTAGTTCAGGCATCGAAATTCAAGAGGTGAATTGTGTCGCAGGGGCCAAGCGGATTTTACGGCGTCATGGAAGCCAAGGGCGCCTACAACAGACACGCTACGATTCCGGCCGGGGGTGCCGCGTTAGCATTTCCCTTCCTGGACAGGGCGGCGCGGGAAGTAACGATCGCCGACCAGGATCATCCAGTTGTCGTTGCGGATTATGGATCATCGCAGGGCAAGAATTCACTTAGAGCAATGGCGACCGCAATTCGAAACCTGCGAGCCCGCCTCGACCGGCATCGCCCGATTCTTGTATTTCATGTCGATCAGCCATCGAATGATTTCAATTCCCTCTTCGAAGTGCTTAGTTCCGACCCGGAACGATATTTTCTGGACGACGCAAACGTCTTTCCGTGCGCAATTGGAAGATCGTTCTACGAACAGGTACTTCCCAGCGCCTCTGTGCATCTAGGGTGGTGCTCGTATGCGGTCGTGTGGTTACGACGTGTGCCTTGCACAATTCCTGGTCATTTCTTTCCAGCTTTTGCTACAGGGGCGACACGCGCTGCATTCGAACGACAGGCCGCCGAGGACTGGGCCACTTTCCTTTCCTGTCGAGCCGGTGAAATGCGCGGCGGCGCTCGACTAGTTGTAGTGCTCCCAAATCTTCCAGGTTCTGGGCAGCGTGGGTTCGCAAAGATGATGGACGATGCGAATGCTGTGCTTCGAGAGATGGTCGACGAGGGTGCGATCACTCCCGAGGAAAGGGCCCAAATGACCGTAGGAACATACCCCCGAAGCAAGGATGAACTTTTCGCCCCATTTGTTGCTAAGCCCCGATTTCAAGGTTTAACAATTGAGGATTACGACGTCGCGACACTTCCCGACCGCATGTGGGCCGACTACCAGCGGAACGGAGACAAGGAAGCTATGGCTGCTAAGAATGCGCTGTTCTTCCGAGCGGTTTTCATGCCCTCACTCGCCGGCGCACTGACCCGGGTACGGGCCGGAGATAGCGAGGCGCTACGAAGTTTTGCCGACAGGCTGCAGGACGGTTTGATGCGGCGGCTGACGATTGAGCCGATTCCGATGGACATGTCCGTTCAAATTATCGTGTTCGCGAAGCCTGGCTGATCGATCCCTGAGACCCGGCAAGCCCTGGCTCGAATCGAGCGAGTACGCAAATAAAACAGGCTAATTTTGCAAGTGGGTCACAACAGTTCTAACC
Source organism: Acidobacteriaceae bacterium (assembly GCA_019244055.1). GTDB lineage: Bacteria > Acidobacteriota > Terriglobia > Bryobacterales > Bryobacteraceae > Bog-105. Next base: position 7,135 of record JAFATG010000069.1, on the reverse strand, counting down.
ACCACTAGCTCGATCGTTATCAGTAAGTTACGGGGAAGACTATACCCTCTTCACGTCTCAGGGGTATTTTCATTATCAGCGTGGGAAGTACTCTATCACCAGTTCCCCAGATTGCACAATCCCTCGATTTCGTGGATAATCAATTACGGAATCGAGAACCCATGGCGGCGACCTTGTCCAGTCTACCCCTCATCGCGGGCTACTCATTCGACCGCTCACCGGATTTGACGGATCCGAAGGTACGGGAACGCTTAAGCCGCAGTGCGATTAAAGCATTTCTAAAGATCGCCGGCAAATGGGAACTCACGGAATCTCAGGCGCGTGGATTGCTCGGCGGGATCGCATCCTCTACGTTCCATGCCTGGAAAGGCCAACCGAACAGGCAAAAGCTAACACAGGACACCTTGCTGCGAATTTCGCTGGTGATCGGCATCTACAAGGCTCTTCATATCTATTTTGGCGAACAGTGGGCTGATCGCTGGGTCAGGCTAGGCAATCGTGGATCGATGTTCGCCGGGACGGCGCCTGTCGAGTACATGATTCGTCAGGGGCAACCGGGGATGTTTCAGGTGCGCCGGATGTTAGATGCCTGGCGCGGCGGCCGTTGACAGATCCTCAGGTTCGTTCGTTTCATTGGGAACGTTCGCACCGCCTCATCCCGTCGCGTTATAGCGAAAGTGGAACTGTGCTCGAAGCCATTGCCGATACTGACAAAGAGCTCGAGGACCTGGTGTTGCTGGATGGTGCAACCAACGATCGTGTCCAGAGCGAAGAGCGGGGATTCATAGGAATCAGCACGTTTGAGCTGGTATACGCTATTCCGAACGCGCACGTTGTGAATGCTGCCTATACGCACCCAAATGAATCAGGATCCCGATTCAACGACAATACAAGGGGCGCCTGGTATGCCGCAGATCGCCAACAAGCCTCAATCGCCGAAGTTGTCTACCACAAGAGCAGGCGGTTGGGCGAGATTATTGTGCCTGATGAACCGAGTGGGCAGCCTTGGGGAGACGTGTCCACATACGACGATTGGCAGGCGGACTTTCAGGCGGATTTTCACATTCTTGACCCACCGGAGGATTTTTCGGAATTCCTGGCGCCTGAGCCGGTGCCGCGCTGTTATAGCGCCTCGCAAGCGCTGGCACGGCGCTTGCTGGATCAAGGCTCAAATGGGCTGGTCTATCCGAGCGTTAGATATCGAGGCTCTAAGTGCATCGCTTGTTTTCGGCCTGCGCTGGTCTACAATCCGCATCAATCGGAACGGCTTGAGATTACCTTAACCACGAATGAAACAAGCTACGATCACCGGGTGCGCCAAGTGGCTCTTGATTGAACACCGCGCTCCATATTCGCGTTGCATCGTCCTCAACTAGACTTAAATAGAGCGGTCAGATATGAACGTAGAGATCAAACGATGCTTCTTTTGAAGTGATATCAAGGCTGAGGCCGTGAGCCTCAAGAGCGAAATTGAACGTGAGCTCGGCGTCCCGACTCGGTTGCGTACCGGCGGGCCGGGCGCACTCGATGTTTTCATCGATGGCGAACAGATCTATTCGAAGAAAAAGACCGGTCGCATGCCCAGCGCCGATGAGCTGATCGCTGCTATCCGCCGCAAACTTCCCGGCACCGCCCGTCCGTAACAACTCGGGCGGAAACGGGTCCAATTTTGTGGAGGTGGTGCGCATGGAAAAGGAACAGGTCACGGGCAAGGTTGACGAAGTGAAAGGCAAGACCAAACAGGCGATCGCCGGTGTTAGCGGTAACCCCAAGCTTCACAATGAAGGTGTTGCCGAGGAAGCCAAAGGCAAGGTCAAGCAGACTTACGGTGATCTGAAGGACACCATCAAGGATGCCGATCGGAAGGCCGGAACGGACGTCAACGATAAATAGCGCTCGTGCGCGCGCCGAGGGCGGCTAACGCGTGATTCATGGTGGCGCACATAAACGTTAATGTGGTGCAGACCGGGCTTGAGGCTTTGGCGGAAACGTTACTAATGAGCCCCAGAATTCGAAGCAAACCTGGGTGAATCGAAGAAACTCGTCTAAGTCGTCTGGCTTCCGGATGTAACAACTCGCATGAAGCTCATACGCTTTGCAAACCTCTTCTGGATCGTCTGAACCAGATACCACGACGACCGGAATGGGTGTCAGCTTGGCATTTGATTTGAGCTCTGCCAAGACTTCCAAGCCGGATTTCTTTGGCAAGTGAAGATCGAGAAAGATCATGTCCGGAAAGGGGTGGTTGGCGTACTCTTGTTCGTGCCGCAGAAAGGCAAGGGCTTGATCGCCATCGCGCACCGAATGAATGCCTTCGGTCATCCCAGCTTGCCGAAAGGCCTCTTCGGTCAAGCGGGCTGAGGCCGGGTCATTCTCGACGATCAAAATGTCCAGCGATGGTCGTAATTCAGCAGGTAATTCGAATCTTTGTTTCACGGTGATCGGCGGCAAAGCCGTCACGTGATTCTCGCATACTTTGGCTTGATCGAAACTGGCAGGGCCACTCGCGCCAACATACCAAACATCCGAGAGAAGTATGATAGCGGGCTGGTAGAGCGGAACTTCGCCAGTCATCGTCAAGGCTGAGGCCGTGGGCCTCAAGAGCGAAATTGAGTGAGCTGTCCCGGTCATATCGTAACCGCCAAACGCCCCTTCACCACGGTCGCGGTTCTACTCCTGCACGGAACCGCGCGCGTGAGCCAAGCGGCCGGAGATAGTAATGAAGTCACGGGGACGGCTCACTAGGGGTCTGCAAACCTGGCGTTACCAAACGTGCTGCTGCGCTCTGTGGGGCAGCCTCGCAGGCTGCGGCGGGCTCGCAGCCCGCCTTCGCCGACTGGTAACGATTTATCCACGACACGCCACTAGATCAAAGGTCGCCATCAGCTTGCTATCTTCGGCAAATGGGCCTTTCCGCTACGGTCCGCCGGTTGTCTTGCTCCGCGCGCTTTTTCGCAAGAGCATCCGGAAGCCACGCGCGTAAAGCCATCTTTTCAGGTTCCGAGACAAAGGCCTGAACCGGTGCCACCGCTGCGTCGACCGAGCAGACCAACGTAAATGGCCCAAGGCTGTATTACCCGGCGTCATTCCGTCCAGGGTCCAAGCGCCCTGTTCAAGACGTCAGCCAGAACGACGCCGACGTGATGGGGACTTCTCGACACGTATGTAGCCGATACTTTCCAGATGGCCGATCCGTGCTCAAGTCAAGCCCCTGGTCGATTTCCGCCGAGCGACAGCAAGGTCGTAGGCGGTAGTATAGAATACTGCATAGCTCGTCCATGTCTCATCCGAGCGTAGTTCCCATCCCCATCGTTCCGCTTCGCCGATTCTGGATTGCCTTCCTGCTACTCATAGCAAACCTCGCGTCCGCGCAGCAGGTTCGAGTAACTACGTCTCAATATGACAACAGACGTACCAGCTCAAATCAAAACGAGTCCATACTGACGCCAATAAACGTGAATCCCACCACTTTCGGAAAGCTGGCCGAGTTCTCAGTGGACGGGAGCGTTTATGCTCAACCGCTGTACCTCCCCGGAGTCAACATCCCGGGGAAAGGAACGCACAACCTGCTATTCGTTGCAACTGAAAGAGACAGCGTTTATGCTTTTGATGCCGATGGTGAGGCCCCACAACCGATTTGGCACGTAAACCTGCTACCCAAGGACATGCCCTCTTCTGCCGTGTCGGCCAGCGACGTTCAATGCCCTTTTATAAGTCCGTCGCTAGGAATCACCTCCACACCTGTAATTGATACCGCGACGGGAACACTGTTCGTCCTTGCAAGAAGCAGCTCCCGATCGAATTTCCTGTCCGGGACTCAGCATTCGCAGCACCTGCATGCATTGGCCATTACGACGGGACAGGAAAAGTTCGGCGGCCCAGTGACCATTAGCGCGTCAGTCGCGGGAACTGGCGAAGGCAGTTCGGGCGGCAGAGTGACGTTCGACCCGTTGCGCGAGAATCCGCGGGCATCTTTATTGCTGACAAACGGTGCTGTTTACTTGACCTGGGCATCATCGTGTGACGTGGGGCCTTATCACGGATGGGTCATGGCGTACGATGCGCGAACACTGAAACAGCTTGCAGTGTTCAATACTTCTCCGAATGCAGGTGAGAGCGGCATCTGGCAAAGCGATACCGGACCTGCTGCCGATGAAGAAGGGAATGTCTATGTATCGACTGGAAACGGCGTTTTCGACGTTTGGCCGCGCCATGGTCAAGACTATGGCGATAGTCTGCTGAAGCTGAAGCTGACCGGCGATCGACTGCTGATCAAAGACTACTTCACACCCCAGAATGAACAGACATTGAACTCGAATGATTCGGATTTGGGCTCCGGAGGGCCAGTGCTCTTGCCGGATAAGACAGGAACGCGTTCGGCAGGGCTGGTCTTTGGCGGCAAGGAGGGCGTGTTGTACGAAGTTGATCCGAACCATATTGGTGGCTTGCAAAAAGCCAACAACGCTGAACTTGTGCGCAGCATGTCCCTTTCAGATGGAATCTTCGGTGCAGCCGCGTATTGGAACGGGCAACTTTATACATTCGCAAGCGGAGATTTTCTGAAGCAGTTCACGGTCACCGATGGAAGAGTTGCCCAGGCGTATTCTGCGCGGAGCAAACAGCGATCTTCGTTTTCCGGAGGAACACCAACTATATCGGCAAATGGCGATCGCGATGGCGTTGTCTGGATTGTGGAAACGCGCGCATGGAATCAAGGTGGTTCACGAGCGATCCTGTCGGCCTACGACGCAACGAACGTTGCGAAGCGACTCTACGCGAGCGATGAAAACCCGACGCGAGATCAAGCAAGCATGGCTGTCCGGTTTGCTATAGCGACAGTTGCGAACGGCCGCGTATACGTTGGTGGCGTTAACACCGTTACCATCTACGGCCTACTTCGAAGATAGGCCCCCGGTACGCTCCAGCGCGAAAGCCAGACCTAAGCCGACTTGAACTAAGCCGCTGTGCGGCAGTCTGCGTCGTCGCGGCGTTGAGCATAGTTTGAGAATATTCAACGACCGAAGGAGGTCGTTGATGACCAAACTACGCGAACGCATGATTGGCGATCTGAAGCTGCGGAATTTCTCAGAAGCCACGATTCCTCCATCCCCGATCGAACTCGGTTGCCGGATTGCCGGATTACTCGACGTGTGTCTTGCCGCCACACGCTTGAAAAGCCCAGCTACGACGCGTCCCTCCATTCTTAGAAGCGAGCACCCTCTTATTACGACTATTACGACTGCGGAATGTCACGCTCAGCAGTCAGCAAACGGCTGCGCTTCCACCTGCGAACCAAAAACCAATCCCCATATGCTCTACTCAGCGGCTTAGTTCAAGTCATCGTATCGGGAATGCGCGGCGATCCGCCCCAACTTCCCTGCCATCTTTACGGCGCCGACTCACTCCCGATACAACCGAAAAGACTTCACGGGAGTAATCGTCCACTTCCTGAGTGTCGACGTTACGGCACCGTTGGGTACTTGAAGTGAGTAGAAGCGCTAAATGGCGGGATGGGTGTTTCTGTATATTTAATCCGTGCAAGCAAGTGAACAGGAGATAATTCGACAGCTGCAAGATCTCATCCGGCACCTCGCACCGCATGACCCGCCTGGCTCACATACATTCCGGCCGCTTCGGCCATGATAGCTGCAATATCTGCTGTGGGGAGCGTCGTAGCATTCATGATTTCTCAGCGAAACACCCGCAAAATGGCTCGAGAAGCCACAGGTCAAAAACTTCTGCCGATTACATTTTGATAGAGGGCACAACTCGTGCGATTTACTGTCGGGATCGCCGAATTGAGTCAATTCGATGTGTTGTCGTCGAAGGCGTGAAGGACGAACTGCCGAGTAATGAGCTAATCCCGATCGAACAGGTTCTTCCTCGCTTTGATCGACGAAAAGCAACTCTACGCAGCGGAGGCATTCAAGCTGGAGCCGTTGGTCAGCTGTTGGCACGAAAACGAGACTGAATCCGTGGCCATGTGGAAGCTGTATGTCAGCGGGCGGGAAGGCGTGGCAATCAAGACGACTGTTTCCAGCCTAATTCAGCTTTTCAGCGTCGGCCGAGAACTCAAAATTGGACGAATTGGCTACTGGGATGTTGACGATTTTAAAAGTTCGCCGGAGGTCTTTGTCTACGAAGACGGCCGTCACACCGGAAACAGCGACCTGATGCCTGTAGAGGAAAAGGTCTTTCGGAAAAAACAGAGGCTACGCGAACGAGAACGAAGTCCGGGCCCTGATTTACGAACCGTACTGCGGGCGACAGGCCATACTCAATAACGGCCAGCTTGAAAATATACAGCGTCTGGCGAGCGGCAAGAAGCTATTGCGGCTCGATACCAGCGCCGATGCGTGGCTCTTCCCATCGGAAAGACTCACGACGCCTTTGGCGAAGGACAATTGCTGGAGACGAAGCTTCCTGCCCAGGTTGAAGCCGATTGGCTTGGCTTGGGCAAACTTCCAGGTCATGCGGCGGGCGCACAGTTCCCTATTGAAGGAGCTGGATGTCCATCCGCACGTAGGGGCTGAGCAGATGGGGCACACCGTCGACGTGAACGAGAACGTTTACACGATCACGTCACTCAAGCGCCGGAAGGAAGCTGTGAATGCACTGGAGAGGGCGATTGGGGCTTAATGGACTCTATTGGACTTCGCTCTTACCGGTGTATTTGTAAGTTGTTGACTTGATGGAGCGGGAGACGGGGATCGAACCCGCGACGTCCAGCTTGGGAATCCAATGCTCGTTTGTTTATAAAGGGAAACAGCGTTCATGGAGGTCCACCCAGTGCATAGAGATCCATGGAGTTTCCTCAGGTTTGATCGAAAACCGGCTTAACGCATTAAACGCATTCCTGAAGCCGGCAATGCTCAAAGCTCCCGAAAACTAAGCAAGTCATCGTTCAAAGTCACTCGCCAAACACGCTGAACTACGGTTCGGCGCTGACGCGGAGGGTGTCCCCGGTTTAGTTGCAGGTTAGAGGCGGCGGTGGCGGCCGGTTCGTTAGAATCGATTCGCCAAAAACAATCCTCGAAAGGGACACCAACCGCCGTGAAGAAACCGTACCATACATCGACCGAGAAGCTGAGACCGCAGCCGCGAGCTTGGAACAATTCACCAAGGTGAATGGTCA
>JAFATG010000335.1 GCA_019244055.1 Acidobacteriaceae bacterium | reverse complement strand
AGGGCTTGCCTGGGTAATAAAGACCTCGCTGTATGGCCGCGACGGAGCGGCTGGAGACAGCACCCGAATTTCTATATTACTCTGATTTTCAATGCGAAGCCCTCATTTAGCAGGTTAGGCTGACCTATTCGCTGGCTTGGAAGATGGTGGACCCTGCAAGACTCGAACTTGCGACCTTCCGCGTGTGAAGCGGACGCTCTAACCAACTGAGCTAAGGGTCCTCCGGGCGGATTTTTCGGGCGGGCAATTAGGCCCGATGGCGATCGCCAAGCACCGATTCTAACGCATACGCGCTTTGCTACCGTAATCACATGGCCCGCCCTGATCCCAACTCCCGTTGGCTATTCATCAGCCTTGTTGTCCTTTCGCTGCTGGCCGTGGCCTGCTTTGCATATCCCCTCTATGTGATATGGCCGTTTCGACATCAGGACGCAAGCGAGTTGGGTATAGCCCTGTGGGTGAAGCGAATTGGTCCGTGGCTTTCGATGCTCTGCGCTGCGCTATGCGTCGCGGTTCTGGTGCTGTTGTGGGGACGGCTGCGCTGGTTTGGGCGAACTGCCGGCGTTGCTCTGGTTTTGCTCGCGGCGGCTGCTTGCTACGGCGCGCGCGTGAATGTGTACGAGCTGATGTTTCATCCGGCCGGCACTCCGCAGTTTGTGACGGCCGATCACGCTAAGGTTGACGCGGACGACATGGTGGTCGCGGTGAGGATAGATAATGTGAGCCGTGCGTATCCGGTACGCGAGATGGCTTATCACCATATCATCAACGACACTGTCGCCGGTGAGCCGATCGCCGCGACGTATTGAACGCTCTGTCACACCGGTCTGGTGTGGAAGCGAAGCATCCAGGGAATTGCTCTCACGTTTCACCTGGCTGGCATCAATAATCAAAATTTTTTGATGCGTGATGATCAGACGGGCACGTTTTGGCAGCAAATCAGCGGACGCGCTGTAGCGGGTCCGCTGGCTGGTTCTCAACTAGATCGTGTCCCGAGCGACGAGCTCAGCTTTGCGCTCTGGCGCGGCAGCGCTCGAAGCGGCACCGTCCTGAAACCGGTCTCGGCGTTCGCAAAAGAATACGCGACAAAAGATTGGGACACTCGGATGAAGCGAGTGAAAACGGTTCTCGATTTTCCGAACAGCGGCTTACAATCGCGCGATCTGGTGCTGGGAGTGGAAGCGTTCGGAGTGAGCCGCGCCTATCTGGTCGCGCAGTTAGTGCGGGATCAACTCACCGAAGACCGCTTGAACGGCGAGCCTGTTCTGATTGTCCTCGGCCCCGATCAGAAATCGCTGCGCGTGTTTCAAGTGCGAGTTCAAGCTGGGCAACTACCGAGCGATTACTATCGCTACACTGCGGGCACAGGAAATGCTACGATGCGCACTCCTCTGTTTGTGGATTCGACAACTGGCAGCAACTGGAACTTTGACGGTTGCGCGGTGTCGGGGCCCGCGCAAGGCGAATGCCTTCCACTGATCCAGAGCACCAAGGATTACTGGTTCGACTGGCGCAATTATCATCCGCAAACGACAGTTTTCAAGCATCCAGGCCGTGTGCGAAGCTGATTGCTTATGAACCGCGGCAAATTCCGCGTTCTGTATAGCGATATCGGCGGCGTTTTGGGTACCAATGGTTGGGACACGCGCCTACGCCGGCGGCTCTGCCACCACTTCCAAATCGATTTTGACGAGGTTGAGCCGCGGCATCAGTTAATGTTTGACAGCTACGAGCGAGGATTCTTGACGCTCGAAGATTATCTGCGTTATGTCTTCTTCGACCGATCTCGAGAATTCACCTTGAATGAAGTCCGCGAATTCACCTTCGAGCAGTCCAGGGCGTGGCCGGAAACCATCGCGTTTTTCAAGAAAATAAAAGAGGCGAACGGGTTAAAGGTTGCCCTGATCAGCAATGAAGGTCAGGGCATCACGGAACATCGCATGGGCAAGTTCGGACTGCGAGATTTGGCGGACTTCATCATGGTGTCGCACTACATGCACATGCGCAAACCGGATCGGCAGATCTGGAAGCTGGCTCTCAATCTGGCGCAGGCTAGTCCCGAAGAATCGATCTATGTTGACGATCGAGAGATGTTCGTAAGCGTTGCGGCCGAGATGGGCTTCACGGCGGTTCACCACGTCTCTCTTGAAGAGACTCGCACGCGTTTTGGCCAGCTCGGCTTGAAAGTGGACTGACGGTTACTTCAAGTGCTTATTCGCTTCCTCCCAATTGACGATGTTCCACCAAGCCGTAATATACTCGGGCCGGCGGTTCTGATATTTGAGATAGTAGGCGTGCTCCCAAACGTCGAGGCCTAGAATCGGCTTATTGCCGTCCATCAAGGGGCTGTCCTGGTTTGCGGTGGAGATGATTTCAAACTTCCCGGCTCCCGTTTTGACTAGCCAAGCCCAGCCGGAGCCGAAGCGGCCGGCCGCGGCGGCAGCGAATTTTTCCTTGAAGCTCTCGAAACTGCCGAAGTTGGAATTGATCACGTTCTGAATGTCACCCTTCGGCGCACCACCGCCTTTGCCGGACAGAAGCGGCCAAAAGAATGAGTGGTTGGCGTGACCGCCTCCGTTGTTGCGGACAGCGGTCTTGATAGCATCCGGAACCGCGGCTAAGTTGTTCGAGAGGATTTCTTCGATGGACTTGTTCTGCAGATCCGGGGCCGATTCGAGAGCCTTATTGAGATTGTTCACATACGCACCGTGATGCTTGTCATGGTGGATCTCCATGGTCTGCTTGTCGATGTGCGGCTCCAGAGCATCAGCGGGGTAGGGAAGCGGCGGTACTGTAAATGGCATAGTGTTCTCCAGGTTACTTGCAAATTCTTGTCTATCTACTACGATTCTGCATAGCGGGCGCGCTTGGCAACCACGCAATGTCGCGTGCCTTCCAAAGCAGATTTAAGCGCTACGCGTGGTAGACCGAGGTACCCGCCACAATTGTTTCCAAAACGGTGAGCCGAAAAGTTTCCGGATTCCAGCGAAAGCAGATGAGATCTGCTTTCTCGCCAGGAACGAGTCCCCGTTGGCGGCCAGCGATACGAGCGGCTCGAGCAGGATTTACAGTGGCCATGGCGAGTGCCTCTCGCGGCGTGATCCCGGCGAAGCGAACCGCATTCCCAATGGCGTGGTCCATTCTTAAAGCAGATCCGGCTAAACGTGTTCCACCCAGCAACACCACACTGCCATCATTCTTGAGCTCGACATCAATTTGACCGAGTCGATAGGGCCCAGGCTGGCACATCGCGGGCATCACGGCATCAGTCACCAGGACAGAACGCTCCGAGCCCTTCGCGCGGACGGCCGCTCGAAAGAACGGCGGCGGAATGTGAATTCCATCCACAATGAAGCTGGCCGCGAGTTTGTCTTCAGCTAACTGATCCCAAATATAGTTTTGGGTTTTTGGCAGAGTCGGATGCGCGGCGTTTCCCAGGTGGGTCGACATCGTGGCGCCCGCATCTACAACCGCCTGAATCTGATCTCCTGTGGCTTTGGTGTGGCCAATGCTGGCAACAACTCCCCGGCGGACCAGTCCAGTCACGTAGGCAGGTGTTTGCTCCCACTCCGGCGAGACGGTGACGATGCGGATGTTGCCGCCCGCCGCGTCCTGCCACCGTTCAAATTCGTCCAGGTCGGGAGGACGGATGTGCTCAACCGGGTGCGCGCCGCGCGGGCCATTTTCACCGGAAATGTGAGGGCCTTCGACGTGAAATCCGGCGATCGCCTCGGCTTCCGGCATGTCTGTCCGTTGGAACTCCTCTTTGGCCTTCTCGAGATTTCGCAAGGCTCCCGTGATCCGCTCTTCGGAGCCCGTGATTATCGTCGGGAGGAAGCGCGTGACACCGGTTGAAAACATGGCTCGAGCGGATTTAGCAATATCCTCGGCCGAAACCGAAGGATCGTTATAATCCACTCCTGCAAATCCGTTGACCTGCACATCGATGAAGCCGCAGTAAAGGAACTCATCAGTGTCGGGCGGACGGATCAACTCGTCGACTGTCTGAATCGCGGTTCCAAATTCAACCTGTAGAACGGTAGAGCTTCCGGGCAAACGGCCAACGCAGGTGCTTGTCATAGCCGCGCACGCCCACTGATTCGACACGAATAGCCCTCTTTGTTTTTTTCACAGCAAACCCACAGGCACAAGGTGGCAAGCTCGTCGCGCGGAAGGAGATAAAACATGTTTAAAAGCTCTTCCACAGGCCGCAAAAGCGCTGGTGTAAAGCGTGCGTGTGCGGTACAAACTGTGTAGATCCGGCGCGAGTGTCAGATCGGCAGGTAATCTCGGGGGAGGTGGCTGTCGGTCGGGTGTTCGCGCCAGGATGACCTCTCCAGATTGGGTTGCCGTTCGCGGCCATCCCAAAAGGCAGGGTAGAAATCAGCTCCTCCGGTTTTTCACGGGTCGGGTGCGAGCGGTTTCTGCCCTGTTTGTCTATGTGCACCTCATCTGAGGCCGAGGGCCTCAGGCGCTAACGGGCTCGGGTTCACGGACTTCACTGAGCGGCGTTAGCCAGCCAAACTCGTCCGTTGCAGTCCCGTCTACAATCTCGAAGAACCGCTCCTGAATGCGTTGAGTGATGGGTCCGCGGTGACCTGATCCGACCGGAACGCGATCGACCGAACGAATCGGTGTGACCTCACAAGCTGTTCCGGTGAAGAATACCTCGTCCGCGATATACAACAGCTCGCGCGGGATGATCGCTTCGACAACTGGAGTACCAAGCTGCCCTGCAACTTTAATGATTGTGTCCCGCGTTATGCCAGGCAGGATAGACGCTCCGAGCGGCGGGGTAACGACTTTGCCGTCGCGCACGACGAACAGATTCTCGCCCGATCCTTCGCTGACATAACCTGCTTCATCGAGCGCGATCCCTTCGGCATATCCGTTCGTGGCGGCCTCCATGCGAATCAGTTGGGAGTTCATGTAATTGGCGCCGGCTTTTGCCAGAGCGGGCAGGCTATTCGGCGCGAAACGCTTCCAGGACGAGACGCAGACATCCACGCCGTCATTGATCGCCTCGGCTCCCAAATACTTGCCCCACGGATAACAGGCAATGTAGGTTTCGACCGGGTTGTCGAACGGCAATACGCCCACATCTCCATATCCGCGCAACACAATCGGACGGATATAGCAGGCCCTCAGCTCGTTCGCTGTGATCAGATCCACCATTCCCGTGGTGAGCTGATCGATGGAGTAGGGCACATCCATCCGATAAATTTTCGCGGAATCGAGCAAGCGTCGTGCATGATCCTGTGCGCGGAAGATCGCCGGTCCCTGTTTCGTCTCATAGCATCGGATCCCCTCGAATACCGAGCTTCCATAGCTCACGACATGAGAAAGAACGTGGATTTTCGCATCGTTCCACGGAATCAGCGTTCCGTTGTACCAAATCTTCTCAGTGGGCTGAAGCATGCTGAAATTATAGCGAGCAGTGCGAATGAGCCAGAAATTCTAGCCGGATTGGCTCAAATTGCGAGCGCTTTAGCTTGCGATTTTGGCGGAGCGTGCGGTGCTGGAATCTTTCGTTCGGCGCCGCTCTCTTCGACGGATGGCATGCCTCCAGGCGCGCTCTTCCTTGACCTTTTCGTGGAGTCCCGAAGGGAGGTAAAAGCGTTTACGGCACTCGAGACATCTGTAGGGCTGCATATGCCAGAGCGCCATAAACAAGTCCGCTAGTTGCCAGCTTCGAGAGCGGCTCAGGTCGCTCGACTTACAACGCGGACACATATCTTCAGTGGAACTCCTTATTCGGTGACTGAGCACCAAGTAGTACTATCGACAAAGTCGGTGGATACCAATAGCACGGAAGGCGCTTTCCGGTTCCCCGACAAAGCGCGATTCGGGCCGGCGATTCTTAAATTTTACTTGAAGAGGATCAATAATTGTAATCTGTCACTTAAGGTTTCACATGCAGGCTATAGGAAAGAAAGCAGATATCAAAGAAGGTGGAAAGCGACCTGAACATTCACCCTGACGCTGACCGGCTTACCGCCTTTGGTTCCGGGCTGAAATCGCCATTGTTTGACCGCTTCGATCGCGCTATGGTCCTGTCCGGCGTTGAGCCCTTTGATCACCTGTAGATCAGTCGGCTGGCCTTGGGCGTTCACGACTACTGAGATCGTGACAGTGCCTTCGACGAATGCTTCATCTGGCTTCGTTGAGAACAACGGCTCGACATAATGCAGGAGCTTCGGCCGGCTCACGTGCGATCCAGGTTCGTATACGGGTGCTGGCACCGACTCATTGGCGGGCGGTTTTGCAGGCTTCGGAGTCGTGTCCTTGGCCTGCGCTGTCCCGACCATGCTAGCGACTGCGATCAGTATGTATCCGAAAAATACTAGTCTTCTGAGCAACTCGCGCAAAACGGGCGCGGGATCAAGCGCCGCGAGCCAAGGACGGCGGAGTTGCTTTACTGTATCTCGGCGCGCATCCGCGCCCTTTGCGCTCCCTGGATTGAGACTCAAGGCGCAGAACCCCTGATTCGTGCACGCTGTCCGGATAACAGACTACAACAGTCGGCGGTCGCAATTTTCTGGTCGAAGGAGGAAATTTCCCACCCTGTCAGAGAGATATTTCGTGATGCGCCTCCCCAGGCGACCTTAATTAGTGATACAACTTCACCTAGCACCCCAACAGTGTTGTGGAAGGAGTTCGTTATGCGGAAAGCCGCAGTGACCTTGTGTAAGGAGAGTTGTGTCAATCGCCCTGCGCGTCGGAGCACGCGGCGGGCTTGCTGCCTGCTAGGGGCAGGAGCATTTGTCTCATTCGTATTGTTGTCCGGTCTCGCGACCGCCGACAACACCGATTTCACGGGTACTTGGGACATGGTTCCCGGAAAAAGCCAAGTGGCAGACGGCCGGACGGTCACGCTGGTGATCGAGACGTTGGCGGCCACGTATAAGGTTACGAGCACTGTGCACGATAAGGCAGGTCACGACACGTCGACGCAGTTTGCCTGCGGGTTCGGCAAGGAGTGTGAATTCAGCGAGGGCAATCACAAATCGAAAATCATGGCCTGGTATGACGGGCCCGCGCTCACGGTGTGCAAGACACAAGGACCGGACGGCGATGTTTCGAACGAGTGGAAACTCGAGCTCTCGCCTGACAAGAAGAGTCTGACGCTGACCTTACAACACATGGAGCCGACCGGTAAAGACGAAACCCTCGTATTCGACAAGAAGCCGTAGCAATTCGCGGGCGCACTGTTGCTATCCTGTGGCATTCTGAATCGCGCTGCGTCCATTAAGGCGCGAGCGCGACGGAAATTCCTCGGGTATCGCAGAGCTACGCTTATGATTTCATCGCGGTTTCTCGCTGCCATTCTTCCCGCATCTCTTTTTGTTACCGGGCTAGCTTTGAAAGCTCAAACGGCCGGCTCGGACCAATTTGCAAGAGATCCCAATCAGCCGACTGACGATTGGTACACCAAACAGATTCAGAAGTACACGACCGGGCCATCATTCAATTCGCGGCTCACGAACTATCTGCCGGCTTCAAACACCGTGCCGACACCGGCTAAGGTTCTCGGCGATATTGCAGGGGCACCCGACATGCTCCCTTATGCAGAAGATGTCTATCGCTACTTCCGGATGCTCGCATCGAGCTCGCCTCGGGTAAAGGTGTTCACGATCGGGCATTCGGAAGAGGGCAGGGAAATGATCGCGGCTGCAATTGCGGACGAATCGCTGCTCGCGAAGGCGAAAGAGAATGACGAGGGATTGGCTAAACTGGCCGATCCGCGTTTGATTCAAATGAACGATTCGACCGCCCAGAGGCTGGTGTCCGAATCGTTTCCCGTTTACTACATCACGGGCACAATTCACTCTCCCGAAACAGGAGCTCCCACCGCACTTATGGAGCTGGCGTACAGGCTGGTGGTGGATGACGCGCCGCACATACGCTTCATCCGTTCGCACATGATCACCTTGATCACACCCGTGGTCGAGGTGGACGGCCGAGACCGGATGGTTGATATCTACAGATGGCATAAGGCCCATCCGGGCGAAAAGTGGCCCCGGCTCCTTTATTGGGGACACTACGTGGCCCACGATAATAATCGCGATGCCATGGCCATGACGCTCAACCTCACGAACAATGTCTTGAATACTTACCTGGCATGGCACGCTCAAGTCCTGCATGATCTGCACGAGTCTGTGCCGTTCCTGTATGACAACACCGTAGGCGATGGACCGTACAATCCCTGGATCGATCCCATGCTAGCGGACGAATGGGCCAGCCTTGCTTGGGATAACGTAGCGCAGATGCAGGCTTTTGGTATGCCGGGCGTCTTCACGCATGGAAACTTCGATACCTGGAGTCCTGGTTACCTGATGTTCCTGGCAGGACTGCACAACGGGATCAGCAGGTTATACGAGACCTTCGGCAACGGCGGGGCGGATACAGAGAAGCGCATTTTGGAGCCCGATGAGTACTCACGGACGTGGTATCGCGAAAATCCGCCTTTCCCGACTGTGGTTTGGTCCCAGCGCAACAATAACAACTATGAGGAAAGCGCGCTACTATCGACGCTCTCTTACTTCGCCCACAACGGGCATCATTTTCTCCAGAATTACTACGTGAAGAGCAAGCGGTCCGTTCAGAAGCCGCAGAACGCGGGTCCGGCAGCGTACGTGCTTGCGGCGGATGAAGCCGCTTCGAACCGGCAGGTACAGTTGCTGCGAGTGCTTACGGCGCAGCACGTTGAGATTAACCGCTTGGAGCAACCGGCGACAGTACTGGCGCCTGCCGCGCCCAAACCGCGTCCTCAAAAAAAGGAGGAGGCCTCGTCTGACGAGTCCGACTCCGACTCTGACGACGCCGACATTCCTGATCCGCCGGAGAAGCAAACCTTTCCGGCTGGAACTTATGTCATACGCATGGATCAGCCGTTCTCACGGGTAGCTGATGCTCTCTTAGACCGGCAATATTGGTCGCCTGATGATCCGCAGAAGCATCCATATGACGACACGGGCTGGTCGTTTGGCGATTTGTTCAATGCTAAAGCGACGCGAATTACGGATGTCGCGATCCTTTCGGCAAAGATGCAGAAGCTTTCAGACCTGAGCCAGAGCGGCGAAGATGTCGCTGGGAATGGCCCGCTGTACGTGTTGAATAACTCGGGCCAGATCGGGCTCGCAGCTCTTGTTTACGCATTGAAAGGTGCGGACATTTCCATCGCGGAGGCCGCTTTCGATAGCGACGGCCATCATTTTCAGTCGGGATCGCTCATCATTACCAATGCGGATGCGGAGCGATTGAAAAAAGCTGCCCGCGACCTCGATCTCACGGTTCGAACCATTTCCGCCCGGCCGAACATCCACACTCATGCAGCGGCCGCTCCCCGTGTCGCGTTCATGCATACGTGGCTTTACACGCAAACAGAGGGATGGTGGCGGATGGCATTCGATAAGCTGCATATTCCTTTCGAATACATCAGCACGCAAACGGCCGCGAAGGAGTCCGACTTACGTTCGAAGTACGACGTCATCGTTTTTGCGCCCATTGCGCATGCTTCGTCCGGACAGATCATTAACGGTGTTCCGATGTGGGGCAGTCCGCTGCCCTGGCAGAAGACGTCCCTTACGCCCAACATCGGCAACCTTGATTCGACTGACGACATGCGTCCAGGGCTGGGTTACTCCGGGGTCGCGCATCTGAAGGATTTCATCGAGCAGGGCGGATTGCTCATTACATCAGAAGACACGGCGCAATTCGCCATTGAGCAAGGCTTTGCTCCGGGAGTTTTTATTGCACCGAAGAAGAATGCCAAGGTGGTGGGAAGCGTTCTGAGCGCGGTGCTCGTAGATAAGGTCCATCCCGTTGCGTACGGCTATGATTCCAAATTCGCCGTCTACAGTGCAGACGGTATAGCGTTCACCGTCGGCAATATGATCATCAATCGCACATTGCCCACCGAGAAGGATTATAAGCGGCCTACAGGGCGGGGAGGGCCGGAGGACGAAGACATTCCTGAAGGGCGGCCTGTTGAGAAAGCTCCGCCGCTTCCGTCGCCGAAGCCATGGCAGCCTACAGCACTCAATGAAGAACAGGAACGGAACAACCCTTATCTGATTCCGGCTGAGTACCGTCCCAGTGTAATCGTCCGTTATGCGGAATCGAAGGCGCTCTTAGTCTCAGGGCTTCTGGAGGGAGGCGAGGCGATAGCGGAACGCGCCGCAGTGGTCGATGCGCACCTCGGTAAGGGCAATGTCCTGCTGTTTGCGAATAATCCGATCTATCGAGGCGAAACGATCGGCAGCTATGCGCTCGTGTTCAACGCCATTATGAATTTCGACCACTTGGCGGCGTCCGCAAGCGCAGCAACTACTTCAGCGAGGAATAATAAGTAGCGATGCCACATCGAACAAAGTTTTTTATTGTTGCCCTGATATTTGGAACCACTCTGTTTGGCGCCGAAACGGTACGCACAGACAAAGGTTTCGTGCAAGGCACCCAGAGCGATGATGCGAAGGTCCGAATCTTCAAGGGCATTCCGTTCGCCGCTCCGCCGGTCGGCAATTTGCGATGGAAGGCGCCCCAGCCGGTAACAACCTGGAGCGGCACGCGGCAGGCTACCGAATTTGGAGCGCGGTGCATGCAAGGACATATCTTCGGCGATATGGTTTTCCGCGACGACGGGCCTAGCGAGAACTGCCTCTATCTGAACGTATGGACGCCCGCGACCTCCGCTGACGAGCATCTGCCGGTGATGGTGTGGATCTACGGCGGCGGATTCGCGGCCGGAAGTGCCTCCGAGCCCCGCCAGGACGGCACCAATCTCGCCAGGAAAGGCGTCGTAGTCGTTAGCTTCAATTACCGGCTCGGAATTTTTGGTTTCTTCAGTCATCCCGATCTGGCGAAGGAATCCGGCCACAACGCGTCCGGGAACTATGGCCTGCTGGATCAGGTCGCGGCCCTGGAGTGGGTTCAAAAGAACATAGGTGCGTTTGGGGGCGATCCCCAGAACGTTACGATTTTCGGTGAATCCGCGGGATCGTTCTCGGTAAGCGCGTTAATGGCTTCGCCTCTCTCCCGGAATCTATTCCAGCGAGCAATAGGCGAGAGCGGCGCGTTTTTTGGAAAGACTCTTAGCGCTAAATCGCTCTCCGACAGCGAGGATGCGGATACGAAATGGGCGAAGACCTCGCTGGGCACGGATTCGCTCGCGGGGCTTCGGGGCAAACCGGCCGACGAGCTTCTGCAGGCCGCGCTAAAGGAGAGAAACGTCATCCGATTTGCGCCTAACATAGACGGATACTTTCTTCCGGAAGATGTGTCCTCGATTTTCGCGAGCGGGAAGCAGGCCCACGTTCCGCTGCTGGCAGGATGGAACCAGGATGAGGGAAGCTACCACACGATCTTCCAAAAGGAGCAGCCGACCGCGCAGAATTTTGCAGCTTGGGCGCATAGCCATTTCGGTGAGAATGCGGACGCGCTCCTGAAGGTTTATCCAGCCAGTACGGACGAAGAGGCCAAGCGCGCGGCGCAGGATCTTGCGGGTGACCAGTTCACTGGCTACTCAACGTGGAAATGGATTCAGATGCAATTGGCGACAGGGAAGTCCAAGGTGTTTGTGTATCGATTCGAGGATGCGCCACCGGGGCAGACGAGCGAGAACGGAGCGCAGGGGGAGAATGAGTCGCGCGGCGCGTACCATTCCGCGGAGATCGAATTCGTCTTTGGCAACCTGGCTTCCAAGAAGCTGCCGTGGCGACCGGAAGACGAGAAGCTGTCGGATCAGATGTCAACGTACTGGACGAATTTCGCGAAGACGGGAAATCCCAACGCCACCGGCTTGCCCGACTGGCCCGCATACGACAAGCAGGATGGCTATCAAGTAATGCATCTGAAGGAGAATCCGCAGGCAGCATCTGCGCAGCATCGGGCGCGCTACGAGTTCCTGGACAGCATGAATTCGAAGAAGTAGTTTTGCACTCGAGCCGGGCTCGTTGCGCGAGCGCCCAAACGGTGTTGGAGGACGATGTCTATGACTCGTACGGATCGGAAGGCGCGCCAGTCATCGCCTTACAGTGAGCATGCCGCAGTCGCTATGGAAGCAAAAGCTATCTCCGGCCTGAAGGAGAAGACCGGCCGCACGCTCGAGGAGTGGATTGCGCTGACTGAGAAGTTCGGCCCCAACACGGAAAAGGAACGGGCGGCGTGGCTTAAGCAAGAGCACGGGCTCGGGACGAACTACGCGAAATGGATTGCGTACCGAGCAGAAGGGAAGTCTTTTGGCGATCAAAGCCCGTCCGAGTATGTAGAGGCGATGTATTCAGGCAGCAAGGCAGGTTTGCGCCCGATTCACGATCGTCTGGTCGAGCTTGCGGTGTCCTTGGGCAAAGACGTGACGTTAACTCCGTGCTCGACCATAGTGCCGATCCGGCGCCGGCACGTGATCGCGCAGATCAAGCCGGCGACGAATACGCGCATTGATTTCGGGCTCGCACTGCGGGACACGAAGCCAACGGGGCGGCTGATCGACACAGGCGGATTCGCGAAGAAGGATCGCATCACGCACCGGATTCCGATCACGTCCGTCAGCGAGATCGATGGTGAAGTGAAGAACTGGTTGCGGAAGGCGTACGAGATCGATGAGTAAGGCGGTGAGAGGATCACGATTTTCTGCATGCGAAAAGAGCGATGGGAGGATCGCGAAGAAAATCGGCCCAGTACTCAGCGCGTGCTACCGATTGGGTTGACTCCAATTGCGGAGCATGCCAGTGGACATCCGAGAAGCCGGCCTGCTCGAAAGCGGACACGTGTGTTTCGGTATCTAGATAGTAATTCTCGATGACGAATTCCTCACCGTCTTGCAGAAATGTGTAGTGGATCGGAGCGCCATTTCGAAGTTCGCCATCGGTTTTCTTGACGAAGCCGTACTTGCGGGTATTGCCAAAGTTATATGGTTTCTGGTCGGGATTGTTGTTTACGGTAACGAACTGGCCTTCCTGGCTTTAGGCTCCGATGAATTGTCGTTGCCATGGCGGCTAGTTCCTGCTTCGAGCGTGCATAGTTCAACAAGTACGCAGCGACAACTACATCAAATGACTGTCCGAAATGGACCGAAGAGGCATCTCCGACCAGGTACTCGATTCCTAGGGGCTCGGCTTTTTCGGCGGCGGTCGCAAGTTCGATCATTCTGGTTGAAATGTCCATCCCCACGATCCGGGACGCGCCCATTTTCTTGAAGACGCGCGCGTAATGTCCTTCGCCGCATGCCAAGTCCAACACCGACAGACCTGAAACTTCGCCGGCCAGTTCACAGAGACTGTATTGCTCGATGTAATAGCGCCATGCGACCTGTTTCGAACGCTTGTACTGTTCAGCGAGCTCGTTGTAATTAGTCGGCATATTTCGATGACCACCAGGCTTGAAACTGCTGTTTGCTTGCTAAACAGGTAAGCAATAAACCTTACTCAATCGTGCCATTGCTGCTGCAAAATACAAAGAAGACGCTCGGTGTGAAGTGACGCAGCGGTCGCGGTAGCCGCGAAAAACGCAAAGAACCGATGCACTTCGATAGTCCTAAGCCGGGCAATGTCTTGAAAACCGCTTGGCCGATAACAGATATTATGTCAACTGCTCGGGTATGAATATACTTAACGCACCCACTCGCGGTATGATTGGGGAGTCTGTAGCCCCGGACACCAGCGGACCTCACCGCCGCCTTGGAGGATTAGTAACGCTTTTGGAACTGCTGCGGTTCTATGCCCACACCCTAATGGAGATAGTGGAAGACCTGCGGCTCCTTCAAGGAGAATTGATCCAAGGAGAACTGGGCACAAGGAATATCTTTCGAGGCGTTTATGGTGCACCGATGCGTTTACGCAATGCTACCGACGCAAGTACTCTTCTGGAAAAGACGCTTCAGGAGTGCAACAGAGTCCTTCTCGTCCAGAGCGCGAAGCAGTGTAAATTAGTCATCGAACGCCTGAACGATAAACAACTAAAATCATTTGAAGTAGACGCGCTAGTACAGGCGATAGAACACGAGCTAGAGAGCAGGGTGTTTCTCTCCGTTCCTCCTGAACGAGTGGACCAATTTGCAAAGCCAACAAACGGCTGGGCTGAAATTATCGCCGCATTTCCAGACGCCCAAGAAGATGTAGAGGAAATGAACAAGGGCTTTGCCCTTTCTCGGTACACGGCTGCCGTATTCCATTCGCTTCTGGTTGTAGAGCACGGCCTGATCGCGCTCGGTAAACGCATTGGCATTACCGATCCGAAGGCCGGGTGGGACGCTACCTACAAACGGATGAGCTGGCTAGTAAACAACAGAGCCTCGGTTCCAGCGGATCTGGATTTCAATTTTATAGAGCAAACCAAAGCGAGGATGGACAGCATGAAGCTCGCATGGAGGAACAAGATAAATCATGCCGCAGGACGCCTTATCGTAGAGAAAACCGGGTTTTCTGATGTTTCAGCGGAAGAGGTAATTGTTGCCTGTCGGAGCTTCATGCGGTTCTTGGCTGAAAATCTCCCATAGTTCAAACGTATGGATTGCGCCGTCTGTCGCGATGCCCGTTTTGTTTGCGAGGATCATCCAGATCGCCCTTGGGGAATTCCTGGTGGCTGCGGGTGCGGCGGAGCTGGCGCACCGTGTCCAGCGTGCAATGCATCGGATCGAGATTATCCGCCACAGATGCCGAAAGGGTATCGCAGTTTGATTCCTGCCGGTGAACCGCGCCCGCTACCGAAACCGCCGCGTTGCCGTGGCATAAAAGTGGACGAATACTGGCTGCGCTTACGGCTACCGTGATATGGCCCCGTTTACCGGGCCATGCGATTGCCCCGTGTGTAACGGCTCTGGCGTCGAATCCGGTTATCGGCCGACCTAGCGGCTCGATGACCGCGAGATTTTTCACGATGCTCAAATTGAGCCATTACGAAAGTTTCAAAACCGCGCTACTCTGAGAGCAGTGAAATCTGAGCCGAACACGTCGCCCGAATACGCTGCCTTCAAATCATTGCTAAATCGCGTCATGGCCGTACCGCATGATGAGATCATGCATCGCGAGGCCGAATATCAGCGCGAATCGAAGCTGAATCCTAAGAAGCGCGGACCGAAGCCAAAGACAAAATCCGATAAGTAGACGAGAACCAAGAATGTACGAAATTGAAAGAAAGGATGGACGCGTAACGATCTCCGATTGGAACGGCAAAGCCATCTATAGAATTTCGGAGACGGCATACATCGCCTATCGCAACGAACCTGCGCCTAACATTACCGTGGCGCAAGTCAAATCCCTCCGGGACGATGAACTCGTCGCAGCCCTAGCCCAATCCGTCAAAGTGGCGCTCGATTGAAGCCTTTTAAGGTGAATTCCGCTTCCCGCGCCCCTGCCGTTTTGCTTCCTTCTCAGAAAGCTTCCTCGGACGTCGTTTCACCCTCCTTCCCGGTCAGTTGCTTGTAGGTCAGTCTCCGACCGACAATCTGGGAGAGTGCGGCCTTGAACCGCTCGTAATCTGAGATCACGCTGCCGTCTTCGTGCTTCCGATGGTTGTAACGAAACGCTTGCTCATCGACGTAACGGAACAAATGAAACGGCTCGACGCTTACGTAGGTGCCCCCGAGGCCGCGCTTGAACAAGCTCCAGAAGTTCTCCAGCCCGTTCAAATGGATTTGGCCGTTCACGTACATCTCGGTATGGTTAATCACGTCATGAGCGTAATCACCACTCAAACAGAAGTATGATTTCAATTCGTCGGTGTAGACGTGAGCACCTTTCTCGACATTCTCCTCCACGTTGGGCAGCAGAGTGCCCATGCTGTTGTCATTGATGACGTTCACACGGATATTGCCACCGCGCTCTAAGATTCCTTGGACGCCGATCTTGCCGACAGCACCGCCGCCTTTGCCTTCGAGTTTCTTCACTCTCTTGGCCTTGTGCATGTTTCGCGCTTTGCCGCCGATGAAGCTCTCGTCAATTTCGATCTCGCCCCGCAGTTTGCCGCCTTTCTTGTCATCCTGCATTGCAAGCCTGATCCGGTGCAGGATAAACCATGCGGTCTTCTGGGTGACTCCCAGCGACCGCGACAGTTCCCAGGAGCTAACGCCATTCCGGTTATTGGCAATCATCCAAATAGCGGGAAGCCATTTATCTAAACCAATAGGTGAATCTTCCATCACAGTTCCAGCTTTAATTGAGAACTGCTTGCGGCACCTGGAACACTTCCAGATCCGGCGAGTTTTCAGGAACATCGGGGAATCAGCCCCGCAGTGCGGACACGCTATAGCATCCTTCCAGCGGCTATCGGCTACTTCATCAAGAGCGCTGTCGGGATTCCCGTATTCCTTGACGGCTTCCACCAGAGTCTTGGGCTTCCGTTCCATGACTTAAGTATGCCTGAAACTAGTGGGTGTGTCAAGTATATTTCTACCACTGCTCGGTATAAACTTGCTACGCTGGAAAGTCGCGGGATCGAGCGTCCGAGAGTTGGCGAGTATTTCGTTCGGGCGCAACCATAGAGGGGTCTTCCTGGCATTGCGTGTCTATCTAGACGGGAGTGGCAAAGAGAACGATAACCCGGTCATAACTGTCGGTGGTTACGTTGCCGATTCGGAGGTCTGCGATAGCATCGAGGACGACTGGCTCAAAGCTACCGACGGCCGAACGTTTCACCTGACGGATTTCGGGACGAAGGAATGCAAGCTAGGATCTGCCGATTGGGACATCGAGAAGCGCTGCAGTTTTCTCAAGCAACTGGCGGCGATTGTTAATCGCGATGGATGCAAACTGGTCAGTGCGTCTTTAGAAGTTGCGCCCTACAATTCGTTTGTCCTGCAGACCGCTAACGCTCACGTTCATGGACCGGCCTTCTCGGGGTGTGCTCAGGCGTGCGTTGCCCTTGCAGAATTTATCCTCGAAAAGGAGGACATACACAGACAGCAAGTCGCATACGTGTTCGAGCTTGGCGATCGCCAACATGAAGTGGCAAAGATGATTGGCGAGTGGAAGGAATTGAAGCAGAGCGACCGTGCTGGGTTGCGAGGCCTCAGTTTTCAGCCAAAGGCAACGACATTACTACAGCCAGCCGACCTAATCGCAGGCGTCATTCACAAGTCTCTTCTGAATGCCTATGGTGCGCTGCCCTGTTTAGAGAATGGGTTTAGTCGAACGCCTCTCCACAATTATGAGCGGTACTACTCAAGTGATGGCGTCACCGCTGCTGCCGTCAGCGGTCATGACCGCGAACGCTGTTGGGTTGTAAATCCTAAGACATTCGCCGTGTTGGACCAGGTGACGACTGCGTTCTTTGAACGCAACCCGAGATCCTGGAAAGGAGATTGAAGCAGTCGCCGTTCAAGCCCAAGCAGAAATCGGCGGATACGATAAATGAAGTCGATAAGGGCACCCATGGCGACTAAGTCGGATTCATCTTTACCCACGTGTATCGAAGGTACGCAAGCGTTCGCGAGATTCGAGAACGCCATGAAAAAGGTCTTGTCCGTTCCGCATTCCGTCATTCAGAAGCGCATCGAAGACCACCGCAAAGAGGCCGCGCTCAATCCCAATAAGCGCGGGCCGAAACCGAAGCAGAAACGCGGCGCTTCCCGCGCCCCTGACGTCTAGCCTCCTTTTCAGAAAGCTTCCGCCTTTTCACCCTCCTTCCCGGTCAGTTCTTTGTAGGTCAGCCGCCGACCGACAATCTGTTTCATGGCCGCAACGAACCGCTCGCCGTCGTCCTCGTCTTTGCGGTGGTTGTAGCGGAATACTTGCTCATCGACGTAACGGAATAGATGGAAGGGCTCAACGCTCACGTAGGTGCCTGCCAGACCGGGAATCCTCGAACACGGTCCCGACCTTCAAGGAAAACTTCTGCTTTGGATGCTTCTGGTAGCACTTGGATACCCTTGCGTTGGGCAGATAAGACACGTCACCCGAACCGCAGCGAGGGCAGCGAACCTTGCCTTCCGGCCAGCGAAGCTTCATCATGAACTCGTGGCAGCGGTCCGGATCGAAACGCCGTATTAGTCAAGTATATTTATTCCCACTTCCCCGAGGGCACTCTCCAACGCATGGTTCGTCAGCCGGTTTCGGTCAAGCAGCCCAAGGGTGCCCTGGATTGACCAGATCTCGAGGCCCGTCATGTAAGTGTTCGAATCAATACTAAAAGGCCGCCAATGATCGTGAGAATAAGCCACCAAATCATGATCAGCCTGATAGTCCGTACCGAACTGTCAATCGATCGAAGATGCAAGACGATCTTTGAATCGGAAGAGCTGACAAATTCATGCCCACAATCGCATCGAATGGCATTCGGCTGATTTTCGAGCAGACAGGCTGGACACTTCACGTGTTTATTATTCGATCACTGCAACCAGATCAGAAAGGTCCCACAGCCGATCCGTGGCGCCAGAGGCCGTCGCAGGAGTGACACGCAAGGTCTGATGAATGTGGCAAAAGTTGTAATGCATGTAATGAATCGCCATATCGGGTTCGGCATGGTCGCTTGGAACTAATGGCGATCTTTCATGGTCGGCAGCGATGGCCATAAAAATTGTGAGGCAAAAAAATGCCGCTCCAGCTCCTGTCAGGTGAGCCGGAGCGGCCGAGGGAAGCTCCAAAAAATTAATGCCGATGCCCGCTGCCACCGCCGCCGGAGGAGTGACCGCCGCCTCCTCCTCCTGAGTGCGACGAACCACCTCCTCCGTGGAAGGAACCACCACCGCCGCCCCGAGAGGACGGAGCGCTGTTGTGGGGTGCGCTGTAGTGTTCTCCGGAAGGCGCGCTGTAGTGGGGCATAGCCGGCGCGCTGTAGTGAGGCATCACCGGCGCCGAATAACGTGGTGTAGCGGGCGGCGCACCATAATGCGGCATAGCTGGTGCGCCGTACCCCCCTCCGAAGCTCTGCCGCGGAGCGCTGTAGCTGTTGTATGGAGCGCTCCCATACGGCCTCGTAAAGTCTCTTTGATTTTGCGGAGATGTCGCGCGGCCCGCATTATAGTTGGCAGGCGGTGGCTGGCCAAAACGGTGCCATCCGCTCGGCTCATTTCCTTGCGCGAAGTTCTGCCGTACAGTGGTCGTTGCTCTGGGATCTCCGAAGCGCTGCCAACCGCCGCTCGAAGGCGCGGTCTGCCTGGGCTGTGCTGCGTAGGTCCCACGTGTCGCGAAACTGCCTTGCATGTTCGGAGGCACCCCATGTTGGTTCGGAGCTACGCGGGGGACACTCTGTCCCACGCCGAGTTGCGACACGCTCGGCGCGCGATTGAATGCGCTCGCGGGCGCACGAAAGAACTGGCGGTTCGCTACCGAGCCCAGCCGAGGATTCGCGATGGCCTGCCGGTTCGAGAACTGATAGCTCGCCCGCGTTGGAGTGACCGGCAACTGCCCATGAAAGAGCGTTGCGTTTGCGAGCTGCGAGCGTGTCGCGGGGCTGAAGCGTTGATGATTCGGGCCGCTAAACCGGTTGTACGGGGCAGTCATCGCGCCTCCGCGGAAGGCAGCGTTCCGGTACATCCGGCCAATATCGGCGCCTCCCCAGAATCGATTCCTGGCGTACCATCCGCCCCAGCCGCCCGCTCCGAAGAACC
>JAFATG010000282.1 GCA_019244055.1 Acidobacteriaceae bacterium | reverse complement strand
CGCGCTCCAGTATCGCCGAACAGGTGCAAGGCATCGAATCGCAGACAGTATCTCTTGCGAACACGACCGTCCAGGGCCGCTTTATTTTTGGAGGCGACGATCCGCAGACTCAGCCGTACACCTTCGATTGGACCTCCCCGGAAGGCGTAATCCAGAATTCGACTCCAGCCAATACGGTCACTCTCCAAAATGTGCAAGGTAGCTCGATTATTCCGCGCATCACCGCGCAACAGATCTTTGATGCCCGGAATCCGGACGGCACTCCCGCTCCCGGCAACGTGTTTAACGCGATCTATTCCTTGGGCCAGGCGCTTCAAAACAATGATCAGCCAGGAATTGAATCCGCGCTGACATCGCTGAAAAGTGCCGTCGTGCAACTCGGCCAAGCCAGTTCCTTTTATGGAAATGTCGAGAATTGGATCCAGCAATCGCAGCAGGATGCAACTGCAGAGGGTACCAATCTGCAACAGGCGCTCAGCAATCTCAAAGACACGGATATCGCCGCCGTAGCCACCCAGATGACAACGGATCAGACGGCCTTGCAAGCGGCTCTCGCCGCGCATGGCAGCCTAACGGTCCGCTCCCTATTCAGCTATTTGGGCTAGTTCGCTCGCGCGTGATCATGGAAATGTCCATATATTTTCACGATTTCCGCCAAAAAAACTAGAGCTTTGGCTAGAAATTTGCGAAATGAAAAGTAGAGCCGGCGAGAGCCGAAAGGCATCGACGGTCAAGCTCAGCAATAGGGATAAAAAATGATTTCACTGCAGACAAACGTCGACTCGCTCAATGCTCAGCAAAATCTGAATATTAACAATCAGTTTCAGAGCTCCGCGATCCAGCAGCTTACCTCCGGCTACCGAATTAATCGTAGTGGTGATGATGCCGCTGGCCTCGCAATTGCAAACGGGTATCAAGCCGATATCGCCGAACTTACCCAGGGCGTGAACAACGCGAATAATGGCGTCAATCAGCTCCAGATTATAGACGGCGGCTTGAGCAACATTGCCACGATTCTGGATCGGTTGAAGACACTGGCAACCGAATCCGCATCGAACACCTTCACCGGTAATCGATCCACGCTGAACCAGGAATATCAGCAGCTCGTGACCGAAATCACACGCCAGGCCTCGAATATCAATCTCAACGCCGGCGGCACTTTTAACAATCCGCTCTCGGTTTACATCGGCGGCGCAAACAACGCAGCCAATGCGACCGTCAGCGTAGACCTGAGCGGCACGGCCAATGCCGTGGATGGCCAGAGCCTGGGGCTAGCGACCACCAACGTACTCGGTGGCGGCGTGTCGGTGAGCGGTAATACGACTCGCCTGGACGCGCCGGGCGCGACGTTCG
Organism: Acidobacteriaceae bacterium; assembly: GCA_019244055.1. Taxonomy (GTDB): domain Bacteria; phylum Acidobacteriota; class Terriglobia; order Bryobacterales; family Bryobacteraceae; genus Bog-105. Next base: position 29,470 of record JAFATG010000282.1, on the reverse strand, counting down.
TAGTCGGAACCGCGGGTACCAATGACGAGACCTTTACGTTTAACGTCTTCGCGAACGGTACTGCGCAGACAGTGACCGCCAAAGTGAGCGCTAGCGCGGGTGGATCAACGCAGGCTCAGGTCTTGAGCCAGCTTAATGGCCAGCTGAATCGATACGGCATCACCGCGGGCGTGGACGGCAACGGCCTGCTCCAGTTCAGTGGCGCCTCGGCGTTCACGGTAGCCGCCAACACCAGCACTGGCACCAACCTGCTGGTCAACGGGACGGGAACCGCAGAAAACACCTCGAACTATGTGGTCGATGGCGCGGCGGCCTACACTGTCCCAACAGCCGCGGAAACACTTCAGTTCCAGACGGCGAACGGTTCCGGCACTGTCAACCTAGCCGTTGGCGATTCGCTGCAAACGGCCATTTCGAAAATTAACGCTCAAACCGCTTCTTTGGGTGTCTATGCAGTCGTAAACGCGGCTGGAACCGGCATCTCCTTCCAGGGTCCGAACAGCTTTTCGATCAGTGACTCGGGAACCGCTGCCGGCATCTTCACCGCGACTTCCGGTTACTACACCGGAGCCGCCCCGGTCACTTCTGATACCACGAACGCGGATGCCGCCATCAGCGCAATCAACGGCGCTATCCAAACTTTGGGACTTGTCCAGGGCCGTGTCGGAGCCGGTGAGAACAAGCTGCAGTACGCGATCAACCTGGCGAATTCGCAAATCAGCAACTTCTCGGCTGCCGAGAGTGCGATTAAGGATGCCAATGTCGCGGCTTCGGCTGCCAATCTGACCAAGGCGCAGGTGCTGGTGCAGACCTCTGTCGCGGCTCTCGCCCAGGCTAACTCAGAGCCTCAGGCAGTATTAAAGCTGCTGCAAGGCTAATTCTGAAATCGTAAGAACAAGTGAAGCGTGCAGGCCACTTCTTATAAAGTGACCTGCACGATTTAGCGCTTTATGGGTACTACCGCAGTCAATCCCGGGAGCTTCACAGGCAGCAGCGCCTTTTCGAGTGATCTGCAACAGGTAATCGCTCGGGCCGTTGGAATTGCCTCCTTACCACTGACGCAATTGCAGACCGAGCAAAGCACCCTCACAGGACAGCAGAACGAATTGCAGACAGTGTCAAGCCAGTTTAGGAGTCTCCAAACCGCGCTCGACGGAATAAACAATGCTCTCGGCCTGGGATCGTATGGTGCGGTGGTAAGCAATGAGTCGGTACTAAGCGCCTCCGTTTCTACTGGAGTGAGCGCCGGTTCCTACACGGTTGCGGTTTCTAACATCGGTTCACAAACCAACACGCTCAGCAACGACGGGCTTGTCACTGTTACCAACCCCTCCAGTCAAAACATCGACATCAGCTCCACTTACACATTAAGGGTAAATGGCCAATCCTTTCAGCTCACCGATTCCTCAGACTCACTGAATGGCCTGGCACAAGGCATTAACACCAGCGGGGCCAGCGTGCAAGCCACTATCGTAAACGTCGGAAGTAGTTCGGCGCCTGACTACCGCCTCTCGATCCAGAGCCTCAATTACGCGCCCGATACGATTCAGCTATCCGATGGGAGCAAGAGCTTGCTCCAAACCCTAGGCACGGGATCCTATGTCACATATCAGGTGGATGGCCAGCCCTCAACACCAATCAACTCCAGTTCTCGCACACTCACAATCTCTCCTGGGCTCTCCGTCAACGTAGCGGCAGCCGGAACATCCACCGTGACCGTTTCCCAAACCGGCGCGAGCGTGAGTTCGGCCCTGAACACGTTCGCGTCCGCGTACAACACAATCATCGACGAGTTGGCTAAATCACGGGGCCAGAATGGCGGAGCGCTGACCGGTCAGAGCATAGTTTATTCCCTGAGCAGCGCCCTTACAAGTCTCGCCAATTACACGTCCACCTCGGGAGGCGTGCAGTCGCCCTCGGATTTAGGCTTGAGCTTCGATCAAACCGGCCATTTGCAATTCGATTCGACCGCGTTTTCTCAAATATCCAGCACTTCGCTCAACGCAGTCCTGAATTTTCTTGGGAGCAAATCCGGCGGCGGATTCCTGCAAGCTGCCGGCAATATTCTGACGAGTATTACCGACCCCACAAACGGTCTCTTGCCGCAAGAAACGCAATCGCTGAGCTCTGAAGCATCCGACCTTACGCAGAAGATCAATAGCGATCAGGACCAGGTCAATCAACTCCAGCAGACACTAACTCAGCAAATGGCTTCCGCTGACGCGACGATCTCGAATCTCGAGCAGCAGGTCACCGAAATTACGAATCTCTTCAGCGCAATGCAAACGGAGTCGCGTGCAATCTCAGGTTGAAAGCCTACAACGCGCTCTAAGCAGCGCCATTCAAAGTGGCGAGCTGGAGTCGGCGAGCAGCATCGCCGGCAAATACGCTGCGTCCATCAAAGCTGCCCTGCACGCCGCTCCCAACCAGCAGAGACGTGAGACGATTTTCGCTTCCGCCAATGCCAGCCTGGAGCACGCGCTCAGAGTTGCTCGCGTCACGCGCTCCCACCTCGCCCTCCGCTTAGCCGCCCTCCAGAGAGAATCGGCCTATCAGGCGCAAACCACCAAACCGAGCCGCTGGTCTATGAACTGCTGACGCCGCGTTCTCGCTATCACCAGGCGTCGAGAAATTGACGCCTGAATCGGATTTCTCCCTGTAATCAATAACTTCCAGGTGGTCCACTACGTGCATACCGTCCCGGGTACACGTATGCTCAACGCCATCGCGCAGCAGTTGGATCGGTACATGACTCTTCTGAGCGCTCGTCAGACGCTTGTTGCCTCGAACATCGCAAACGCCGACACCCCGGGATATAAGACCAAGGACATTGATTTCCAGTCGGAATTGTCTTATGCGATTGCCGGTTCAGCTCCCACGCCCGAAGAAGTCGGAGGGCTAACGGCAAAAAACGACGGGAACAACGTCGACCTCGACCGTGAATCCCGCTTACTAGCCGAAAACGATCTTCACTTTAGCATCGCTTCAAACCTTCTGCGCTCGCAGCTCAAAATCATAAGAACCGCCATCGACGGAGGCAGCCAGGCGTCATGAGCCTGTTTTCTTCCATTTCAGTTAGCGCCTCCGGCCTCTCCGCTCAACGCGAACGTGCTCAGATCCTCGTCGAAAACATCGCCAATGCAGACACCACGAGAACGCCCGAAGGTGGCCCCTATCGGCGTCGCGACGTCGTGTTCGAGAGCCAGGACGTCTCCTCCCCGTTCTCCTCAATCATCGATTCTCAACTGAACGCCGACGCCACAGGCGTTGCCGTGAGTCAAGTAAACGTAGATACAAGTGAGCCCGAGCGCCGCTATCTCCCCGGTCATCCGGACGCGGACAAGGACGGATACGTAGCCATTCCACGCGTGAACCCCGCTGAAGACATGGTGGATCTGCTAGGCGCGTCGCGAGCCTATCAGGCCAATGTGTCCGCCATTTCGGCCGTGAAAGACATGATCCAGCGATCAATCGATCTTTTCAGGTAACTCCATGCCAGCTCCCATTTCTCCGGCTGGTTTGATGTCCAGCCTGAATATCGTTCAGCCCAAGCCATTACAGCCCTCCGGAGCTGGATTTCAGCAGGTGCTTGAAGCCGCCGTCAAGAATGTAGAGTCAACCAGTGCCACGGCAGATCAGGCGGTCACAAACTTTCTAACGGGCGGCCCGCAGGAATTGCATTCGACAATCCTCGCCGTGCAAAACGCCGAATTGCAGTTCGACCTCTTTATGCAGGTGCGGAACAAGGTCGTGTCGGCTTACGAAGAAATCATGCGAATGCAGGTTTAGTTCGCGCCGGACAGCACCATGGATCAACTGAAAAAGCTCGTCAGTACGCTCTCCGCCACGCAGCGCATTGCCACCATATTAATCGCGCTTGCTGTCGGGTTCGCCATTCTGAGCTTTGTACGCTGGCGGCACGAATCTAACTTCCGGCCGTTGTTTACCGGCATGTCCCCTGAGGATGCCTCCGCTATCGTTCAAAAACTCAAGGAGACCGGTGTCGAGTACCGCCTCGGTGAAAACGGAACCTCCGTATCCGTGCCCGAACTGAAAGTGGATGAAGTCAGACTCGAACTGGCCGGCGCAGGCCTTCCGAAAACGGGTCGTATTGGTTTTGAGCTGTTCGACAAGAACAATCTCGGGATCACCGATTTCACGGAGCATGTGAACTATCGGCGCGCTCTGGAAGGTGAGCTCGAGCGCTCCATTAAAGCGATCAACGGCATCGAGCAGGCCAGAGTGCATCTCTCGTTCGCCCGTGATTCCGTCTTCCTGGATTCGCAAGAGCCGGCCAAAGCAAGTGTCTTGGTAGACCTCCGGCCAGGTGTTCAGCTATCCACCACTAACGTCCTCGCGATCACGAACCTGGTCGCCAGTGCCGTCGAAAGTCTTTCCCCCGATTACGTATCCGTGGTCGACATGCGAGGCAACTTGCTCAGCCGGCCCCGCAAGAACCTTAGCGACGAAAGCAATAGTTCGGATGCTCTCCTTGATTACAAGCATCAAGTAGAAAAGGATCTTATGGCCAAGGTGGAATCGACACTGGAGCCTCTACTCGGCGCGGGCAAGTTCCGTGTCGGCGTCACGGCCGATTGCGATTTCACCACCAGCGACCAAACCGATGAAGTTTTTGATCCGACGCGGTCCGTAATGGTGAGCTCCCAAAAATCGGAGGACATCGCCGCAACTCCTCAGTCTGCAGGGATCCCGGGAGCTGCTTCGAACTTGCCTCGTCCCGCAGTACATCCCTCGTCTCTTGCGACAAATGTCTCGAAAAAGACCGAGAACGTCTCGTACGCCACGACCCGGACCGTTCGCGAAGTGAAGACCCCTCGCGGGACGATCAAGCGAATTTCCGCGGCGTTGTTGCTTGATCAGGGTTTTCGCTGGGAGGGCAAGAGCGCTCACGCGAAGCGGGTGAGCGTGCCGCTCAATCCAGATGAGCTGAAAGCGATTCACGATATCGTTGCCGGTGTCATTGGGATCACGCCCGCCCGCGGTGATCAATTGGTGATCGAGAGCCTTCCGTTTGAGCAGACAAACGGGGCTGATAACGAGCTGCCGCCTGCAACGAACCCCGTTGCTGATACTGGGTCGCGGCTGACTCAGTTCGTCCGAACGAACCAGATATGGCTGGCCGCCGCTCTCCTGGTTCTCGTCGGAGGCGCTGCGTTTCTTATGCACCGGGCGAAGCGAGCGAGAGCCGCTGTTGAAAATGCCGCAATTGAAAAGCCGGACCTGGTGGCAGCCGTCGCAGCCCAGGCGGACACGCCGAAGGTAACGGGCCTTGAAGAAAACCAGCCTAAGCTCCCTTCCGCTGCTCCCGCGAGCCGCATGGAAATGGTCCGGCAGCAAGTACGCGAAACCGTCGTTAAAGACCCGCAACTTGCCGCCAATGTGATCCGCGGTTGGCTCGAGGAAGATCCAGGCTGACGCTTAGCGTAAACGCGGAACCATGTCCTGCAAGATCGCTTCCTCATCGCAGACTGTACTTCCCATCGAGTGGGAGCCCCTCGACGGTTCGCGACCTACGCCTTCGAACGTCCTGCTGGCGCATCCCGTACCCGAGGGTGAATCAGACATGCGTCGTACCATCCTCGAACTGCGAACGGAAATCGAACAGGCAAGACGAGCCGGGTTCGAAGAAGGCACGCGCAAAGCTGGAGAAGAGGCTGCCAAAGAATTCCGCGCCTGCGCCGAAAGGGTCGCTGGCGCGCTGAAGGACCTGGAAGGATTCAAAAACAAGCTCGGCCATGCCGCGGAAGCAGAAATCGTCCGCCTTTCTCTCGCCATCGCGCGGCGGATCTTGCATCGGGAGTTGATGGCTGATCCCGATTCCATTCAGGGCATCGTGCATGCCGCTCTTCAAAAACTGCACCTTCGTGATGTCTTGCGCATCCGTACGAATCCCGCTCTGGCACAAAATGTTCGCGCGGCGCTAGAGCGCGTTTCGGTTGGTTCCAACGTGGAAATCACCCCCGATCCAACGCTCAGAATTGGCGATCTGCTGTTCGAATCCGCTCGGGGGGAGCTGGACGCCTCTGTCGAAACTCAACTCGAAGAGATACAACGAGGATTCGCAGACCGCCTGGCGCGAAGATGAGTCGCTCTTCACAACCCGACTTGAATCCCTATCTCCAGGATCTGGAACGCCTCGATCTGCTGCGCTGGCGCGGCACCGTGACGGATGTCACCGGTTTCATCATTGAATCGCAAGGACCATCCTGCCCGATCGGTGGTTTCTGCGAGATTCTCTCCGCTCCAGGCCGGATTATCAGAACGCAAGTAGCCGGTTTCCGGAACGGACGGATTCTTTCCGTGCCGCTCGAGGATATTGACGGTCTTCAGCCCGGCGCCCCCATATTCGCCCGATCTGAGGATTCTCACGTGGCCGTCGGTCCGGACCTATTGGGCAGAGTGCTCGACGGGTTTGGTTGCGTCATTGACGGCGGACCTCCGCCCGAAGCGCCTGAACGCTATCATTTGCTCGCCACGCCTCCTGGTCCGCTCCTGAGAGAGCACATCAACACGCGCCTCGCGACTAGCGTCCGAGCCATCGACACGCTGCTTCCTTGCGGCTTGGGCCAGCGGGTAGGAATTTTTGGAGGGAGCGGGGTAGGGAAGAGTACTCTGCTCGGCGCTATGTCTCGCCAGAACTCTGCCGACGTCACCGTCATCGCGCTGATCGGAGAGCGCAATCGCGAGGTCCGCGGCTTTCTCGAACATGAACTTGGCCCCGAAGGACGAAATCGCTCCGTAGTTGTCGTCGCGACCTCCGATTGCCCGGCCCCGCTTCGTGTCAGAGCCTGCTTCGTTGCGCTCGCGGTGGCCGAGTATTTCCGCGATCAAGGAAGGAACGTCCTGCTGGTCATGGATTCGGTCACCCGCCTCGCAATGGCCCAGCGTGAAATCGGATTAGCAGCGGGTGAGCCTCCCAGCCAAAAGGGTTATACGCCCTCGGTGTTTGCTATGCTCCCCAGAATCTTTGAACGCGCAGGCGCTTTCAAAACCGGCAGTATAACCGGCTTTTTTACCGTTCTCGTAGAGGGCGACGACTTGAATGAGCCCATTGCCGATGCCGCTCGCAGCATGCTCGATGGACACATCGTCCTATCCCGGCAACTTGGAGCATCCGGCCACTATCCAGCTATCGACGTGCTCTCTTCGATATCGCGCATCGCTCCGCACATTTCCACTTCGGAACAGATGAAAGCTGCGCTGAAAGTGCGCGAAGCTCTTTCTGTGTATCAGAACTCAGAGGATTTAATCCAGCTCGGCGCCTACGTGTCAGGCTCTAATCCGAGGCTCGACGCAAGCATCCGAACGCGTGAACGCCTCGTTAGTTTTCTAAAGCAAGATGCCCGAGAAAACGCTGATTTGGATGAAAGCCTGGCTAGCCTCTCCGAATTAGCCTCAATTCTCTGATTAAGCCGATGCGAAAGTTTGTATTCGAACTGGACAGCGTCCTCCGGCTCAGGAGGCAGCAACTTCAGGCCGAAGAAGGTAAGCTGCGTGCGCTCTTGGCCGAGAGACGCCGTCTCGAGCAGGTGCGCGCAAGTCTCGAAACCGAAGGTACGGACGCGGCTGAATACATTCACGCGTTTCAATCTCCTTCCGTCGGGGATCTGCGCGCATTGGCCTCGCACAAACTCGGCTTGCAAGCCCGCGAGAAAACTTTAGCCGCCTCTATCGAGGCAAATGAACACGCAATCGAAGTACAGACCAGTACGGTGATAAGGGCAAAGCGCAATGAGAAGCTACTAGCGAAACTCCGCAACCGACGTCTTGCCGACTGGATTAGAGACGTGGATCGCGCCACCGAAGCCGAAATTCAGGAAGCATGGACCGCGCTATGGAACAGATCGTGACATCGCTAGACTTTTTATAAAGAATATCCGCAAAAAAGCCGATCCGTCCTATAACGCCATGCAGTGGCCGATAACACAGGGATAGTCCTCAAAGGTCGGAGTGTACGCCTAATTCCGACCGAGAGATTCCGAGTTTAAGCATGACAACGATCTTGCGTGTGACTAGAGACGCTGACGGTTTGCAGGAGGTGATCGGTCGTGCCACTTTGGTCGACTCAAGATCGCATTTCCAACCCACTGCCGATGTCGATTCCTGGCGGCAATCGCTCATTGGGAACGGCAATCAGATGCGGCGAGTCTGTGACACGATTCAGCTCGTCGCCTCTCGCCGCTGCACGGTTTTGATCACTGGTGAAACTGGAACGGGCAAAGAAGTAGTCGCACGCGCGATACACGGCGCCGGTGCTCGCGCCAAATTTCCGATTGTCGCCTTGAACTGCACCGCGCTTCCGGCCAGCCTCATCGAAGCGGAACTGTTCGGCCATGCCAAAGGTGCCTTTACCGGCGCGCACATGTCGCGCGCAGGTTTTTTTGAGCAGGCCAATCGGGGCTCTATCTTCCTCGATGAGATCGGCGAGCTTCCTCTGGAAGCGCAAGCCAAGCTCCTCAGGGTTCTGCAAGATCAGGAATTTCAGCGCATCGGCGGTACCGAAACCATTCGCATCGACGTCCGCGTTATAGCCGCCTCAAATGTCGATCTGGGCCAAGCGGTAAAGGAGCGTAAATTTCGCGAAGACCTGTACTATCGCCTGAATGTTGTCTCTCTCCATTTGCCTCCTCTTCGGGATCGACGCGATGATATTCCGTTATTGCTCGACCACTTCCTCGAAAAAGTCCGGCTCGCCGAAAAGATGTCCCCCAAGCAGATCAGCCCCGAGGCGGTTGGATATCTTCAGAGTCTCGATTGGCCAGGAAATGTGAGGCAGCTCGAACACGCTGTTCACAAGGCTTTCGCATTGAGCGGCGATCGGGACACACTGACTCTCGATGATTTCGATTGGAAGCCTGGGTTCCGGCAGCATCGGCCATCTATCGAAACCGAGCAGTTGATCGGCGTGCCGGAAACAGGTCTGGATTTTGAACAGGTGGTCGCCGGCTTCGAGCTCTCTCTTCTAAACCAGGCTCTTACGCTTTCCGGAGGCAACAAGGCTCGTGCGGCGGAGTTATTGCGAATTAAGCGAACAACTCTGTTGGCCAAGCTGAAGAGCTTCGAGGAGCGGCGCGTGGCGAAGATCGAGCCGCTCCACGAAGTGGAACGCTGCCCGAGAACATCACAGGGCACCGTACTCATTGTCGAACGGGACCTCGCCGTCCGCAAAATGATCGCCAGCACGTTGCGAGAACAGAACTACCGAGTGCTGGAGTCCGGGACTATATCGAGGGCAGCCGAGCTGTTAGATTGCTGGAAGACACATATCCGCCTCGTCGTGTGCTCGTCGGACATGTCTCCTAGCGGAGAAGAGGGCGCGCTTAAACAGGCGGCCGAGGGCCTACCCTGGATATCGATTCGCGATCGTCAATCTTATCCGCAACCATTTTCGAAATCCCAATCTGATTACAACGCTGTGCTTTTTCGTCCGTTTACGCCCGAGGACTTGGTCGCGCTCGTAACCCGGATCACTGCAGGCCCAGACACCGCTCTTCGCTCCGAATGGTGCGCCTAATCGGCACTGCGTGATCGGTACTGATAGTACGTGCCTTTGGGCGTTATGACTCAGTGTACGGGTTACGGATGTAATACGTGTCTTCCCCTTCTTGCACCATGATGTCCGGCTTAGTACGCCTAAATGCAAAAATGAAGTGCGTGAGCCATGAGCTTGTTCACATCGAATCCTGTGCATCGGTCTCCCGACCTCGCCTGCCCCAATGGCTTCGCAAGGGCCGCACGCATTTCGAGGCTGTCCATCATCTAAAGGCGGAGTTCCGCGCTCGCCGCTTACATACCGTTTGCGAGTCTGCTCGCTGCCCAAATATTCACGAGTGCTTCAATCGCGGCGCCGCTACATTCATGATTTTGGGGAACCTCTGCACTCGCGGTTGCGGTTTCTGTTCGGTCCCCAAGGGTTCAGCCGCGAAGCACGACTTTTCGCTTGATCGTAACGAGCCCCGGCAAGTCGCCGAGATGGCGGCCCAAATGAAATTGCGATACGTCGTGATTACTTCTGTCAATCGTGACGACTTGCCCGACGGTGGCTCGCAGCATTTCGCTGAAACCGTTCATCACGTCCGAACCGCTCTCCCGCAAGCGCAAGTAGAGGTCCTCACCCCGGACTTCTGCGGCGATTTGGACTCCGTTGCTCGCGTGCTCGACGCTGGGCCCCATGTCTTCAATCACAATATGGAAACCATCCGCCGCCTCTACCGCCGCGTCCGGCCCCAGGCGAATTACGACCAGTCCTTGCGTGTTCTCAAATTCGCAAAGCGTTCCTGGCCCGCCATCCTCACCAAATCTGGTCTCATGGTCGGCCTGGGCGAGTCAGCGGGCGAGGTACACCAACTCTTGCAAGATCTTCTGAACGCGCAAATCGATGTGGCGACGATCGGACAATATCTGCAGCCAACGCGCCGCAATCTTCCGGTCACGGAGTACGTTACGCCTGCGCAATTCGATTCCTATCGCGACTACGGCCTTTCCCTCGGCTTCAAAATGGTGTTCAGCGGACCATTTGTTCGCAGCTCGTATATGGCGGACCGAGTCACCGAAAAAGCATCGATGGCATCCTGCTGAGCGGTCCAGGAACTTCACGGCAACACACCCCGCTTGCTTTCCCAGTGCCGGAGAAAGGCTTCGGCTTGACCGTAACCGCTTTGGGTTCCGCGAAAACGAGTGATCTCAACCTGAAGCGGATACCATTTGTCGGGTTGTTGGGAAGCGTGCGCGTAACAAGCGGCCCGCCGGCGCGATTCCACATTCGAAATGTCGACGAAATCGGCAGGCGAAAACATCATCGTGTCTTCCGCTACTTCGTAGAAGTACAAAGCCGGCTTTTTGCCTCCGCGAAGCCAGGCATCGAGTACAAGCATGGATAAGGCCCGGTGATCGCGGTGCTGATCCATGGGCCACTGAGCGAAAACAACATCGGGCTTTTCAGATTCGAGCAGGCGGGCGAAGTCGTCATAATGCTGGTTATCGAGAATAGCCCGGCCGTCGTATTGTCCGGCGAAGCGAGCCCGCGCCTTCAGAATCTTGCATGCTTTCTCCGCTTCCCCCGTGCGCAGGGTGGCGCACTGACTCGGATCGCCGCCTTTGCAGAATCCTTCCCCACGATTCAGGTACAGCAGGACAACATCATGGCCCAAATCGGTGTAGCGGGCGATCGTACCGGCGCAGCCGCATTCCGGATCGCCCGGATGACCGCCTGTCACAACAATTTTCAGTCGATCACGGGATACCCTAGCAGCTTGTTCTGGTTCGGCCAGAGAGGAGACCAACGGAATGGCGGTTGCATTCCCGAAGAAGGTGCGGCGCGAGATTGACATCGAGAGCAATTGTAAGGAAAGATCGGCCGCTCTGATAGCCAGAGCTCAAACATCTCCCGGGCTTACCCGATCCACATAGCACCACATCCAGCTTTCACCGGGCTCAATCGAGCGCATCAGCGGGTGTTTCGTGGAACGAAAGTGCCTGGTTGCGTGCTTGTTCTTCGACGAATCGCAGCAGCCGACATGACCGCAAGTGAGGCACAGGCGCAAGTGCACCCACCTCTCACCCATCTTGATGCACTCCTCGCAAACATGCGTGTTCGTGCTTCTAACCCGGATAGCATCGAGATGCGTACATTCTGTTGCCATAACAATCCTCAGGCCGTGGGGTGAATCCGCAGTCAGCCCGATCCCAGTTTGCCAGATTTGCGGCTCAATTCGAACGCCTTTTGTCGCCGATCCAATAGCGTGGACCAGGACCGCGCCGCGCCGCCAAATCATCAGGATTGGCCAGTTGACACTCTTTCAGTGAGAGGCAGCCACAGCCGATGCATCGAGTGAGACCCGCGCGCAGGCGCTCGAGTTCGGCGATCCGTTCATCGATGCGCTTCGTCCAATTGCCCGAAATCTTGGCCCAGTCCGACCGTTCGGGTACCCGGTTTTCCGGCAACTTCGCAAGCTCCGAGCCGATCTCCTCCAAGGTCAGACCCATGCGCTGAGCGAAAACGATGAAAGCGATCCGCCGAAGGACGGCCCTCGGATACCGGCGATGACCCGAGCCCGCCCGTTCCGATTTGATCAAGCCTCGCTCTTCATAAAACCGGAGCGCCGAAGCGGCCACCCCGCTGCGCCGCGAGACCTCGGAGATTGTGAGTAAGCCTGACATAAAAAGAAGGGGCGATATTTTTCTGCTTGACTTCAAGTTAACTTTAACTTGTAGTCTGAAGGCATGTCAAATGGAAACGCGTATTCGACCGATACCCAATTCGCTGGGCTTCGAGTAGCGATTACCGGCGGCACGTCCGGCCTGGGCCTCGCGCTGGTCGGCGAGCTGCTGCACCGCGGCGCTCAGGTCGCGTTTGTAGCGCGTCGTCGGGACGGTGTGGAACGCGTGCGGCGCGACTATCCCGGAACTCACGGCATCATCGGAGATGTCTCGAAGAAACACGACATTCACCCGATCGCCATACAAATCCTGGGCACGTTGGGAGGGCTCGATGTTCTGATCAACAACGCTTCGGACCTCGGACCTGTGCCTTTGGCCTTACTGGCCGACACCGACTGTGAGGATTTCGAACGGGCACTTGCAACTAACGTGCTTGGTCCCTTCCGGTTGACGAAGGCTCTTCTCGGCTCACTAGCCGCCTCTGCCCGGGAAGGCCGCGGCGCGCTAGTCGTAAACGTGTCGAGTGATGCCGCCGTAAACGCGTATCCTTATTGGGGCGCTTACGGCGCGAGCAAAGCAGCGCTCTATCATTTGAGCCGCATCTGGGACGAAGAGCTCTCCGCCCAAAAGATTCGCATTCTGTCCTTCGATCCAGGCGATATGGATACTCCGTTACACGCAACGGCGGCACCGGACGCGGATCGCTCCACCTTAAAGCGCCCAGAGACCGCAGCGCGCGAACTTGGGGACGCAATCGCCGCTGTGCTTTCGCGAGGCGCTCCGGATTCTGCGGTGGCCGCTTGCGAGGCTGTCGGGTGATAGCGGCCAGCCTTCCAGTCCAGCGTCCGTCGAATGCAAAGTTATTGGTCGTTGATCGTTATGGCCACATCCGGCACCGGATGCGCTCCGAATTCGCAGAGCTCTTGCGGCCCGGCGACGTGGTAATTGCTAACGATGCTGCTACCCTGCCGGCAAGCCTTTCGGGAAGGCACAGACCCACCGGCCGCCCGATTGAGGTGCGTCTCGCAGCGCGCGATTCGCTTTCCCCACACGACATCAGCCGGTTCTCTGCCGTCACTTTCGGAGCCGGCGATTTCCGCACCCGCACTGAGGATCGGCCGAAGCCGCCAACTCTAAATCCCGGGGACCGTTTGGACTTAGGTCCGCTGCGAGCAACCGTGGCGCGCGTATTGAATCACCCACGCTTCATCTCCTTGCAGTTCGAAGGTTTACCTGCCGAGATCTGGGAAGGTCTGTCCCGCCACGGTCGTCCTATTCAGTACGCGCACCTTCAAATCCCACTGGAGTATTGGGATACATGGACGCCGATAGCCGGTCTGCCGGTTGCTTTCGAGCCGCCGTCTGCGGGCTTCGCCCTGGATTGGCGCCTTCTCGCCTCCTTAGCCGCACGTGGAGTTAGGTTCGGCACCATAACCCACGCAGCCGGGATCTCGTCGACTGGCGATCCCGAGCTGGACGCGTTGCTGCCATTGAATGAACCCTACCGGATCCCTGCGTCAACCGCATCGATGATATGCGCCGCTCGCTCGCGAAGAGGGCGCATTATCGCGGTCGGCACCACGGTCGTCCGTGCATTGGAACATGCCGCCGGGCTTTACGGGGCCGTACGGCCCGGTGAGGGCATCGCGACCCAAAAAATCGGGCCATCCACCCGGCTCCGTTTAGTCGATGCAATTCTCTCTGGCACGCATGAGCCAGGCACGAGTCATTACGAACTACTCCGTGCTTTCGTCGCCCAACAAACTCTTCCGCGGATCAATGAAGAGCTGAACGCTGGCAGTTACCGCACGCACGAATTCGGCGATTCAGTATTCCTCGAAAAAGCTGCGCTTCGGAACACGCATCTGCCTTACTGGAACAACGACAGGTCGATAGCATAGCCCATTGCCTTGTAGCCCGCATCTCCCGGATGCAGATGGTCGCCGCCGTCGTAAGCCGGCAGCATTCGATCAGGGTTCGCTGGGTCCTGGATCGCTTTGTCGAAATCGATGACTCCGTCAAACGCGCCACTCGTCCGAATCCATTCATTAACGGCCTTGCGCTTCCCCTCCTTTTCTGGAGTGAAGTAACCGGGAATGGTTGTGCCGGTGAATGGCGTCAACGTGCCGCCAAAAATCTTCAGCCCGTGTTCGTGGGCCCGCTCAATCATCTGCTTGAGTCCTGCAATAATGTCCTCCGCCGAGACCACCTGGTCGGCCGGCGCGGACTCGCCCGGATGTCCGATATCGTTGATCCCCTCCAGAACGATCACGTAGCGAACGCCCGGCTGGGACAGAACGTCACGGCCGAAGCGCGCCAGAGCATTCACGCCGAATCGCACGTTTGTCGCTGGGTCATGGAGAATGCGATTGCCTCCAATGCCTTCGTCCAGGACTCCAAAAATTGTGTTGCCCTTTTCCGCGAGCAGGCGATTGGCCAGAACGTTCGGCCAGCGGCGGTTCGCGTCGACGGTGGACAGCGCGCCATCAGTAATGGAATCGCCGAATGCAACGATAGTTGCCGCGGACGCCGGAGCAGCTACGTCCAGGCCCGATAGAAAAACCCACGAAGTCAGCTTCTCTGATTCCGGCCACGATGCGCTGCCCGTGAGGTCGCCTGATCCAATGTATGAGGTCTGCTGGGCTCCATAATGAATTCCCGCGCCCGCGCTGGGTTTTGGCAGGAAGATGCTGATCGCCACGTCCGCCGAGCCAGAAACGTCCAGCTTCACGGAATCGCTCAACACTAATGCATTTGCCGGAATCGATACGGAAGAGCGGCCGCTGAACGTCAGGACGTGATCGGATGAGGGAACAATTTCCGAGTTGTGGTCCCGCAACGCAATGTGAGCTGCTCCGATCAACACAGCCTCCTTTCCATAAACATTCGATAGTCGAACCCGTACGGTCGCCCCGCCCGCGCTGGTGTGGACGATTTCGCGAATGGTTTGGTTTGAGAACAGCAGCTTGTCGCGGAACATTTGCGCCGCATTCGATAGTTGAGGCGCTGGGCTCGCGCCCCAGGTGCCGATCCAGTGCGTTTGCTCTGCTGCGGATGCAACGAATGCTGTGCAAACCAGGGTTGCTACCCGAAAGATTCTCATCGCGATCGCTATCCTATCGTGTTCATCCGCGGTACCTTGACCTTCTACACGTCCTGCGGTATATGTAGAGGTAAAAGGCATGAAGCCCTCTCCCAAGTCCGACATCCCGCAGGGGACTCTTGATCTCCTGGTTCTGAAGGTCGCCGCGCTTGGTCCCATCCACGGATATGCCATCGCACAGCGTTTGCAGCAAGTCTCGCGGGAAGTTCTGCAGGTCCAACAGGGCTCGCTCTATCCCGCATTGCATCGGCTCGAGAATAAAGGCTATTTGGCTGCCGAATGGAAAGAGTCGGAGACGGGGCGTGAGGCAAAGTTCTATCGGCTCACGGCAAAAGGACGGGCCCAGCTGCGATCCGAGACGGAGAATTGGGGGCGTCTGGCGGAAGCTGTCGGTCTGGTCCTTCGGCTTTCGGAAGGAGACCTGTCATGACGTGGTGGCGGCGTCTCTTCAATAAGCGCGCGCTGGAGGCTCAGCTCGAGAAAGAACTCCGGTTTCATCTCGAGCGCCAGGCATCAGATTACATGCGCTCCGGCAGGACCGAGAAGGAAGCCCTTCGCGCGGCCCGAATCAGTTTCGGCGCGTTTGAGGAAGTCAAGGAAGAATGCCGCGAAGCTCGGGGAACTTTGTGGCTGGAATCCACTCTGCAGGACCTTCAATTTGCCGTTCGCACGCTGCGCAAGAGCCCCGGTTTTGCGCTTGCGGCTATCTGCACGCTCGCGCTTGGCATCGGGGCGAACACTGCCATCTTCAGCGTCATCAATGGCGTTATTCTTCGCGCCCTCCCTTATCACGATCCAGCCCATCTGGTGGCCGTCGACGAGTGCCTCCGTCGCACCGGCGAGCCGTTAGCCTTCTCCTACCTCGATTTCCTCGATTTTCAACGGCAGACCCGCTCTTTTGAAACCATCGCGGCTGCTCGCCACCAAGGTGCCAATCTGACCGACCCGGGCGAACCCGAATACGTTCACACGCTGCAGGTATCCCACGGCTTTTTCTCTGTCCTGGGAGTAAACCTCGAGGTGGGTCGAACCTTCCGTGCCGATGAGGACCGTCAAGGCGCTGCGTCCGTAGTGATCATCGGCCATTCGGTCTGGCAACAGCGGTTCGGCGGAAGGCATGATGTTCTCGGGCAGATTCTCGTGCTAAACGGCAAGGCCTATACGGTCGTCGGCGTTGCTCCCGCCGGGTTCCGCTATGACAATGGCGAGCGTCAAATTTTCGTTCCGATAGGGCAATTGGATGACGTTGTATTGAGAACCCGTGAGTTTCATCCGGGCATTCGCGCTGTCGCTCGCCTGAAGCAGGGAATCACGCTGCAGCAGGCAAATTCTGAAGCGAACGTCATCGGGCAGCGCTTGGCGCGTGAATACCCAACGCCGGATGGCGAGATGACATTCCGCGCCGAACCTTTGAAGCAATACGTAATAGGCGATGTTGCTCCGACGCTGTTTCTGCTGGCGGGAGCCGTCGGTTTGGTTCTATTAATTGCCTGTGCGAACGTCGCCAATCTCTTCCTGACGCGATCTTTGTCTCGTGTTCGCGAGTTCTCCGTTCGCGCCGCCCTAGGAGCCAGTCGCCGACGGTTAATCCGCCAACTCCTGGTAGAAAGCCTTTTGCTCAGCTTCGCAGGCGGAGCGGTTGGGTGGATTTTGGCCCTGCAAGGGACGCACTGGGCGCTGCTCCATCTTCCTGATTGGCTGCCGCGATCGAATGAAGTCTCGTTTGATTTTCGAATTCTGTTGTTCACCTTGGTCATTTCGGCGCTGACCGGAATCGTTTTCGGAATCGTTCCCGCGCTTCGTCAACAAGTGACACTCAACCCGGCCCTGGCCCCGGGCGCACGCGCAACCACTCGCGGCATCTTGCGCCTGCAGAGCGGCTTCGTGATCGCCGAACTCGCTCTGGCCTTGATTCTGCTCACTGGCGCCGGGCTCATGATTCGCACCCTCGCGGGCCTATGGTCAGTTAACCCCGGTTTCGATCAGCATCATTTACTGACGATGTCCGTCGGACTCTCTCCCAAGGTCTTGCAAAATCCCGCCCTCATCCGTGCAGACTGGCAGCAGATTCTGGATCGCGTTCGGAGCACTCCTGGCGTCGAAGGGGCGTATATTGACAGCCTGCTTCCACTCGGAGGAGATAACGACGAGGTGCATTATTGGACCACGGCCGCTACTACACCTCCCAAAGACGCCCCGATCGCCACACTCTATACACCAAGTCCCGGCTGCTTAGAGACGATGAAAATTCCGCTAATCGCTGGTCGCTTTTTTACCGAACACGATCGCCTCGAGAGCCAGCGTTCCATCGTAATTGATCAGACACTCGCACATCGTGTTTTTGGCGGCCAGAATCCCATCGGCCGAACACTCTCCGTGCAATTTGTCGGGATCAGTCACATCGTTGGCGTCATTGGTCCTATCAAACAGATTTCGTTGGATGAGGATGCCAATGGCCCGAGCCAGGGCGCCATATATTTCCCGTTCTTTCAGCTCCCGGACGAATTTATGCGATCGACAGCCTCGGGCATGGGCTTGGTAGTTCGAACTGCGGGTAGCCCGACCGCCGTGATCCAAGCAGTGAAGTCCAGTGTGCTTGGGCCGGACCGCGATCAACCTGTCCGCGACGTGGCCACAATGGAACAGCTCATCGCTGATTCGATCGGCCGGCGCCGCGCGATGCTGGTGCTTCTTGGCACGTTCGCCGGTCTCTCGCTCGTTCTCGCCTCCATCGGCATCTATGGCGTAATTTCGTACTGGACCGTGCGGCGAGTGCAAGAAGTCGGAGTCCGTATGGCGTTGGGTGCGCGGCCGGCGCAGGTCCTGCAGCTCTTCCTCTCCCAGGGCCTACGCATGATCGCTATCGGTGTAGCGGGCGGGGCTGCGGCGTCGTTTGTGCTTACGCGTCTGATGAGCCGCTTGCTTTATGGCGTCAGTCCGGCCGACCCTATGACTCATTTCGGGGTCGTCTTGACACTCGCAATCGTGGCCTCGGCGGCGATTTACATCCCGGCTCGGCGAGCCGCACGCACCGACCCAATGGTCGCGCTTCGCTATGAGTGACGTGATTAGCGCTCAAACGCGGCATTTGCTTCCGCGTACGGAATCGATATTTCAAGCATCGTCCGATAGGTCCCGCTCATTTTCAGTTCCTGGGCGATGCGTCGCGTCAATTCCATCGTGGACCTCATGATTCCCGATCCAACGCTGACTCTTGCTACTCCTAATGCTTGCAGCTCGCTGATCGGTGGCGTCCCCGGCCCAACAAGTACGTTCACGGGAAATCGAAGCGCTTCAACGAAGCTGCGAATCAGATCCGGATCCGTAATGCCAGGAACGAAGACGCAATCGGCTCCTGCCTCAATATATTGTTTGAGGCGGTGGCACGCCGCTTCAAAACGTTCCGCGGGGTCACCGATCTCAGCCAGATAGTAATCGGTTCGAGCATTGATCACAAGCGGCACTCCAGCTTCATTGCCCACCTGCCGTATCGTCCGTATCCGTTGCACTTGCTCTGAAAGTTCCACCAACTGATCACTCTCAGCGTCGATATCTTCCAGATTCAAACCGACTGCTCCGGATTTGACTAACGCCGCTGCTGTAGACCCTACGTCTCCATAGCCCGCTTCCAAGTCGGCGGTAACGGGCACGTCAACCGAATGCGCGATTCTCTTTACTTGCGCCAGCATGTCGGCCTGCGAAATGCGCTGGCCATCAGGGTAGCCGAGTGCAAAAGCCACGCCCGCGCTGGTTGTCGGAATTGCCGGGAATCCCGCCAGCTCGAAGATTCTGGCGCTTGCGCAATCCCAGGCGTTTGGAAGCACCAGGATTTCAGGCCCCTTGTGCAGGTTGCGCAGTCGTTCCGCCTTCTGAGCTGAGTTCATAATGGGCCCTCATCTATGAAAAGAATGCTGGTGCAGACGGAGGTTGACTCTGCTCCCGCTAAAGGTAACACCTTCAATCCGTAACCGTAGACGCTGCTCGGCAGCCTTTTCATAGCGCAGTTTGATCTCGCCGCCCGCGCCCACCACTCGTTGCCAGGGAACCCTATCGGTACGTTCGCTCTGCAGAAACTGCGCGACCGCACGGTGGTATCGCGGGTATCCCGCAGCCGCCGCGACCTGGCCATATGTGGCTACTTTGCCCTTCGGGATTGAAAGAATCGCACGCCGGAATGCTGCGTTGCGAACGGAAGTGGGCTGCATCCGGTATTAGAATACGCCTGTTTCGAACAGCGAAAACGGGCCTTCCAGTCTGCATATGGTTGGGCGAATTTGGCCCGCTCAACTCGGATCAAGGAGGTCAAGCGATAGAAAGAGTTTGCGGTAGAAGCCTCGGTCACGTGAAAGCAGACGCGTTGCCTGCTTCCGGGCGTGAGCTCCGATCAGGAAGTCCGCGAGCATCCTGGTTCGCTTTCCTCCCTACTGCCGATAATTCCGCCATGCGCCCCTGGCCAGGAAATGCGCCACGCGTTCATACTAGATCAAACTCATACGATTTCAGCCACACTAAGTCGGCTTTGGATTTTCACTGGTAGGTAGCTGCTGCACGTGTGAATGGTAGGGGCGACAGGGATCGAACCTGTGACCCTCAGCTTAGAAGGCTGATGCTCTATCCAACTGAGCTACGCCCCCACTCGGTCCCCTTCTTCAGTGTATCCGCGCTAATCCCTTTTTCACGTTCTGTAACATTTTCTGTGTAAATTGTTTTGGGTTGATGTAGGCTCGGCAGTAGCTGTTTTGGAGAGCGAAGGGAGCCCGGAGGGCCACCGAAGCTCCCCAAACAGGCGCGGCGGTGGCCTCGACCCCGAATGCGGCGGAGCTAAACCCCAAAACGCAAGCCAAAAGAAAGGAAAGGCTCCATGACAGAACCTGGACCCGTTACCACGGGCATCATTCCCGACCCGACGCTCGACTTCGGCCCTCCGCCTCTTTCCCTGGCCACGTTGAGAGTATCCGCGGGCGTCCAAGATGCTGAACGACCTTTTTAAACGAGCGCGCAAAGCCGGCCTCACTAGCCTTGAAAGCGACATCGAAGAGCCTGAAAAAAGTGAGTTCTTTAAGAATTATCCGGAGATCATGAAGCATCATCATACGCTTCAGTTCATCTGCGACACGCTTCGGACAGCCATGGCGGGCACTGTTTCGCATTTCGATCTAGACCAACTGATCGAACTCGATCTCGAGGTTCATCACCACGAAGTGAATCAACCGGTAACCGCTCTTTCGACCGTAGCCGACGCGTTGCCCGGATTGGGCATTGTCGCCGCCGTACTCGGCATTGTAATTACAATGAGCGCGCTGGGCGGTCCGCCGGAAGAGATCGGAAAGAAGGTAGCCGCCGCGCTAGTTGGGACCTTTCTCGGAATTCTCCTGTGCTATGGCTTCTTATCTCCGCTCGCAGCCAAAATCAGTAGGGCAAACGACGAAGAATCGCACTACTATCACACTCTGAGAACGGGACTGATCGCTTTCGTCCGGGGAGCAGCACCAGCTCTGGCAGTTGAATTCTCACGCCGGACCATTCCGTCGGCCGTTCGGCCAAGTTTTAAAGAGATGGATCAGGAGTTTCGCGGGAAATCAGAGCAGTTGGCTGCGTAAAGAAATGCCCTCCGCGCAGACAATCATTGTCCTAAAAAAGAAAAAGGCGCATGCGCATCGCGCGCACGGCGGCGCCTGGAAGGTGGCCTACGCCGATTTTGTCACCGCAATGATGGCGTTCTTCTTAGTCCTGTGGCTCATGAGCTCGAGCAACGACGTCAAAGAGGCCATCGCCGGGTATTTCAGCAACCCCAAAGGGTTTGCCAAAACCATCGGTACTGGCATGTCGGGCAGTGGCCATGGCATCACGATCACCAAGGAGCAGATGCCTCAGTTGAAGGAGACGCTCGAGCAAGCGATACGGCAACACCCAGCGGTGAGCAAGCTGAAGGAACACGTTCATATGACGATGACGCCTGAGGGACTGCGAATCGAGCTGCTCGAAACAGACAAGGGGATGTTTTTCGAGAATGGGCGCTCAGATCCGACCGAAGGTGGCCGGGAGGTGCTAATCGCGCTCGCGAATGAACTCGGCAAGCTCAATAACTCGATCATCATTGAAGGCCATACGGATTCTAGACCATACGATAATCCAGTCTACTCGAACTGGGAGCTCTCTGCAGACCGCGCTAACTCGGCTCGGAAGATTATACAGGCGAACGGTGTGGCCACCGATCAAGTTTCGCAAGTCCGAGGCTTCGCCGACCAGCAGCTTCGGTTCCCGACTCGTCCCGAGGATCCGTCGAACCGGCGAGTCTCAATCATCGTTGCCTACCCGCAGATTACGGAAAGGGATGCGGCCAGAAATGCCGCCGCGACCCCAAGAACGAAAAGCGCCGGAAAAAAATAACTTCAATCGCCTCTAAAAGCGTGCGTAATTCCTCGATAAAGCTGTATCCAGATGCTCGCCCCGAACTCCAGCACAGCCTGCGCCAACGTAGAGGTTGCGTCAGCGGACTGCAGGTTTGCCGCGGCAGGATTCCGGCTCATCACACGGGACTTGACCAGTTGTGTGGCCTTGGCCGTTCACATTCCGGTGCTGGAAATCGCTGCCCTACTTCGGTTCTCGTTACCCGATCCGGAGATATGCAGCATAGAACACAGCAAGGGCCGCTGGCTGTATGGGAGCACCGCTATTCCCCTGCTCTTCTCACGAATTGAAGCCCACGGCGTTTCTCGTGAGGATGTTTCTGTCTGGGCTATCGGTGGCTCCGATGTGTTTTCGGAATCCGGCATAGGGTCGCAGAATGTTCGTGCTCTTCGGAAAATTCTGAGGCAGGAAAGTATTACGCTTCAAGGCGAGGATTTGGGCGGAACGCTGGTTCGTTCACTATGGTTCAATCCCGAAGGCGGCCGGCTCATCGTAAGAATGCGTCAAAATCCTGACGCGAGCGCCGTTGGTGAGAGCGGCGCCAGCCTGCAAACAAAAGCCTCCTAAGCTGTTCGATCTGCTGAAGTCCATCGCATCCGCTAATACTCCACGGACACAGGGCAGCAAATTGCTTTCAGGTTCTCGCAGCCTCTATGCCTCGCGCGATACCGAAGCGGCTTCTATACACTGCGATGTGCATTGCACAGCTCTCCTGGGCGGCACCGCCGAACCCATCCGAGGGGGCTGCGTCGGCGATGCAAGAGTCCCTACAGAAGCAGCAAGCGTCACTGGGCGCGCAGGCAAATTCGCTGCGCCAGCAATCGATCGCGCTTCCCCCTCTGGATCAGGATCCGTTCTTTTCGTCGGCGCCTGCGGCAGCCGCGGAAGTCAGTTGCTTCCCCTTGGCGCGACCAGTGATCGACTCGTTGATCCAGTCCGCCGGCAAGAAAAGCTCCTTAGATCCGGATCTGCTGCGGGCGGTGATGAAGGAAGAATCGGCGTTTCGGCCCTGTGCGATATCATCGAAGGGCGCTCTGGGGCTGATGCAACTGATGCCCTCAACGGTGGGACAGTTTCACGTTATCGACCCGTTTGATCCGGAGCAAAATCTTGAGGCCGGAGCAGCGTTTTTGAAACAACTGCTGGCCAAGTACAAAGGCGATCTGAAGTCGTCACTAATTGCTTACAATGCTGGTGCGGGCCGCGCAGACCGCACTGATCTCCCGATTCCGGTGGAAACGCAGAGCTATCTTGTGAACATCTTTGCCGATCTTGGGATTGAGCGCGTCGATACCTCCGTAACGCCCCGAAACAACTCCGCGGAGTGGGAAGAAGAGCCCGATCCACTTGGGGAGCAACCTTAGCCGGCGGCCGGCAAGATTCTTCCGCTACATTGGCCAAATCCTATACGGCGAAATCCCTGCCGCTCACAGTACGCCGTGAGCGTGACTTCATCACCATCCTCGAGAAACTTCCGCTGCTCTCCATTTTCTAGCGACAGAGGCTCGCGACCATTGGAGGTCAGCTCCAGAAGGCATCCGCGATTCTCCTTCGCAGGACCGGAAACGGTTCCGCTTCCGATCAGATCCCCGGGTCTCACCGGACATCCGTTCGACGTGTGGTGGGCGACCATTTGCGCCAGCGTCCAATACAGGCTTGCAAATGAAGCGCGGCTGATCCGAATGGGCGCAGCCATTTTAGCTGTGCGCAGGGACGCTTCAACGGTGATGTCAAACGCTTCCCGCCTTTCACTGCGCAGATACGGAAGAACCGGCATGTCGTGTTCGGGCGGCAGCGCTCGAAAGGGTTCGAGCGCCTCGATTGTGATCATCCAGGGCGATATCGATGTGGAGAAGTTCTTGGCCAAGAATGGCCCGAGCGGCTGATATTCCCAGCGCTGAATATCCCGCGCGGACCAGTCGTTCAACAGACAGACTCCCGCGATGTGCCGTTCTGCTTCGCCGATCGGAATGGGCTCACCAATCTGGTTGCCCGGGCCCAGGAACGCTCCGACTTCTACTTCATAGTCAAGCTCGACAGACGGCCCGAACCTCCCTTCGCCGAGTTGGCCGACTGGTCGCCTAATCGCTGTTTCACTTACCACGATTGAAGAGCATCGGCCGTGATAAGCGATTGGTAGGTGCTTGTAGTTGGGGAGCAGCGGATTGTCGGGCCTGAACAACCGGCCCACATTAGTGGCGTGGTGAATGGATGCGTAGAAGTCGGTGTAGTCGCCGATCATAGTGCGATGTAACATCTTGCAATCGGTCTGAGGAATGAGGGTCTGTTCGGTGGCGCCTTGCTCGAGCGCACGGCTGATTTGCTGTCTAAGGTCGCGCCGCTGCTCCGAGGAGAGTCCCATGTAGCCATTCAAGTTGTTTCTGGAGAGCCAGGGACCTGCTTCCAGAACAAACTCGCCGATGGCGACTCCTATCCGGGGGTGAGGGTTTTCAGCCGTCCGAAAAACACCCAGCGGCAAATTCTGGATCGGAAAATCGCAGCCGGGGAGATTCGCTGACTCGACCCAACTTCGTAGTGCCGGATCATGAGTCTTGTCCGTCATAAGCAGCCCGGGATGTTCAGATTATGGGCGCTAGCTTTCGAGCCACGATAGATAGTAATCTCGGTCCTCAGTCTCGACCGCCGCGCGGCTGACCTCCAAACCGCGGAACGTGTCCATCATCACCGCCAATTCGTCGGTCTGTTTCTGACCGATTGAGGCTTCGGTCCGTCCCGGCTGCGGCCCGTGCGCCAATCCGTCCGGGTGCAAAGTGATGGAACCGTATTCAATCCCCTTGCGGCTCATGAACTCCGAGTTGGCGTAGTACAGGACCTCGTCGGACATGACGTTCGAGTGCGTATAGGGCGCCGGAACGGCTTCTGGGTCGAAATCGAAGGGCCTCGGGCAGAACGAGCAAATTACAAAGCCATCTCCTTCAAAAGTCTGATGCGTAGGAGGGGGCAGGTGAAATCGCCCCACTCTGGGCTCAAAACTGTGAATGCTGAGCGCCCACGGAAAATAATGGCCGTCCCAACCGATCACGTCGAAGGGATGATAGGCAAGCACCATCTCTGTCAACGTGCTCTCCTTCTTGACAATCAGCTTGAATTCGCCTTTTTCGTCGTGCGTTTCCAAATTCTGGGGAAGCCGGATATCGCGCTCCGAATATGGGCTCGACTCTGTGAGTTGTCCGTACTCGTTTCGGTAACGCTTCGGAGTTCGAATGTAGCCGGCACTCTCGATAACCAGCAGAACTTGTTCGGCTTCCGAAAACTGATATCTGTGCAGAATGCCGCGCGGAATCACAAGGTAATCGCCGCCTTCAAAGGGAATGCGGCCGAAGGGCGATTCCAGGACACCTGCTCCTTGGCTCACGTACACCACCTCGTCTCCCTGCGCATTTCGATAGAAGTCCGTTGTTCCTGCGGTCGGACGCACCAGAGACATGGAAACGTCATGGTTGAAGAGTAAGGGGATACGGTCTGCGAAGGCGTCTCCGCGATGCGTGAGTTGTTTGGTGCGGAAATGCCGATGACGCAGCGGTTCGCGTCGGGCCTGCTCCCATTTCAACTCCTTAACGGTGCGCAGCGCTCGAACCGCGGTCGGCCGCCGGACATGATACAGAAGCGATGACGGCCCGACGAAACCCATGTTGCCCATCAACTCCTCGGAGTAGAGCTCCCCGTTCGGCTGGCGGTAAATTTTGTGTCGTTTGGAAGGAAGCTCGCCTAAATGATGATAAACCGGCATTAAGAAACCTCTCCTTCTATTTAGACGCAAACGTTTACGGCCGCATGCGGTACTTTCAGCACACCACCGAGAACAGCTTGCCGTACCTTATTGCGTGTCATGCTTGAAGTGACAGAAGAATATGCCGCAAGTCACTGAAGTCCGCGACACAGGGAGTAGCGCACAAACCGATTTCCTCCCGATTCACGGTACGGATCATCTTGAATTCTATGTTGGAAACGCGAAGCAGGCTGCCTATTTTTACCGGGCTGCGATGGGCTTCCGCCTGATCGCCTATCGCGGGCCGGAGACGGGGACCCGCGATCGCGTCTCCTATGTCTTGGAGCAAAACAAGATTCGCTTCGTCCTTACAACTCCTCTGCGGCCCGATGGCGAAATCGCCGATCACATCCTACGGCACGGGGACGGAGTGAAATCGATTGCGCTATGGGTAGACGACGCGCGATCCGCCTGGAAAGAGACAACCGCTCGCGGCGCGCACGGCGTGCAAGCGCCCGTCGTTATCCGGGACGAAGCTGGAGAGGCGACGCTTTCGTCGATTGCTATCTATGGCGACACCGTTCACACCTTCGTCGAGCGCAAGAACTACTCCGGATCATTTCTGCCTGGCTTCGTACCGCCTCCGCAGGTGGACCGCGTGGCTCGCCCAGCGGGGCTTCTACATATCGATCACGTGGTGGGCAATGTCGGCTGGGGACAAATGAACACGTGGGTCGAGTTTTATGAACGCGTGATGGGATTCCGGATGTTCAAGCACTTCGACGATCAGGACATTTCCACCGAATACTCGGCGCTGATGTCCAAAGTCATGACAAACGGCAATGAAAAGATCCGGTTCCCAATCAACGAGCCAGCGGACGGACGCCGCAAATCGCAGATTGAGGAATACCTGGACTTTTATCACGGTCCCGGAGTGCAGCATATTGCCATGGCAACCGGCAATATCATCGAGTCGGTTGCGAGATTGCAGCAACAAGGACTCGAGTTTCTTTCTGTCCCAACGACGTACTACGACGACCTCACCGCTCGCGTGGGCAAAATTGACGAGCCTCTGGATGAGTTGGCCCGCCTCGGAATTCTGGTGGACCGCGATGATGAGGGCTACATGCTGCAGATCTTCACGAAACCCGTCGAAGACCGGCCGACGCTGTTTTTTGAAATTATCCAGCGAAAGGGTAGCCGAAGTTTCGGCAAAGGTAATTTCAAGGCGCTGTTCGAGGCCATTGAACGCGAACAGGCCCTTCGCGGGAATCTGTAGACCAACAAGCATTTTCGCTTTGTACCCGCGATTGTCTAGCAGCAGACAGAGTGTAGGGTTCGCCTCCGGTACAAATTGTTTACAGAGTTTTTACGTAACACTTCCTTCATGCTCTCGCCCAAATAGGTGAAAATAGGCCATCCGCACAACGCGGGTAAACGCCTTTCTCGTGTCGGGGTCATTATATGAGAAACGTACACAATCTCCGCTCCGGCGCAAAACTGCTCATTGGTTTTGTTTTTGCGCTTTCGCCTCAACTTCTAATCGCCGACTCGTTCACCCAACTGAACCTAGTCTCTGATGTATCAGGGAAGGCACTCACCACGGATTCCGACCTGAAGAATCCTTGGGGCGTGTCATTTGGCGCCACTTCACCATTTTGGATTTCGAATCAGGCATCGGGCACCTCAACGCTCTATGACGGCGCTGGGAACAAGGTTCCACTCACCGTACCGATTCCCGGCGGACCTCCGCCTTCCGGCCCCACGGGGCAAGTGTTCGCGGGCGGCTCCGGTTTCACGCTGCCCGATGGCAAGACCGCTGCGTTCTTCATTTTCGATACTTTGAACGGCACGATCGACGGTTGGGGCGGGACAAACCCGGCCGTGCAATTGGCTTCGACACCTGGCGCCATCTATACGGGCTTGGCGCTCGCCTCTTCAAGTGGCACTAATTATCTTTACGCCGCAGATTCCACTGGCTCAATTCGGGTCTTCGATTCCAGTTACCATCAGGTGACTCTGGCCGGTAACTTCACCGATCCGCATCCCATGGCCGGTTTTGTGCCATTCAATATTCAGCTCGTCGGTTCACAGCTATATGTGACGTATGCGCAATTGACTTCGATGGGCACCGGTCTTCCCGGCGGATATGTCGACGTATTCAACACGGACGGCACTTTCGTGAAGCGGTTCGCCACTGGCGGAGCATTGAACGCACCTTGGGGCATCTCCAATACGCTTGCGCCCGCTGGGTTTGGTAGTCTGGGCGGTGATCTGCTGATCGGTAATTTCGAGAACGGCGAAATCAATGCTTATAATCCGACGACCGGCGCTTGGGTCGCCACGCTCGACGGGACGAATGGGAAACCGATCGTGAATGATTTCCTGTGGTCTCTGGAGTTCCGCACGGGCGGCAAGAACGTCAATACCAATGCACTTTATTTCACCGCGGGAATAAACGGCCAAAAGGACGGCCTGTTCGGCGAAATCTCTACGCCTGAACCGGACATGGCCATTCCGGTGTTATTTGGTCTTGTCGCACTTGTAGCGGCCCACCGACGTCGCAGGCGCGCCCGCGCGGTCTCCTAAAAGGAACCGGCTCCTGTAGGCTTTCTCGGAGCACTGGCCGCATGAGCACGAGTCCCTGCCCGTGCACTGAGATTTTGTTCCAGCCAATCAACCACTTTTCGTTTGTATTGACTGGCTAGGCCGGGGGAAGATTCCCACCAGCGAATGCCGTGGCCAGCGCCTGCTACGGGATAAAGCTCGCAGCTCGCACCGACCGCCTGCATCTGCCGGCACATCATCTCAGATTGCGTGAAAGGAACCAGCGGATCGGCTGTGCCGTGTATAAGCAGAACCGGCGGCATATCACGCCGCACATTCTCTATAGGTGATAGTTTCGACAGAACGCTTAATACAAAGCTCTCCCACGGTTTTCCCATGACCTGACTTCGAATTTGAGCCGGTACATAGTCGGAGTTCTTCAAGAGCGTGACGAGATCATTCGGCGCATAGAGGCCGACTATCGCCTTCACCGTCGCTTCCGGAGGCAAGCGAAGCGCGGCCATCGCTGCAAGCTGTCCTCCAGCGGACTCTCCGATCAAGCCGATTCTGGCGGGATCGACGTGATATTCGGCTGCATGTGAGCGTACGAAGCGTACGGCGGACTCGACGTCATCGATTGCTTCTCCGAACTGCATGACGCTCGCTGCCAAGCGATAACTGATCGAAAACCAGGCAAAGCCAGCATCGGAAAGCGGGTGGAACAGCGGTGCAACGTCAATTCTACGGTCGCCCGCCACCCAGCCTCCGCCGTGTACGATGATTACGGCCGGAGCGCTCACTACACCATCCGGAATCGAAGCGTCCATGCGCAGGCTGATTCCGTTGACCCGGGCGTATTCTATGTCGAATTTGGGCTCCGAGCGAGATCTGCCGTGAGGTGCGGCGGATGTTGCTCTCACACCTGAAACTGTCGTCATGAGTAATAGAAAAGAAGGAAACGCGATCCAGCGATAGGCAGTCATGCCTTGACCGTTGGATGACTTACGTCGCCCCTGGGTTGCGAGCACTCGAAGATAGCCGCGACCGATAACTCCGTTAGTAGAGCCGGACGCCTCGGGGTCCCGGTTTGCGGTTCATGTGGACCGTGTCGATAAATCGGACGCTGTTGTGGTTAGAAGTCATCACGAGGGTGTGCGTACGCTGGCCTTCCCCGAAGAAACGCACGCCGCGCAAAAGCGCTCCATCGGTAACGCCGCAAGCGGCGAAGATGATGTGGGTTCCGATCGCCAGGTCGCCGGCGGTGTAGATTCGGTGCGGGTTGCGGATTCCCATCCGCGCGACCCGCTCCTCTAGCTCAGGCGTATCCACGACGAGTCTGCCCACCATTTCGCCGTGCAAACAGCGCATAGCAGCCGCAGCCAGTACTCCTTCGGGGGCCCCGCCGATCCCCATCACTGCGTGAACGCCATTGCCACGCACCGCGACCGCGATGGCCGCCGACAGGTCCCCGTCTCCGATGAGCCGGATTCGCGCACCCG
>JAFATG010000239.1 GCA_019244055.1 Acidobacteriaceae bacterium | reverse complement strand
GGTGTTAGGGCTGAGCACGAGTCCTTGGGCGAGCGTTCGAATGGCGGGAAGTTGCTCACCGGGAGCCAGCACGCAGCTCTCAATTGCATGCCGGATTTGGTCCGCCAGTTGCACATATAGAGGAATGCCCGAGTCTGGATTCAGGCGAAAAAAGGTGATGTCCACTGTTTCACAGTTATGATACAGCAGAACAAAACGTTGCGCACTTGAATCGACTAGAGAATTATCGTCGGCCTGCCGAATATTGTGTCCGGACGGTCAGTCATTCATACATTGGAGGCGTGGGGCATGCAATTCGTCCCAACTTCCAGGTGGCCCGTTATGCGGAGATCGTAAAGCGCCAGCGTCCGAGAACCCGGTTTGCCCGAAAAGCTATCTGAGCCAAGTCTTACTGGCCAATCAAAACTAGGAAACCAACCACTGAAAAAGAGATTGACACAACGGTCGGAATCCGTTATAACGAAAAGCGACAGTGAGACAAGATTTTCAGCGCTTCTTACCTCTCTCGCCGGCGGCCTTGCACATTTTACTTTCTCTGGCTGGGGACGACCGCCACGGGTACGGAATCATGCAAGATATCGCCCGTCAATCGAATGGGCGATATAAGCTCGGCCCGGGCACGCTCTACGACAATCTCCAAAAGCTCATGAAGGAGCGCCTTGTCGAAGAGACTCAGAATTCCTCGACCGGAGCCGAGTCCAGACGCCGCTATTATCGGCTAACTAAGCTCGGGCGTGCGGTCCTTTCGACCGAGATCGCGCGTTTAGAAGAAGCCATTCGCGAGGCAAAACTACATCTTGGGTTTCAAAGGAGCGCAATGTGATTCGGGGGCTTTATCGCGGTTTACTTTGGTTGCATCCGATTTCATTCGAAGAGCGATTTGCAGAAGAAATGCTATGGATTTTCGATCTGAGGCGAGCATCCGAAACCGGCGTAGCACTTCTCTTAGATTGTTTCGTTTCCCTCGGTCGGCAATGGATGTTCCGTTCGGGACTTTGGAAGTTCAGCATCGGTGTCTTGGTGAACTTGATCCTCGGTCATCGTCTGATCTTGTTTTGTTTGGGTTTAGGCGGGTAGAAATTCCGAGGGCGTGCGAAAGACAATGGCTCAAACGGATGAAATCGCAAGCGTATCAGGCAAGCCTGCCATCTTTCGTGTGATTCTCGGTTGGGTTCTTTGCCTGCTGCTCGCGTTTGTTTTTCTGATGATCGGTGGCATGAAGCTGCTCAGCAAACCGTCATAGTGCGGGAGTTCGAGCAAGTCGGTCTCGGCCAATGGTTCCGATACTTTACCGGAACTCTCGAAGTTACCGGCGCAGTCGGTCTCCTGGTTCCGAAGTTTAGTCTATGGGCAGCATTGCTGCTTGCACCCGTCATGGTTGGCGCTCTCCTCGCGCTCACTTCACGGCCTTGCACAGGTTCCCCTCTTGCAGCGCTTACCATGCTGGTGTTCGCGACTCTAACTGCGTGGCTTCGCCGCCGATGATTCTTAAACCGGTTCTAGAGGAAGGCGTTTCGTGCTCGAACTTCGTGGCGTAACAAAGCTCTATTCCAGCATTCCGGCCGTGAACGATATCAGCTTCATTGCCCATGCTGGAGAGATTACGGGCTACCTGGGACCAAATGGCTCAGGCAAGTCAACCACCCTGAAAATGATTGCCGGGTTGATCGAACCAACTGACGGAACAATCCTCTTTGGTGGCCAACCGATTCAGCACAATCGAATGGAATACAAGCAGCGCCTCGGTTACGTGCCCGAAGAGCCGCACCTTTATTCGCACCTCACGGGCCAGGAATATCTGACGATGGTGGCCCAGTTGCGAGATCTTCCGCGGAAATCTTCAGCCGACAAAATCGAAGGGCTGCTGCGGCTGTTTTCTCTGTACGGTGACCGGCACCTGTCGATCTCTTCCTATTCGAAAGGTATGCGGCAGAAGGTGCTCCTATCTGCGGCGCTGCTGCACAATCCCGATCTGATCGTGCTGGACGAGCCTTTTTCCGGGTTGGATGTGAGCTCAGTCCTGATGATGCGCAGCCTGATCGGGGAGTTCGCCGTGCGCGGGAAGGTGGTGCTGTTTAGCTCACATGAACTGGAAACGGTGGAGCGTGTCTGCTCTCACGTTGTGATTTTGCACCGCGGAAAGATCGTTGCCGATGATGCGATCGAAAGGCTGCGGACGCTTATGGCTGTCCCGACACTCGAGGAGATCTTTTCTCAACTCGTTGTCGAGCAGGACACGGCGGCCGTTTCGCGCGAG
This sequence comes from Acidobacteriaceae bacterium, assembly GCA_019244055.1. Taxonomy (GTDB): domain Bacteria; phylum Acidobacteriota; class Terriglobia; order Bryobacterales; family Bryobacteraceae; genus Bog-105. The sequence goes on along the minus strand of JAFATG010000239.1, from coordinate 13,058 downwards.
ATCGTGGACCTGATTCTGGCGTGAGGCGCGCGCTGCATGACGAAACTTCAGTTCCGCGTGCTCTATCGCGAGTTTCTGTTCCGCATCATTGACCTGGAACTGCTCGCGCCCCAGGGCGATATCGGCAAGCTCCTGGGGCAGTTTGCGGCGCTACTGCTTTTTGTCGGTCTCTGGGTATTGCTTCCCACGGTAATCATGAGCGAGGGCCCTCCATCCGAGCTGACCCTGCTGGTCACCTGGACCGCCGAACACTTTATTATTGCAACCACGATGCTAGTGGTCGGCCTGTTCGCAGTTTTGAGTTGGGAATCCATGTTCCCGGACCGGCGCGACATCATGGTGCTGGCTCCTCTGCCTGTGCAGGCGCGCACGGTTTTTCTTGCGAAGGTCGCGACGGTAACCACTTCCTTGGGGCTTACCGTGATTTGCTTAAACATTCTCCCCGGCCTGCTGACGCCGTTTGCTTTTTCCACCGCGCCGGTACTGCCGCCGCCTAAGTACGAGGCCGCAATGCCTCCGGTACACGTAACCGACTTGCAACCTGTGCTCGATCGCGATATGGTCGCCGCATGGGAACCCACAAGTGGCAGAATCGGGATCGGAAAGGACGCAGGAGTTGCCATTGGAGTCGTGGAGCATGGGGTCCGCCGTGTGTTCACGTATGGAACCGCGAACGCAGACTCCATATTTGAGATCGGCTCCATCACCAAGACCTTTACCGGCCTCCTCTTGGCCCGCATGGTCGAGCAAAGAAAGGTCAGCTTCAATGAACCGGTGCGCGAGCTGCTACCCGAAGGAATCGTGCCTAAGCCCAATGGTCCTGAGATTACTTTGCTCGATCTGGCGACGCAACACTCCGGTTTGCCGCCAATGCCCGACAACTTCAATCCCTTGGACAGGACCAACCCTTATGCCGATTATCGTGCGGCCGATCTGTATGCATTCATGGCCAAGCGCGGCGTCACCAAGCCCGTGCATCCTGGGTTTTTATACAGCAATCTGGGTTTGGGATTGCTTGGACAAGCGTTGGCAAATAGCGCGCGAACTACTTATGCGAAGCTCCTGAAGCAAGAGATCACTGGTTCGCTTGGAATGAGGGACACCGTCGTGTCGCTTTCGCCGGAACAATGGGAGCGTTTCATCCAGGGACACAGCGGCAATGCACCGCACAATCCGGTTCATGCCTGGGATCTGGACGCACTCGCCGGGGCCGGGGGAATTCGCTCGACCGCGGGCGACATGCTCACGTACCTCGAAGCGCAACTGCATCCAGAGAGGTTCCCGACGCTTTCCGCGCCGCTGACTGAATCCCATCAGCTTCGAGCTAGCGGGACAGCTGGGCACCACATCGCGCTCGCGTGGAACCATGACGACCGCTCCGGAATATTCGGGCACAACGGTGCAACCGGCGGCTTCACGAGCCACGCAATTTTTGATCCGACGGGTGACTATGCCATTGTCGTACTCCTCAACACCGGTCCAAACCTGGCTCTCAGTCCCGAACGAGTCGGCGGCCACATTCGCCAGAGATTGATGGGCAGGCCTGCCGTTTCCCTTGCCAGCCCGCTCCTGGCCGGAAAAGCTGCTCCCTGGAGCACCTTGCGCTCGTTCGGCGCTTACTGGGTCACGTTATTCGCTGCCGGCGCGTTTCTCTTCTCTTCCGTACTGACCTTGCAGGGCTTGGCGCAACTGCTTCCGCGCCAGATATTACTACGCGTCTCATCATTTCTGCAGCTGGCTTGTTTCTGCCTTTTTCTTCTGGTCTACTTTCTGCAGCCGCCGTTCGGCGGGCTGGAGGTCCTGGTCAACAATCAAGGGCTGCTGCCGTGGTTGCCGTCCTATTGGTTTTTCAGTCTCTTTCAAGCCCTCAATGGATCTCTGCCGTCCGAGCTTGCTCCTTTAGCGGAGCGGGCGTGGACCGGCCTTGCGATCTCGCTCTGCGGAGCCGCCGGCGCGTACACGATTTGCTATCTCCGTACGCTCCAAAAGATTGCCGAACAGCCCGATATTCTGCCGGCGCCCTGGCGTCTGCGTTGGCTGCCGCGCTTCGGGAATTCGCTCGAAACAGTAGTCGGCCAATTTGCAGTCCGCACGCTGTTTCGGAGCCCACAGCATCGAGTCGTTCTGACTTTCTATCTGGGAATTGCACTTGGATTAGGAATTTTCATATCGAAAGCACCTGTTCTCGGCAACCAAAGCTCGGCCGGCGATGTTTGGTATCAGATGAATGCACCGCTTCTGGTGGCGAGCATCCTGATAATGTGCGCTGCGGCGTTGGGAACCCGCGTTGTGTTCTCCATGCCGCTGGAGCTTCGGGCCAACTGGATCTTCCGAGTCACACCGCCGCCAGCAGTCCCGGAATGTCTTGCGGCGACACGGCGCGCACTGTATGGGCTTGCCCTAGCGCCCGTCCTGGGGGCTATGGCGGCGCTATTCTTCGGGATCTGGCCCTGGCGCGCGGCGTCGGCCCACCTGGCAATCCTCGCCCTGGTGGGGATGATTCTTAGTGAACTCTCGCTGCGCAGTTTTCAGAAAATTCCCTTCACTTGTTCCTATTTGCCTGGCAAATCATATTTCCACATGGCTGCCCTGGCTTTCGTGGCGTTCGCGTATAAGCTCAACAAGGGTGCGGCGCTCGAACGCAGCGCCCTGGAAGATCCCAGGCGCTACGCCGCTCTCATCGCCGTTCTCGCCATAGCAGTCGGCGTGATCCGTTGGCGAACCGCAGTGCGCGCCAAATCGGAAGAAGCCGTCTTGCATTTTGAGGACGAGCCTGAGCCGGCGATTCTCACATTGGGTCTACAGCATCATCTGGCGGCTCTGGATCATGCCGAAGAGCAGTTAAGTTCCCATTTCTTGTTAAAACGGCCATCCGCTATTCGGCAGAGCTAGCCTTCAGAAGCTGCAAGGTAGTCCGCCGGGGCGCTCCGGCGATTGTCACTCTCCACCTCATCACGGCGCCTCCAAAAATAGATGGCCATCAATATCGAAAGGACAAGGAGCGCAGCGCCAAACTCTCCGGCGACGTAACCGGTTTTGCTCCGGTAAACTGTGAGCGGATCGAAGAACTGCTGGATGAAGGTGTTATGCGAAGCGTGCAAAATCACGCACGGCCAGATGCTACCAGATTTGAGTCGCATCCAGGTCCACACAAAGGTGAGGAAAGGCAGCATGACCGTGAGCAATGGAACGTAGTACCAAGCCGGCGCCGGTGAGTGGTAATCAGCAAACAGGAGGACTGGGTAATGCCAAATCGCCCAGATGAATCCCGTAATCATGGCGGTCGCCGGAAAACCGTGTGTCTTCGCCAGTTCAGGAACCAGGAACCCACGCCAGCCAATCTCTTCGCCGATGACAGTCGCGAAATCTCGTATAACGCTAAACGTGCCCGCGAAGACGAAGTAAAGGGCGATGCTCGCCCATGCCGGCATCGCGCCAAGGCCAAACGAGTTTGTAATCTCATCAACAAAGTCCTTGCGGTACACACCGCCTAACCCAGTTAGCCAAACGAATGCATAGATGACAATGGCATATGAAAGCGGAATGAAGTAGCTGATCACCTCGTAGCGCGTTTCACCCCACTTCCAGCCGAGGGTGCCCAAGTCACGACCGAGATACTTGCACGTGAGCAAGGCGGCGAAGCCGGGGGACCACATCAAACCGGCGACGTAAGCACCCAGGCCTCCCCCCATGTGGCCTGATTTGACTATGAGGAAATAGAACACCGAACTAATCAAAAGGGTCGTGAGCAGGAATACCGGAATGGCTCGCGATTCTCCGGGGAGCTCGACATTGCCGGCTTGGACTTGTTTGCGCATGCGATGTATCTCTTAAAGACGCTATGTTAGCCAACAGAATTGGTCGATAGCGTATCACTGTAACATTCCGGCGACACGAAGCTCGAAGCGCGCGGAAGTTCCAATCCCCCATATTTCCCCCGTCGCGCGCGCAGGGTTGATGAATACGGAACTGAGCTGGATCTGACCGCCTTCTAAAAGGCTCAAGGTATTCCGATAACGTGAGCAGCGTATTGCGTGTAGACGCTACCGAATTTGCTGCTCAAGTATCTCTCCTCCAAGTGCGCTCGGCGACGTATGAAGCCAAACCAAACGATGGCAAGTACCCAGGCGATCGCGCTACCGAACAGCATCGGCAGAGCTGAACGTGTCGCGAGCAAGCCGATATACCTGGTATGACGGAAGTGCTGATATGGACCCGAGGTCATAATGGCACCGCGTCGATAGTGAGACGGGAACTCGCGAACTAAATAGGAGTCAACCCATAGAAGCCAGATCGTTCCCACAACACACAGAGACAACCCGGATATTTGCATTGAGCGCCCCAGGAGTTCTGGCACGGGCCGCCAATGCGAGTATTCGAAGAAGACTGCAAACTCAGCCAAACCGAGAATCGGAACAAACCTGTCCCAGACTCTGTCGATGTCCTTCGAGTAGAAGAGGCGCTCGACTTCTTTAGAAGTTGAGAATCGCCGGTTCACAGCGGCCTGAATAGCTGCGAGCAGGGTGCTCACGACGAGGTACCCGCACGAGAATACGTCGAGCAGTGGGTAGAGGATGATTAGGGCTAGTGCATCAAAGATCAAAACAAATCCGAGCAAACGCCAGCCGCCCATCACTATGGATGATAAGCTCATCCGAACTGGAATCCGGATGAGTTGCCGAAGTGGTTGGGTCTATAAGGTAAGCTGCTGGATATCCATTGACTACCAACTTGTTGAAGTGACGGCCGAGCGCGATTGGCATGAATATCACTCGATCCGCCGGAAGGTTCTCTGGCAACGAAGAGGACTCAGTAACTACGACGAGAATCATGCAGACGAATACAAAACGGCCAATCACCCTCTGCTTCTGAGGTTGAATGGTCGAGCGATTGGAACAGTTCGACTCGACGATTTCGGCAATGGAACGGGCGCCGTACGGCTTGTGGCAATCGAGTCGGAGTTCCAGGGGCAAGGTCATGATCGCGTCCTTTCAGATTTCGTTGAGGGTTACGCGCGGCGCTTGGGTCTCCTGACGCTTTACGTAAATGCAGCACCGGAAGCAGTCGGGTACTACGAAAAGCTCGGCTGGATGCCGGAGATCTGGGACAGAGCTGAGCTTGTCGGCATTGCCTCGGAGTGCCTGCAAATGACTTAGCGACTAGTTCTAGCGACCTGATTCTAAACGCTTGAAGTTTACCCATCACGTCCCGTCGCTATTTAGGCTGTGTGGTCGGCAATCCGGAAACAACTTTGGCCTTAAGTTAACGTTTATGGGGCGATGCCCCTGCCCACACGGGCTCAAAGGCATGCCCGATATGCGAGTATGGCGTCGAGGGAGGCGCCGGTGCGGCCGGCTTGAACTCTCGAGAAGCCGGTGCTTTCCAGCAGTTGCTTGTATTCAGAGGCGGTGCGTTCGCGGCCATCTGTGCAGACCAACATATTGAGGTCTTGCATGATCGCGTAGACCGGGCCCGAGCGGTCCTCGTTGATTAATGCTTCGGCGATAAGCACTCCGCCGTTTTCCGGCAAAGCCGCCGCGATTTTTTCGAGCAGCGCGCGAACTTTGGCGTCGTCCCAATCGTGCAGGATGCGGCCAAGCGCATAAAGATCGCCGGCGGGAAGCGGGTCGAGAAAGAAATCGGTGGCGATAAATTCCACGCGGCCGGCAACGGCCGAAGCAGCCAAAAACTCGCGCGCGAATGGCTCAATGCGCGGAAGATCGACCACAGTGGCACGAAGTTCCGGGTAGGCTTCGCAGGCGGCGATCGCGAGATGGCCGGTTGCGCCGCCGAGATCGACCAGATGGCGAAAGCCACTGAGATCGAACGCACGAGCGATGCGGGGAGATGAGACCTGACCGAAGCCGTTCATCGCTCGAATGAAATTTCGAGTGGCGGTTTCATCCCGATAGTAGTAGTCGAAAAGAGCGTCGCGGCTGCCGAACGTCTGGCTCCAGCGATTGGAACCCTCGCGAATAGCGTCATCCAGATGTCCCCAAAGAGGATAGAGCGATTGATCGGAATAGGTGATGTAACCGGCAAACGTGTGCGGGCTGGCGCTTACGAGATAGCGTGAAGCGGTCGGGGTGTTGAGATAGCGATCGCCTTTGCGGCGCAGGAGGCCGAGTGCGACGCAGCCGTGCAAAAGCCGATTCAGAGCGGAGCAGTTGAGGTTTAATTTCGCCGCGAGTTGATCAGCGGATTGCGATTCGCCCTCCAGGCAATCGAAGATGCCGAGCCGCACGGCAGTAAACATCGCCTTCGAACGGCGGAAGGCTTCAATCAGATCAAGAACGACGGGGAGATCAGGTTCGATGGTCATGTGAAGTGATCGAATCCTTTGGGAGGCAGAATGCGGCCGCCATAGCGAATAGTTCCGGGTTTGCCGCGAGTGATGCGGCCGATTCCCGTTACAGAAACCTTCGCGATTCGTGGCGGAATGGTTAGCTGAGGCGGGGCTGTGAAGAGCAACTCGTAGTCCTCACCGCCGTGGAGAGCTTCGTCTTCGGTCGCGCCAGGTGCGATGGGGAGATTGGAACCGATCTCAGCGCTGACTTTCGACTCCAGGCATAAGCGGTAGAGGTCGAGAGCAAGGCCGTCGCTCAAATCCATCCCGGCGCGGACGCCGAGTTTGCGCAGGGCCATACCGGCAGGGATGCGCGGTTCCGGATGAAGATGGCCGCGCCAGGCGGCTCCTGTCCGGGTTCTGAATCCGTGGGCAGAACCGCCGAGTTGGCCGGTAACAAAGATGCGATCTCCCGGGCGCGCACCACTTCGCAGGATGGCTTTTCCGCGAGGCACGCGGCCACAGCAGATCACGTCAGCGACGACCTTATCAAAACGCGCGAGATCCCCTCCCGCCACGGTGATCTTGTAATAGGCGGCAAGCGCGAGTAGCCCGCGATAGAAATTTTGGATCCAGCGGGGCGCGAATGCTGCGGGCACAGCAAGCGAAACGAGACAGAAAAGCGGTTCACTTCCCATAGCGGCGAGATCCGACAGACTCCGTCCCAGAGCTTTATAACCGATATCCGCGGGCTTGTGCGTATCGAGCGTGAAGTGGCGGCCTTCAATCACGAAATCGGTGGTGAAGACGAGGTCTTCGTTGGGACGCGGGCGGAGAATCGCACAATCATCGCCGATGCTTTGAATGATTTGTGGCTGGCTAGGGGCGCGCGTTGTAAGTTTTCGGATCAGCGCGACGAGCTCGGTCTCGCGCATCGTTATTAAGCGGAAGTGCCGGCCAAGACTAAGCCGGCAGGAAGATCTTCACCAAAGACACGGCTCGAAACCGCGAGGTCGTCTGCTTCGCCGGCGAGCTGACGCAAGAGTTCGGCAGCACGGGGACTGGCTTCGCAGGCGCGGCGAATGGAGTCGAGCGTGGCCGGCGGGAGATCGCGCGCGACATCGCCGGTCTGCCGGCCCATTTGCACGATCGCATCGAGAAGTGCGGGCGTAGCCGGAAGCTTCAGAAGCGTTTCCACCCAGCGGCTGACGACTGAGGGCGAAAGTACAAGGTTAATGGGCCCGCTGAACAGCTTGCGTGCGCCGAGACGAGACAGACACCAGATCGCTGAGTCAACCATCTCACCGCGTTTAACACTTTCGAGCAGGATGTCTCCGAGTTGGGTTTTGGTCTGCTGCGGAAGAAGTTCCAGGCTGGCGGCTGTGCGCCACATCTCGCGAAGAAGGGCTTGATTGATGCGCTGCTTGCGTTTCTGTTTGGGAACGAGAATGGGCGAGAGGCGCTGGAAGATATCGGCTTGTTGGTTGCGATTGTGACCGCCCGCGATGCGGCCGCAGAAAATCCACCAATCGATCTCACACTGCACGTGATTACCGAAGGTGAGGCCGGCTGCATAGACGCGGCGGGCTTGCTCAATGCGGAAATCATCGCCCGGAAAGCCGAAACCCGGGCGCAAACAGAACCCGGTGAGATTTAACCAACGCGCCTCGTGGTGCGCGTTCTTGCGGCGGCCATCGGCAAGCGCGAGGAGTTTATCGGAAAACGCGCGAATGGTTGCAAGCGGCCAGGAGAGGCGACCGAGACCCAGCGTCTGCTCGAGCCGCGCCGGGAGTTGTTCGGGTGGCAATCCGGAACCGGACCTACTGAAGACCTGCTCAATGAGCGCTTCGGCGTTAGCTTGGGCTTCGAGGCTGATGACAGCGGTGGATCGAATTCCGGCGGCAGCGGCGGGCGCACTATCCGCCATATCCGTCATCTTGCGTAACTGAAACTGCAAGCGCCAGCGATGCTCGCTTATTTTGGAATCAGCCCACGTTTCGAGCGTTCCCACTTCGGTCAGACGGCCGCCGAGCGTTACCGGGACGAGGCGTTCGCCGCCCTTCCCGAAGCGGATTACGGCACGCAAGGGTGCGTGCAGGCGCGGATCGCTAGCAGGATCGAGCATGTCTTCGGAACCTTCGAAAGAGACCACGTCGCCCGCGGCATCTTCCGTGCGGCTAAGTGAACTGTAGAGACGAAAAGCCACGGGCGTATTCGCGAGAAGCTGCAGCTCCGGCTGTTCGAGCTTGATCTCCTGGCCTTCTTCGGACCCGCGCGGCATTAGACAGACGGCGCCAATTGTTGACGAGCCGGGTGCATCGAGCTGTTGAAGCCCGAGATAATAGGCACGCGGCAGACCGCCCCGGACAAGAACGCCGCTCCCGGATGCCCGCACGTAAGAGTAATAAGATGCGCCGATGGCTACGGCGAGATCGAGATCGTGGTTTTCGAAGAGGGCAGGCTGGTGCCCAAACCAATGCGTGACGACATCGCGGACGCGCTCGCGAAACACTTGCGGGATGAAGAAGCCTCCGTTAAACAGAATGGCGTCGACGCCATGTTCGGCGGCGGGAGAGTTGTGGAGAAATTCGGCAAGGTGTCGCGTGATGGCGGGATCGGACACATAGGGCAGCCCAAGTTCACGGAAAACGCTCTGCTTTTCCTGTTGCGGCTTGTCGGTGAGATTGCTAGGCGGGAGAAATCCGCCGAGAGCGAGCTCGAGCACTTCGTCACGGGTGATGGTGGTCTTAAGGGTGCCGCCGACGAGTGCTGCACCTGCGCCAACCACGGTCACATCGACGGTACCTGGGCCGTTGGGCGAGAGCAGCGTCTCTTTGGCGGCCGAGGACTGCCGGCGTAGCGCGCTCCTCTGCCGCAAGGAGAGCGTTCGCCCGAGTTTCGATTCCGCGAGCCAGGAGATGGTCAGATCAAGATTATCGCCACCGAGAAGGAGATGGCGGCCGACCGTAGTGCGCGTGAACTGGACGCGGTCGCCCTCGCGATCAACACGAACAAGCGTGAAGTCGCTGGTGCCGCCGCCGACGTCGCAGACGAGAACGATCTGGCCGTCAAATAATTCCTTATTTGAGCGGGCGAGGTGGCCGGCGATCCACGCATAGAAAGCGGCTGCCGGTTCCTCGAGCAAGGTGAGGTGCTCGATGTCCGCTTCATTCGCGGCCTGCACGGTGAGCTCGCGAGCTTCTTCGTCGAAGCTGGCGGGAACCGTCAGAACAACCTGCTGCTCATTGAGTGGGGCTCCCTTTCCGCGGTTCCAGGCGTCGCGCAGATGAGCGAGGTAGCGGGAGGAAGCGTCGACGGGCGAGAGCACGCGACCTTCTTCCTGAGAGTCCCAAGGAAGAATTTTCGCCGTGCGGTCGGCTTCAGAGTTCGAGAGCCAGGACTTGGCGGAATGAACGGTTTTGGTGGGAACCAGCGCCCCCTGATCGCGAGCATACGCACCGACAACGGGCGGCTCGCTCAGATAAAGAAAGGATGGAAGAGTACGCAGCGCGCCGGAGCGGTTGGCGTCGAGTTGCTGCTCGATGGGAAGAACGTGAATGGGAGGGAAGTCGGATTCAGCGGCTTCGGCGGGATCGATGTAGGCGAGGGCGGAATTGGTGGTGCCTAGATCGATACCGACGTTCATCGAGCGGAGACTCCGGAGCGGGCGTTCATGCGGCGGCGGCGCGCTCGCGGACGTTGAATTCGAGCTTCCAGCGGCGCCCGTCAGCGGCAACGCACCAGAGCTCGAGCATGCCGGTTTCGGTCACGTTACTCTCCAGGGTGACGGGTACGATCTCTTCGCGCGCGCCGTCGGCGTGAGCGGGTAGGAAGACCTCCATCGGTGAAAGTTCTTCGAGATCATCACCGATTTCTTCGATCAGCGCACCCGCGACATCCGTTTTGCGGGATAGCGAGGAGAAGAAGCGGAACTCGGCGGGTTCACCGGTCACTAACGCGAATTTACGCTGTGGCAATTCGACCTTTGATCCTTCTTCGAGTCCGAAGGGAACAACCGTGAGAGCCTTCATGGGCGCGGGCATTCCGGGAACAGCGGGGAGAGAACTCTCGATGCCAACGTAGTACGAGCGCGGAACTCCGCCGCGAATGCGGACGCCTTTGCCGGTCCGAGCCAAGCCATAATATGTTGCGCCGTGCGCAACGGCCCGCATCAGGTCAACATGTTTTGTTTCGGCGCGCAGCTCGATGACAGCGGGAGCGCCCGCCTGGAGCAGCCACGTGTTAAGCACTTCGAAGACGCGGTGTTCAATCGCGCCTGCCTGCAGCACACCACCATTGAAGAGCAAGTGCGTGGGGCGGGCAAAATCGCCGGTTCCCGTGTTGCCGGCTGCTCGCCGCAGGAACTGCGCCAAGTGCTTCGTCACTGCCGGGTCGGAGGCATAGTTCAGACCGACTTCCATGAGGGCCGCGCGGCGCTGGCGCTCGGGAGCGGCGTCGGGCGCAACTGATGGGAAAAAGCCGTTGAGCAAGAGCTGGCGAATCTCGTCTCGGGTGATTTTGCCGCGAATCGTTCCGCCTACCAGACCAGTGCCGCGGCCGAGAATCGTCAGCGGTTGCTCCTCGCGCGCAGATTCGTTGTTGGAAAGCAGAAGCTCCTTGGCTGCGCGGCACTGCTGCCACAGCGAATGGAATTGAATCGCGTCGAGTTTCGTGTTCTTCTTCGCGAACTGCTGCTCGGCGTAGCGGGCGACCGCGAGATCCATGTTGTCACCGCCAAGCAGAAGGTGCTCGCCGACCGCAAGGCGTTCGAGCTGCAGCTCTCCGTTTTGTTCGGTTACAGCAATAAGGGTGAAATCAGTGGTGCCGCCGCCGATATCCACCACCAGAACCAGATCACCGGGCTTGACCTGTTCACGCCAATTTGGGTTCCGTTCGATCCAGGCGTAGAAGGCAGCTTGCGGCTCTTCCAGAATTGTGACTTCGGGATAACCGGCTTCGCGGGCGGCACGTTGCGTGAGATCGCGCGCCGCGGCATCGAAGGATGCGGGCACGGTGATGAGGACAATTTGCTCGGCGAGCTTCGCATCCGGATGAGCGGTATCCCAAGCGGAGCGAAGGTGGAGCAGATATTGCGAGGAAGCTTCGACGGCTGAGATCTTCTGCACTCCGTCGGGCGCGGCTAAGGGAAGCACTGGTTGCGATGGATCCGCGCTCTGATTCGATAGCCAGGATTTGGCGGAGCTGACGAGGCGACCCGCATTTTCTACGCCGCGATTCTTCGCGAGTTGGCCAGTGATGTACTGTGGCCGCCCGTTCCATGGAAGCGCCAGCGCGCCCTCCACGAACTCGTTCGGGCCGGGAATATATAAGGATGAAGGCAAGAGATCGAGGCCGGCTACTTCGCCTGGATTCACAAGCTGCGGAACCGGGAAGAGATGCACTTCGGGCTGTTCACTCTCCGGCGCCGCGGCCGTATAGGCGAGCGCGCTGTTAGTGGTGCCGAGATCGATACCGATGATGTACTGCGACATGAGGCTAGAACTTACAAGCTATTCGATTTCCAGTTCGGCGGGAGCAATGACCGAAGCATCTTGCTTGCCGAGAGGAGGCAAATTGACGGAGCCGGCCATCCAGCCGCGATGGCGCAGCGTGCCGCCGGGAACTTTACCATTCGCAGGCACATTGCCTATCAACTTGATGCGATTCGGGTCCGGGGTCTTAGTCGCATCGAGCTTTTGGTACGTTCCCTCGACGCCGTCCACGACTGGCGCCAGTGTTACATGGCGATTCAAACTGGCCTTGCAATCAGAGTGAAGAGTACGGACAGCCGCGCCGATCTGATCGTCGGCGTAACCTGAGATATCTTCCATCAGAAAGTCGATCAGACGGGAGTCACGTTGAAAAATATTCAGGATCTGCAACGCTCCATCGCTGATCTTCACTTGCGGAGTGGGCGGCGCAACTGGTGCAGCTTTCGTTTTTGAAAAGCCAAACTCCAGCGCTATATCTTCGGGAAGCACGCCAGAAAAAAGGATTGAAAAGAAGCTGCGGAATGCAGCAGCGAGTCGAGACAAATAGAATCCTCTAAGTAGTCAGGATAACAGCGGAAGAAGGCTGAACTGGCCGCTTTGCGTTTGTTTTGAAACAATTCCTTGGCGGCTCGTCATCCAGTCACTAGAGGATCAGTAGTAACGATCACGTTTGAGGTGGAGATGGCAACTAAGAAGACAAGCAGTTCTAAGAGATCATCGTCCGGCTCCGGTTCGAAATCGAAGCGGACGACGCGCAACAAAATGCAAAAAACGATGCACGAGTTCAAGCATCATGAATTGAAATCTGGCCGCAGCGGGAAAACGGTGAAGAATCCGAAGCAGGCGATTGCGATCGGGTTGAGCGAGGCGCGGCGATCGGGCGCGAATGTTCCACCGAAGAAGGGCGCAAGCAAAAAGAACAGCTCCTCGAGGAAACACGCCACGAAGAAGAGCTCTTCATCGGCATCGAAAAGGAGCGGCTCGCGAAAGAGCACCGGCCGCAAATCGACTACGAAGAAATCTTCCGCCAGGAAGCGATAAACGGAACCGCTCGCGGGGATCGCGTTGATCAGGCACTTGCCGATTCAGTGGACAATAGTCCTTGTATGGCGTCCCCTTCCTCAGAGGTCAATCGTCTTCTTTCGGCCAGCCCTAGTAGCTTCCCGTTGAGTCGCAGCGCCTTGCGACCAGAGGCCGGGGCATGCAATTTGCGATCGGAGAATCCGGCTCTGCTATTCCCCGGCGCCCGGCATGGCGAGGCGGCTTTGGCTGGCTTCTTG
>JAFATG010000080.1 GCA_019244055.1 Acidobacteriaceae bacterium | reverse complement strand
TCGTTGCAGAAAATTACTTTCAGATCTTTATCCACGGCGAGAACGCCCTCGGCCATGCAGGCCAAGATTGTCTCCCGGCGCGACGACTCAAGGTTGGCACGCTCTACCAGTTGCCGCACCCTCTCTGCCATGCCGCGCATGGCCCGTGCAAGGCGCTGCAACTCCGCAGGACCATCTTCCGGCAAATAGGCTTGCCTCTCGGGCAGTTCCGCCGCGAAGATCTGGAGACGTTCGGTGACGGCTGACCATCTATGCCACGCTCGCAAATCGCTGGCGACCCCTAGCGCCGTAAAGACAGCGGCCACCAAGAGCATTTTGAATAGAGCCGTCAGCTGATGACCCGGGACGAAGTCTCCATTAAGCCACAGGAAGGCAAGTGTAACGGAAAGGACCAGAATCCCAAACGCACGCGCCAGTTTGCCGAACTTGCTCCGTTCGTCCATGCTCGAGAGGGTGTACGAGATCCCCTCAGGCTTCGTGCTTGAGGAACCAGGCTTGGCTGTTCAATCTCCTCCCGTTAGAGCGAGCCGCGGGCACATAGGTGCCGTCCCCATTCATAATCCGCGCCCCGACCTGGTCCTCCAAATACTTTTGCAAGATGCGATCGCGAATTCGCCGAATCAGCCGCTCACTTTCGATAGGAAACAGAATCTCGATGCGCCGGTTCAAATTGCGCGGCATTAGGTCTGCACTGCCGACGTACACGAGTTCATCCCCGCCGTTGCGGAAGTAATAGATACGGCTGTGCTCCAGAAAACGGCCCAGAATGCTTCTCACCTGAATGGTTTCGCTGATACCGGGAAGGCCCGGACGAAGCGAGCAAACCCCTCTCACAATCAGATCAATGCGAACTCCCGCCTGCGAAGCCTCGTACAAAAGCCGCACCATGCCGGCATCTTCCAGCGCGTTCATCTTGAAAATGATGTGGCCGCCGCCTTCCTCTTTGTGCCGTTCGATTTCAGCGCGCACCAGGCGCTCCAGGCCTGATCGGATACTGTACGGTGCTACGAGCAGCTTTCGATACGCCTTCTTGGCGGAGTAGCCCGTCAGGAAATTGAACAGATCGCTGACGTCCTCCCCGATCTCTTCGTTGCAGGTGAACAACCCGAGGTCGGTGTAAATGCGAGCCGTAGTCGGGTTGTAATTGCCGGTTCCAAGATGCAGGTAACGCCGAATGGCGTCTCCTTCGCGCCGGACGACCATCGCCACCTTCGCGTGAACCTTCACGCCCGGCAGACCATACACAACGTGGACGCCGTCGCGCTCCAGTTTCTGCGCCCACTCGATGTTGCTCTCTTCATCGAAACGCGCTTTCAGCTCCACCAGCACCGCTACTTGTTTGCCGTCCTGGCTGGCGTGCTGCAGCGCTTCGACAATCGGCGATTTCCGGCCAACCCGGTATAGCGTCATCTTGATCGCCAGTACGTCGGGGTCTTCGGCCGCCGCCCGCAGAAAATCGATGACCGGCTGAAACGACTCGTAAGGCTGGTGAATCAAGATGTCCGATTCCTGAATCGCAGAAAAGATCTCCGGGGCCGAGGCGGTCAAAAAACCTTTTGGCGTCAACGGAATGAATGGCCTGTCTTTAAGGACCGGCCGCTCGATAGAAAGCAGTGCGCGAACCCGGCTCAGATCGAGCGGGCCATCCATTTTGTAAACGTCGTTTTGATCGAGCTCTAGATTGCTGGTCAGAAGCTCGAGCATCCTCTGGGGCATGCCCGCATTCACCTGCAACCGCACGGCATCGCGGAACCGGCGCAGCAACACAGCTTCCTGCACGCTTTCCAACAGGTCGTCGGTCTCGAGCTCCTGGATTGCCAGCTCCGCGTCGCGCGTGACATGGAACATGTCGGCTTTCAGAATCTCCATTTCAGGAAACAGCATTCGGAGATTGGCAATGATGGCGCGCTCCAGCCACACGAATGCGAGCTCGCCTGCCTCGGATGGAAGCGGGAGGAGTTGCGGCAACGAATCAGGAACCTTCACCCGCGCGAACCGCTCCTGGCTGTCGCCGTTGCTGACAACGGCGGCCACGTTCAGGCTGAGATTCGAAATGTGCGGAAACGGCCGCCCCTGGTCTACGGCAAGGGGCGTCAGGACGGGATATACGACTCGCCGGAAGTAGTCGTCCATGGCGGTCTTCTGCTGGGGATTGAGCTCATCGAAACTCAGAATGTAAATGCCCGCTGCCCTCAGCTCGGGCATAAGCTCCTCGCGCCATAAGCGATAGATCTCGCCGACGATGCTGGTCACCTCGTGGCGGATCAGTTCGAGCTGCTCGGACGGCGAGCGTCCGTCCATGCTGATTTCGGTGGTTCTGGTCTCGATCTGCTGCCAAAGCCCGGCTACCCGAACCATGAAGAATTCATCGATATTGGACCCGAGGATCGAAACGAACTTCACCCTTTCGAGCAGGGGCGTTTCGGGATCCTGCGCTTTCTCCAGTACCCGCCGTTGAAAGGCAAGTAAACTCAGGTGCGGGTTGAGGTAAAGCTCGGGAGAATCGAGCCGGGGAGCCGAGATGGTTTGCCGAACTGCTGCCGCAGATCGCCGGGGTCCAGAGCGTGCCATGGTGGTTTAGGCTTTGTAGACTTGCATTATCTACTGTAAAACTCCGCAGTGACAAACTCCGCAGTGACGACTTTCTCTGGTACTAAACGCCGGCAGCAATTTTGGGGCTTTGAAGAGCTCTTGATGCCGCAGGCGGCCGGCCCCGACCCGCTTCGTTGGGATAAATCGGGAGGTCACGTTTTCTGCCCGGGACGCGTGTGATTCTGGATTCTGTGGATCTGATCGGGGCTCTTACGCCGCACTAGCCCTGCTGAGGGGAGTTCCCACGCCGATAACCGCAGGTCCCGAACTCATATTCGGCAAGGCTTTGAACGTACTTGCGCAGCCACGGGCAGCGGATGCTACGATCAGAGTGCGGGGTGGAGCAGTCAGGTAGCTCGTTGGGCTCATAACCCAAAGGTCGCAAGTTCAAATCTTGCCCCCGCAACCAACTTCCTCAATACCGGCGTGAGTGACCTTATACTTCACGCTTTTCCGGGAGATTTTGACGTGTCTGTCTGTTGGAAGTTTTCCGGTATCCTACGCCCGATACACCTCAGCCATGTCGCCTCCGAGGTACTCTTCACACCGATATCGTCCGACAAGGAACGGTAGCTGTCTGGGACTGTTCAAGCCTTCCATGTACGGACGAATGCATTCTAGCGCCTTGAATCCCAGTGGGTCAGGCTGTCAGTCGAGCCGACGGGAAAGGGAACTCGTCAGCGGATCGTTGAAGCGTATGGATCCCTTTCACACTGGTTGTTCAGAGCAGGCTGGTGCTCGCGATCCAAACCAACCGCGGTAGCGTTCAATCGGTTCGCATAAGTTCTGCGGCCCAAGTTTCCAGTCCCGAGTAAGCCACACGTATGCTGCGCAGTTTTCAATCTAGATGTTGTTGGGAGGACGGGGATTCGGACCCCAATTGCCAGACTGAGAGTCTGGATCCTGCCATTAGACGACCTCCCATGTCGAAAGAGCTCGCAAGAACGATGCCAAACGAGATTGCGTGGTGGGCAGACTGTTTTCGGGGCAATTTATCGACTCTTCAAGCCCAAAACTTTTGGGGCAAGCTTATTGAATAATCTCGGGTTCGGGAGGTATCCGTTCATCGGACAATCGCCCCACCGTCCCTTCGATAGCAACTCTCGAGGGCAATGACGTGTGCCCTTTTGTGGCCTTGAGTCCAAGAATCGAGGAAAATCTATGCCAGACCGGAAGGTGCCCAGAACGGGACAGCCTGACTTCGTAGATTAACCGGGCAACCAAGTACCCCGTACGGGACTCTCCCACTTGAGAGTTGTTCTCGCGGTCAACGCCAGATACGCCCTAAAGCCGAATGTCAGGATTTTGCCTTAGATCCCAACGAGTGCCGGGCCACCCTTATCCGCACGTCGTCGACCTTGGAGCGAGCGATGTATTTGGAGAGTTTGCCTCAGGCTTGGTCAGTGCGCGATGGTGCTACTGCCGGACTTCGGCTCAGCGGCATATCCTGGAAGACGATGGCCGGGTATTATTCCTCGAAGGCCAACCGGACCGGCTTCCGGAGAAGGGCGAACCTATTGAGAAATGGCTCGACGGCCGGTCGGGGAGCTTCCGCGGGTTCGAGATCGCGGACGACGCCGTCAGAATCTTCGTCGACCCATTGGGTACGCGGCCTGTTTTTTTGTTCGAGCGTGCAGGAGATTGGTGCGCCGCCGATAAGCTGGCAACCATCAGTGCCAACGAAGTGGATGCGGAGGTAAACTGGCCTGCACTTCTTGAAGCGTGTGCAATTGGTTCGATATACGCGGCTGAGGACACGACCCTGACCCATACGCGCCGTCTCGAGCCGGGTGAGTTCGTTGAAATAGACTTAAGAACCAGCGCAACACGCAAGCGCCGCTTTGCGCTGAGACTCCAAGACTTGCACGCCGCAGTTCAAACAGACCCCGCCGGTACTTTACTCGGCTGCCTGACAAGCGCCGTCCAAGAAACCTGGAAAGATCCCGGGACGTGGTTACTCATGAGCGGCGGGCTAGATTCCCGGTTCACATTAGCCCTGGCGGACACCGGACGCAAAGCGATCACGTTGGATTATTTCCCAGAGGAAACCAGCATTGCGGTCAAAATCGCCGAAGCCTGTTCTACCGGCGAGTTCCGCCTTCACCAATTACCTACACTCCATTACGTGAATATGGTTCGAGAAGCGTCGCTAATCACGGGTGGGATGCTGGACGCAAATTTCATCAACCAGAAGGGTTTCGGAATCGAGTGGCGCTCATTTGGCATAAGTTCCGTTGCGCACGCTTTCCTCTTTGACACCATTCTCAAAGCTTGGTTTGTACGCCATCAATCAGAAGTGCCCCCTGCGCGGCTGGCCGGAGCACCGGTTACTGGCGCAGCGGCCTTAGTTCTCCAAGCGATGGGCCGCGGCTCTTCCCTTACGATTGGCGATTTGAGCCAGGCTCTTACACCCGATGGCGCTGAAGCCCTAAATAAGCGTCTCAAGGATCTTTGCCAATCCATGGGATCTGTCGTGGAAGACGGTTTCGAAATAGGATTCGAAAGGCGGTTGATCTCGGATATTTGCCGGCAAGTTCATTTCGGATTTATGCTCGGATGGTACGAAGAGGGCGATATTGTATCGCCGATCTTTCATCCTTCCATCTGGAGCTGGTACTCAGCGAGCCGGCCCACACATCGTCATCAGGGTAAAGCGATACGCGAAGCGCTGTTGAAACTGGGTCATCCAGTCAGTCGCATACCTGCGATAAGCACTATGGGTGCAGTAACGGAAGCCAAACCATCCTTGCGAGATCGTGTTCGCCGGAATTCCATTTATCGCAATTTCATACGTCCGATTCGGACGCATTTGCAGAGGAGCTATACTCCGCTTCACATCACTTCCTCTCGCTGGCTTCGCAATCGCGAGGGGCTGGAGACGATCGTGGAAGGCATTCATTTTTTGGAGGGAAATCCGCTGATTAACGTAGAAGTCGGTCTCGAGTACGTCAAACGCTTTGCTGCCGGTGATGATGATCGCTATTTTGTGCCGGCAGTTGCGCTAATGAATGCAGGTCGATGGTCAAGGCATGTAACTAAGGCGCGGAAGTCTCCACAGCTTGAGCGACCTGATCGCAGCCAACAGGTTAGACGCCAATCGGCTTAGTAATCTGCAAGAGCTTCTTCTTCCCAAGATCCGGCATCTGAGGCTTCGAGTAGCCCACAGTCTTGGTCCAGAACTCATCATCGTCAATAGCCTGGATACAGAGGGGCAGGTGACCGTCGTGCGAAAAAATGGAGCCGCCTGGTACGAGCAATGGGTAGAGATATTGCAGGCAAGTTCTGGTGGAAGAGGCAAGATCGACATCGATGAATGCCAATGCCACCGGCCGCTGAAACGCTGGCATCGTATCTTCGAACCAACCCTCGACAAATTCGCAACAGTCCACTTCCCCAAAACGGCTCACATTGTCACGCACCTCTTCCAAGCGCCCGACATAATTGCCTTCGCGAAAACCAGCGCGCCGTCCGAAAATGTCCGTGCCATGCTCCTCTTGATTGGACGGGATGCCCGAAAACGAATCAAACACTATCAATTTTCTGCCGGCGATTTTGGCTGCGAGGCTCAGCTTGGCCGTGCTGCCACCCTTAAAACAGCCAGCTTCGATGATGCACCCCTCAGTTGAAACAGGGATGGCCAAAATCGCTCTGATGAGGCGATCCATCTCGGCATGCGTGTGCGCGCATTCTATTCCTTCGTGCGCCAGGCGCATTCTTCGCGCCAGCTCCTTTCTTTTTCCGAAGCTCACGTTGTGTGGCGAGAAATATTGCAGCTTGAATAAGGGAAATTGTTCCCTGATTTCCTCGGCACGGTGCAGGATCCGTCCTCGCGCTACGAGCAGCGGTTGCGGCACCAAAGGCCGCAGACTATTTCTGAAACTTTGTGAAAGCGTAGCGCCCTCCTGTTCTGCACTTTCAAGGCTGTAGCAAGTCGCGATCGACCCGGCCCGCATTCAATAGACGGGGCGAGCGCATCAGGTGTAACGGATCGGAAATTGCGCCGTCTAGCGCTCTTAACCCGAATCGTCGTCTTGCGCTCCGTTCGGCAGGCTGAACTCGGTGGGAGCCAAGATGGTTGAGTACTTGTCGAGATACGGGAACGGGGTATCACCGCAC
This sequence comes from Acidobacteriaceae bacterium, assembly GCA_019244055.1. GTDB lineage: Bacteria > Acidobacteriota > Terriglobia > Bryobacterales > Bryobacteraceae > Bog-105. The sequence goes on along the minus strand of JAFATG010000080.1, from coordinate 11,662 downwards.
ACAAATGCGCAGATGACCTCATCGTCGGCGTTACGGAACCGATCGAGATTCGGCTGCTCTCGAAGAAAGCGCAACAACCCTGCCAGTGCAAATCCTGAACTGGGTCCCGCCATCAAGCCTGCCCGGCAAAGATCCAGGCTCTGTTTGTAGGATTCAGTGGTGCCCGCTCCCACACGGTTTGGAAGCTCGGATGCCCAATCGAACTCAACCTCTTTCAATGCGTCCATGGACCGCACTCCGGGAATGGCATTATTGGCCAGGACGTATACTCCCACGACCGTTACATCCGGGGCGTTCTCTCGAAAAAATTTTACTGCCCCCAGAGCGGTACCAGTCGTTCCCATTGCCGCGGAGTAGATCGTGAGCGTGCCGCCGGTCTGCTCCCAGACCTGCCGGGTGGTCCAGTTGGCATGCGCTGCGATGTTCGCTGGATTGCCATACTGGCCCAAATTGAGGAAGCCGGGCCGGTTGCCCGCTCGCCTGGCGAACGCAACTCCACTTTCGTTCGAAGGCGCGAACCGGATCTCGGCGCCCGCCAATCGCAGCAGCTCGATCTTGCCGGGCGCCAGATCAATGGGGACGAGGGCCCTAACGGATCGAATTCCAAACAAGCGAGCGATGATGGCGAGCGAAAAAACTGTGTTGCCGGAAGAGTTCTCCACAAGCGTGTGAACACCATCAAGCTTGTCAGCGGCATCTTGCAGCATGCTCAACGCAGCGAGGGACTTCAGATTCAGCAACGGCAGTAGATATAGCAGCTTTGCGAAGATCTTGACCCCCTGATCCGCGAATGGATTCAGCGAGCGCGGAAGCTCGACCAAAGGTAAAGGAGGATTGCAATCCGGATCAAGAAAGCGTTTGATTGCGTCGGGGCCCGAAAACACATTTTGAGGATTAGGAATGGGTTTCTGCAAGGCGAAGCTCCCTCAGTGGACACCAAATCCGGCCAGATTCGATCATGCGAATCGGTCCGCAGCCTTGGGCCGATAACGTCTAGCGTTGCTAGTGATGTCTTGAGGCTACAATCCCAGCATGCAGACGCATGACGGCGATCGTTGTCCAGACGAATCGCTCGATCCCCAAAATTGGGAGGCCTTCCGCCAGTTGGCTCACGGCGCGCTTGATGAGGCGATCAGCTATGTCCAGCAAGTTCGGGAAACGCCAGTGTGGCAGCCCGTACCGGAAAACGTGAAACATCGTTTGAAAGAGCCGTTGCCGCTGACGCCGCAAGGGATTGAGAATACATATTGCGACTTTCGCGAGCTAATTCTGCCCTATCCAACAGGCAACATTCACCCGCGCTTTTGGGGCTGGGTACATGGAACCGGGTTGGCGACTGGGATTTTGTCGGAAATGCTGTCGGCGGCCATGAATTCCAACTGTGGCGGCCGGGACCACGGAGCCTTGTACGTAGAGCGCACTGTTATTGATTGGTGCCGCCACATCATTGGCTATCCGAGCGAGGCGAGCGGTGTCCTGGTGAGTGGAACATCCATGGGCAGTGTGATTGGATTGGCCGTCGCGCGAAACGCTCGCGCCGGCTGCGATGTTCGCGCAGAAGGGATCCGGTGCGCGCCGAAGGCGCTGGTCACGTATGCCTCAAAAGAAGCGCATAGCTCAGTCGGCAAGGCGCTCGAGCTTCTCGGGCTTGGTCATGCTTCACTGCGGAAGATCGCAGTGGATGAGAAGCGAGCGATCAGACCCGAGGCTCTGCTGGAAGCCATTAAGGAAGACCGGCAGGCAGGACGTGAGCCGTTCTGTGTTGTCGGTTGCGCCGGAACGGTTAACACAGGAGCAATTGACGACCTTGCCGCGCTCGCCAAGATTTGCCGGGATGAGAGGCTGTGGTTCCACGTGGATGGCGCTTTTGGCGCTCTTTGCGCACTGAGTGATTCGCTGCGGCCGCTGATTCGAGGCATCGAACTGTCTGATTCGATCGCCTTCGACTTTCATAAATGGCTGTACGTGCAATATGACGCAGGTTGTGTGCTCGTACGCGACCGTCAGTTGCATAGCAATGCATTCGCCACGCGGCCCGATTACTTGCGGCACCTGGATCGTGGGCTGGCCGGAGGCGGGGAGTGGTTTACCGATTTTGGACCTGAGTTGTCTCGCAGCTTCCGTGCTCTCAAAGTCTGGTTTGCCTTGAAGGAGCACGGAACGCGGCGATTCGGCGAGATGATCGAAAAGAATTGCCGCCAGGCAAGATATTTAGCGCGACTCATCGAAGCGGACCCCAGGTTAGAGCTTTTGGCAGAACCGACTCTGAATATTGTCTGTTTCCGTTATCGTCCACCTGGAGCGAACGGAGAAGATGTGGACCAGTTGAACCGCGATATTGTCGCTGATTTGCAGGAACGCGGCATGGCTGCGCCGTCCACTACGCGGCTGAACGGCAAGGTCGCGATTCGCGTGGCCATCGTCAATCATCGCAGCCGGCGCGAAGATTTTGACCTGCTCGCTCGGTCGGTTGTAGAAGTCGGAAACCAGCGCACCTCAGGTTAGGAACTCCCGCCGTGATACGGCTACTGCTCGGATTCCGCAAACCGGGCATCGAGCAGATCCAACTCGTGCTCCAGCCGGCGCAGGACTTCATCGTGTATCTGGTTCTCGTCTCGAAGCCGAAGCGCGACTGCGCGTTCGACATCCCGTAACTCCTGAGCTACGAACCGCTGATGCTCAATCTTGCGCGCGGACCGTTCGCGTTCCGCCGATTCCTGACCGACAGAAGCGAGCCGGCGTCTGTAATGTGCCTCTAGGCGATCGTACAGCGCTCTCTCTTCCCTGGTCCCCTGGGCCCGGATCTCCGCTAATGCTTCGAGGGCCGCCTGGATCATCTGTCTGCGTGCTGCCGTCTCTTCTGCTCGTGCGGGGGACGGGCCGGCCAGACCTAGCCTTCGAATAAGGGCCGGCATGCTCAAGCCTTGTAAAACCAAAGTGGCGAATATCACGCAAAACGTCAGAAAAATAATCAAACTGCGTTGGGGGAAGGGCGCACCGGTATGTATTCTCTCCGGCAACGACAAGGCCGCAGCCAACGCCAGTACTCCACGCATTCCCGCCCAGCCCACCAGTAGGACGGACCGCGGCGATATATTCTGAAGCTCCTTGCGTGCAATTCTGTGCTGGATGTGCCCGGAAATCCAGGCTCCCGGGAACACCCAAAGCAAGCGAAGCAGAATGACAATTCCGCTGAAGACTGCCCCATCTCGTACAAGCTGTCCCACACTGTATCCGTGAATCTCCGACAGAATCACCGGTAGCTGCAAGCCAAGCAGCAGAAAAACGAGCCCATTCAGAATGAAATCCAGAGTTCGCCAAAAAGCTGTGGACTCGATGCGAGCGTGTAGTGAGTAGTGCGCTGAGCTCCGCCGTCCCAGATAAATCCCGCACGCCAAGGTTGCCAGGACCCCCGAGCACTGGAGCCACTCGGCACTCAAATAGGCCAGGTACGGCGTGATCAGGCTAATTGTGATCTCTACCGGCGCATCCTCGATTCGCTTTTGGACCTGATCGATTCCGAATCCAATGAACAGCCCGATTAACACGGCCGCGACGATCAGGTACAACAGAGTCCCTACGCCCTTGGCGACGGAGGGTGTAACTCCGACAACGACCATCGGCAGCGTGAATCTTAAGGCCACCAATCCGCTACCGTCGTTCACCAGGCTTTCAGCCTCCAGCAGGTCGGTTACCCGGCGCGGCAGTCCCAATCGTTTCGCTGTCGCGGTCGCGGCGATCGCGTCCGTCGTCGCCACCACAGCGCCGAGCACAAGGCCCAGCTTCCAATCGAAGCCAGGAAGAAGAACGCGGGTAGTGCTCGCCACGCCATAGATCGTGAAACCGACCAATCCGAACGCGAGCATTAGGATGCTCACCAAGTTGTCGCGGAAGTCGCGCCAGGATGTATGGAACGCCGCTGAAAAAAGAAGAGGCGGCAGGATCACCAGAAACACAACGTTCGGATTGAGCGAAACGCGTGGAACTTCGGGTAGAAGGCTCAACGCCAATCCGCCGAGCACCATAACGATTGGATAAGCGATGTGGAGCCGCTTGGCCAGGACCGCTAGCGCCGCCACCAGCATAAGGAGCAGCAGCAGGATCGGTTCCAGGTGTTCAAGTTCAGTACCCATAACGGTTACTTGCAACAGGAACTAAGTTCAAGTAAACGATAGCGCACGAACTCTGCTGGATTATTGCGAGTATTCTGCTGATTCCGCGGCAGAAACTCTGATAACGTAAACGCTGATAGTCGGCCTCGGAAACGGGCGCTCGCGATGCAGAAAGCTCACCTCAGTTTCTGGCAGATCTGGAACATGAGTTTCGGCTTTCTGGGCATACAGTTTGGCTGGACGCTGCAGATGAACAATATGAGCGCCATCTATGAATTTTTGGGCGCACAGCCGGGCGAGCTTCCGATTCTGTGGCTGGCGGCTCCGTTGACAGGCTTGATCGTTCAACCGATCATCGGCCATTGGAGCGACAACACATGGGGACCGCTGGGCAGAAGACGGCCGTTCTTCCTCACGGGCGCTCTGCTCAGTTCATTTGCGCTGATATTCATGCCTCTAAGCGCCGCTTTGTGGATGGCCGCGGGCCTCCTTTGGATTCTCGACGCTTCGATCAATATCAGCATGGAGCCGTTTCGCGCGTTTGTCGCCGATATGCTTCCGGATGAACAGCGAGCTCGCGGCTTCACGATGCAAAGTTTCTTTATAGGTCTCGGCAGCGTCGCTGCTTCGTATCTGCCCCTGCTACTTGGCCGAATCGTACCCGCCACTGGATCCTCTAACGGCCACAGCATTCCTCAGATCGTCCGGGTCGCATTCTGGATCGGTGCCGTAGCATTTCTCGGAGCGGTGCTGGTGACCATTCTCACGACGAAAGAATATCCGCCCAGCGCGCAGGAACGCGAGCGGCTGAAGCGTGCCAAACGCTTCGACCTTGCCGAGATCCGGCATTCGCTGCTGAACATGCCGAAGACGATGCGGCAACTTGCGCTGGTTCAGTTCCTGACGTGGTTAGGGCTGTTTTGTATGTTTCTGTATTTCGCAGTTGCGGTTGCGCGTAACGTGTTCGGCGCCCGATCGACGCGGGAGGCCACGTACACAGATGGCGTAATCTGGGCCGGCTATTGCTCCGGGGTGTATAACGCGGTCTGCTTTCTTGTTTCTCCTCTTCTGCCTTCTGTTGTCGACCGAATCGGAAAGCGGGGGACGCACTCGCTCTGTCTTCTCGCCGGAGCGGTCGGCCTGCTATCTGTCGCTCTCATTCACGACAAGTGGCTATTGTTTGTACCGATGATCGGGGTTGGGCTCGCCTGGGCCAGCATTCTTTCGATGCCGTACTCCATACTGTCGTCTGCCGTCCCTTCAAATAAAATGGGCATCTATATGGGGATTTTTAATTTTTTCATCGTTATTCCCGAAATCCTGTCGGCTGTTTCTTTCGGCCCGGTAATGGAGCATCTGCTCGGCAATGACCGGATGAAAGCAATCATCATCGGCGGCATTTGTTTCATCGCGGCCGCCCTGCTTACCCAGCGCATACAGGAAACCACGGTGGAAGACGAATCGCTGGCTCCCGGACTTTCAGTGCAGCCGGATGTTGCCTGAGGTGCGTTTCCCTACGGTTCGCCAGTTCAATATTCGTCGGGTAGAAGAAGGCGCATCGCTACGCGCTCTGGACATTATTGTGGCGGAAGAACCTCTGGAAATTCGCGTCCAACACTGGTTCAAGGACACCGTCGTCACCGAGCCTTTCGCAATTACGATGCGAACTCCCGGGAGCGAATCGGAGCTGGCTGCGGGTTTGTTGCTTACCGAAGGTGTCATCTACCGGCACGAGGATATCGTCTCGTTGCGGCTGCTCGGGAGCGAGTCATCGAACGAGATCCTGGTCGAAGTGTCCAAGGAGGTCGATTTCGAAAGCTGGCGCATGGCGCGTAACGGCATCATGAGTTCAAGCTGCGGGATCTGCGGCAAGCGCAGCTCTGAAGCTATCATTCAGCAGCTTCCAGCGAGGATTGAGGATCGGCTGACGGTCCCCTCATCGCTGATTGAGAGGCTTCCCAATCTCCTCGAGGCGGAGCAAGCGGCCTTCGCCCAAACCGGCGCACTGCACGCGGCAGCGCTAGTCAGATCGTCTGGCGAAATTGAAGCTGTCTTCGAAGATATAGGCCGTCACAACGCGCTCGACAAGTTGATCGGCTGGTGCGTTCTGAACGATCGAGTTCCGCTCAATGACCGCATGCTCTTTCTGAGTAGTCGCAGCAGCTTTGAGCTCGTTCAAAAAGCCGCTATGGCAGGAGCGCCGATTCTCGCTACCATCGGAGGCTCTTCCAGTCTCGCCATCAAAACTGCGCGCGAGATCGGCCTAACCTTGGTCGGCTTCATCCGCACCGGGCGGTTCAATATCTATTCCGGCGAGTGGCGGATACACTCGGAGTAGAGTGAAGCTCAGGTTCCGACACAACAGTCTTCGGCTACGCCTGAATCGCAAGGAAGTGGAGGCGTTGGCTGCGGGTGTCGCGATCGAAGAGAACGTACTTTTTCCCGGCGAGTCCCGATTTTCTTATATTCTGGAACCGGCGGCCCGCGTGGAGCCGGAAGCCAGCTTTCGGAACGGAACCATACGCGTCTGCGCCCCACCTGCTGAGCTGAAGGACTGGGCTGGGAGCGATGCCATCGGCATTTATTTCGATTTACCCGCCGAAGGCGGACATCTGAAGATCGCGATCGAAAAGGATTTGGAGTGCGTGGACAGGTCCATTGAAGAGCACGACCCCGACGCTTTCCCGCGCACTGGCAAGAATTGCTGAGCTCGCTACAAATTTCTACGCGCTCCGGTACCGTACTACCCAACGAAAACGCCCTAAGTGCTTGAAAGTTGTGATACTAGCTATTTGGCAGCTACTTTGCTTGGTATCCAGGAGGTACAAACCTTTGGCAGCCGCCTACCGGAAGCTCCGCCTGATTTCTGCTGGCCTGATTGCCTCCGGTATCCTTTTGCTCGCCGGGCAGAATCCGCCGCCTGACGCGGCCCTGATTGTTCAGAAATCCGTTTCAGTGAATACGGCTGACTGGAACGCCCAGCCACGCTATTTGTTTCATGAACGGGATATGAAGAGCAAGGTCCTCTCGAACGGCACGGTACGAGACCGCCAATCGAAGACCTATGAAGTGCTCATAATCGATGGCTCCCCATACTACCGCCTGACTCAGCTTCAGGATGAGCCGCTAAGCCCCGAGCGGGAACAGCAGGAGCAAAGGAAATACGAGCGCGAAGTGAGTAACCGCCGCAATGAATCGCCCAGCGAGCGTCATCTGCGAGTTACAAAGTACCAAGACGGCCGCGCCGAAGAGCATCTACTTATGCAGCAGATGGTGAAGGCATTTGATTTCAAATTCGTTCGTGAAGAGCAGATCGAGGGTGTTGACTGTTATCTGCTTGAGGCCACCCCGAACCCTGATTACCGCCCGCCGGTGGAAAAAGCGCGCGTGTTAACCGGCATGAAAGGGCATTTGTGGATTGAAAAGACTGCCTATCACTGGGTCAAAGTGGAAGCACAGGTCGTTGACCCGGTCTCGGTCGGCTTTTTTATCGCCCAGGTCAAGCCAGGAACCAGGTTCGAGCTGGAACAAGCTCCCGTTGACAACGTTTGGCTCCCCAACCATTTCTCCGAGAGCGTCAATGCAAGCGTGTTCGGGTTTTACGAGATGCGCAGCCGGTCCGAAGAGCGGTATTCCGATTACAAGCTGATCAACACAGGTCACGCCCTTCGTGGGCAAGTCGAAACTGGCATTGCAGCTAGCGGCTCACGTCTCGGTGGCTCTCGCGCACACTGAAGCCGGCCTTCTTGAGGCGCTTGTTAATTTCGTTCGCAATAAAGACCGACCGATGGTGTCCGCCGGTGCAGCCGAACGAGATGGTCAGGTAACTTTTCCCTTCGCGAATATAGTGTGGTAACAGATAGATCAGCAAATCGGAGATACGGTCGATAAACTCGCCCGTCTGCGGGAAAGAGCGAATGTAGCGCGCAACGTTCGGGTGGCGGCCCGTGAGATTTTTGAACTCCGGAATGTAGTTTGGGTTGGGGAGGAAACGAACGTCAAACACCAGGTCGCTGTCCGGCGGTACTCCATGGCGAAACCCGAAGCTGTTCACGTAAATGATGATCTTGTTCGCGTCTTTGCGGTCGTGAAACTTGCCGGAAATGATTCCGCGAAGCTCATGCACGTTAAGCTTGCTCGTATCGATCGACAGATCTGCCAGCGCTCTGATCGGCACCAATTGCTCTCGTTCATCGCGAATGCTGGCCAATACCGTCGCTTCGCCACCCAATGGATGAGGGCGGCGCGTCTCGCTGAATCTCCTTCGTAAGATGTCGTCCTCAGCGTCCAGAAATACGAGAGTCGCCTGAAGGCGCTTCTTCAACTGGTTGTAGGTGTTCGGGAATTCTGTCAGAGCTTCGCCCTCGCGTATGTCGATCGTTACCGCTGCGCGCTTTTTCGATTCGTGCGTGAGGTCAGCAAATTTGGTCAGCAGGGCGATCGGGAGATTATCGACTGCGTAGTAACCAAGGTCCTCGAAGGCTTTCAGAGCGGTCTGTTTTCCCGATCCGCTCGTTCCCGTAATCACAACCAAATCGGCGATTAGGGGAGCTTTGTCCGCCGGCAGCACGCTGGAAATTTGATGAGTTGCTTTGCGCATAGGCAACTCCCCGCCCGGTCTTTCGGGAAAACCTGAGGGGGAGTTACCAGTGTAAACGCAGAGATCTCTGAAAACCACCCCGGCGAAACGGCAGCCGCGCGGCGGAACGTTGCCTCAGGACTCGATCAGATCGTAATGGCCGTCCGGACGACGCACGAGAACCGATAAGCAATCCCGCTCGGCACTGCGGAAGACGACGTAGTGCTCATCATTTTCGAATTCGAGCAGCGCTTCATCAACAGTCATTGGCTTACGGCCTTCGTCGTAATTCACGCGAAAGATCTTGGGCTTACCAGTCGCTCCGTTCGGCTGTTTCCGCGAGCGCTTGTCGGAGCTTCGCTGGGCCGCTGCGGCGCTTCCGTTCTCGTTCCATTCCTCTTCAGTCATCCGTACGCTGCCCGAATCCCGATGCGTATCCCGCCAGCGGCTGCGGAGATTAACAATCTGCTTTTCTAGCTTCTCGACGGCATTGCATAGCGCAGTGTCGAGATCGGAGTCGTTGCCCTCCACCACGAGAACATGATCGTAGAAGTTGACACTAATCTGCACCTTGTGCAGGTGACGTTCCACTCGATGGGAGATGTGCGCTTCACGCTCTCCACGGCGTTCAAGAAATTTACTTAACTTAGCGAGTTTCGCGCTAAATTTCTTCTCGAGTTCAGGAGTGAAATCCTTAGTTTTGCCAGAAACGATGAGTCTCATATTCCCCTCACGAGCGGGCCTCGGAATCAAATTCCGCGGCTCGCGGAATTTTACTACTCCTTGTAAGCTTAAGCGCGAATGCGGCGCTGATGTGTCGAGGGTATTTTCATGTCCTCCCGGTACTTGGCCACCGTTCGACGGGTCACCTGAATACCTTCCGACTGCAGCCGAGCAGTGATCTGCTCGTCTGTCAACGGGTGAGCGGCATTTTCGTCCTCGATCATTTTCTTTACCCGCCTCTTCACGATAAGCAGCGGTGTTGCGCTGCCGGAGGGTCCTTGCACCGCTTCCGAGAAGAAGTAACGAAGCTCGAATACTCCTTGCGGAGTGTGCGAGTATTTGTTCGCTACGGCCCGGCTCACGGTGGAAGGATGCACACCAATTTCTTCCGCCACCTCTTTAATCCTCATTGTCTTGAGGTGGTCGATTCCGTACTCTAGAAACTCCGTCTGCCTCCGAATAATGGACTGACAGACTCGCAGAATTGTTTGCTTTCGTTGCTCGATATTCTTGATCAATTGGAGAGCCGACGCGTACCGCTCTTTGACATAGTTGCGAACGTCTTTGTTCGGCTCCTGCTCACGATCAATCATCCGCTTGTACTCGCCGTTTAACCGGAGCTGCGGAATTTCATCATCGTTCAGGGTAATCAGGTAGTCGTCGCCCTCTTTAGAAATATAGACGTCAGGCTCAACCTGGCGCGCCCCGGCGGTCGAATGGCGTAATCCGGGCGCCGGATCCAAGTGCCGGATCACGTATACTGCAATTTTTATGTGCTCAGGCGGCCGGCCCAGCACCTTTGCAAGTTGGGACAATTGCCGGGTTTCAAGCAGCTTTAGATGATCGTGGATAATTTTCCAAGCGACCGAATCGCGCGAGCCCCGAGCCTCGAGCTGCAGCAAGAGGCACTCCCGAAGACTGGACGCCCCCACGCCTGTTGGATCGAGCGACTGGACCGCCTTAAGACCCGCTCGAACGTCATCCAAGGTGAGCCCCTCCGCCACCGCGATTTCTTCCAGCGGAGTCGTCAGATAGCCGCTCTCTTCCAGATTTCCTATAATGCTGTTCGCCGCCTGCCTTGCCGAATCCGGCAAAATCAGCACGCTGAGCTGGCTCTGCAAGTAATCGCTCAATGTTACCGGAGAAGATAGGAACGTCTCAAAAGAGGGTTTCTCTACGGATTCGGAAGCGGGACTGCGGAATCCTGGATCAAGATAGTTGTCCCAATAACTGTCAAAATCAATTTCATCAAACGGGTCGGGCTCCGATTTCGGTGGTTCCTCCGGAGCCACGGGCGCCGCGCCGGTTTCTAACGCGACCTCAGCGCTCGCTCCGTCCTGGGCGATATCCCCATCCGAGGGTGCATCGAATGCCTGCAGCGCTTCCGTCGGACCAACGCTGTCCAATATTGCCTGATCCGCTGGTTCAGCCTGCCGCTCACGCTCAAGCAGGGCCTGGACCTCTTCCGGGGTTAGCTCTTCTACGGCATCAGCCGCCTCCTCCAGGACAGGGTTCTCGGCAATTTCGTTCCGTATCATGTCCTTCAGCTCCAGCCGGTTGAGCTGAAGGACCGTGACCATCTGAACGAGTCCCGGGGTGAGTATCTGCTTTTGCTGAACGCCGAGATGCAGCCGTTGCGAAAGCGAACTCATGTGGCTATCAGTTTAGCACCGGGTAGAGGACCCCATTTTGCAGGGAAAAACTGAGGTTTGCTGCTGTTTTGAAGTCTTGAACGGTGAATCGGCTTAGCTGACCAGCACCGGTGGGAAGTAGAAATTTTCTCCCAGGTAGATCCGCCGGACCTCCGGGTCATTGCCGAGCGATTCCGGGGAACCAGTGCGGAAAATCCGTCCTTCGCTGATGATATAGGCTCGATCCGTTACCGCCATCGTCTCGCGGACGTTGTGATCTGTAACCAGGATTCCGATTCCCTTCCGCTTCAGATCACCGATGATCCTTTGCAACTCGAGCACTTGGATCGGATCGATGCCCGAGAACGGCTCATCCAGCAGAATGAAGTCGGGCTGTAACACCAACGAGCGGGCAATCTCCACGCGGCGCCGCTCTCCGCCGGACAGCATGTAGCCTTTGCTGTGCCGCACGGTTTCTAAGCCTAAATCGTCGATCAGAATGTTCATGCGTTCGCGACGCTCCCGCGCGTTCAGCGGAAGAGTTTGCAGGATCGCCATCAGGTTATCTTCGACGCTGAGCTTACGAAAAACCGAAGGTTCCTGCGGCAAATAACTGA
>JAFATG010000047.1 GCA_019244055.1 Acidobacteriaceae bacterium | reverse complement strand
CGCAATAACGGCGACGGCACGTTCACCGATGTCTCCGAACAATCCGGCATTGCCGAACCGGTGGGCCACTATTCGCTCGGCGTGCTTACCGGCGATTTCAACGAGGACGGCCGGCCGGATATCTATGTCGCGGCCGACCAGACCCCCTCCCTGCTCTACATCAACAAGGGCGAAGGTAAGTTCGAGGAACAAGGAGTGATTCGCGGCGTGGCATTCGACCAGAATGGGAAGGCCATGTCCGGGATGGGCGTGGCTGCAGCCGATTACTGCGCTGACGGGCACCTCAGCATCTTTCGAACCAATTTTTCGGATGAATTCGAGACACTATACCGAAACCGCGGCAAGGGCATCTTCGATGACGTGACGCTCGACTCGGGTCTGGGCGGGAATACTCGATACGTCGGCTGGGGAACCGGCTTCTTCGACTTCGACAACGACGGATGGAAGGACTTGCTTTTGGTCAACGGCCACGTTTTCCCCGAAATCGACAATCTCCACACTGACATTCACTACAAAGACCACGCAATTCTGTACCAAAACCTCGCGAACGGGCGATTCCGGGACATTTCACAAGAGGCTGGGCCCGCGCTGCGCGAGCTGCATTCGTCTCGAGGTGCCGCGTTTGGAGACATCGATAATGACGGCGCCATCGAGATCGCGGTTAATAACCAAAACGAGCCACCTTCCTTGCTCAAGCAGTCAGTGAACCCTCCCGGCCATTGGACGATTCTGAAACTGACCGGTACCCACTCAAATCGCAGCGCGGTCGGGGCGCGCGTCAAGCTCGTTGCTGGCGGTCATTCGCAAACCAGTGAGGTCCGTAGCGGAGGAAGTTATCTGTCGCAGAGCGATCTTCGTCTCGAATTTGGAGTCGGGTCCGCAACCAACATTGATCGGATAGAAATTGCCTGGCCGTCGGGAGTGCGGCAGGTCCTCGACAACCAGAGCTGCGACCGTGTCCTGACCATCACAGAACCGCGTTAGCGTCACGGCTCTTGCCAAACCGCCACGCCGCCGGGAGGCACCTCTCGCTGGCCGATTAGTATTCGCGCATTGGGCGGAGCTGGGATTGCCTCAGACTTGCTTGCGAAATTGGTCGCCACCCAGAATCCATCACGCCAATCGACGAGAAAATTCGGATCGAGATTCGCCGGAGCTGCACCAGCGTCCTGATACAAGCGATGCAGCAGCGCACGTTCCAGTTCGCCATCGAGGGTGTCAACGCCAACATAGGTCACAGTTCCCTTTCCGTATTTCCTCGTTACGGCCGCGGCTTTCCCCGCGTAAAACTGATCGGCGTACGTCGCGAGCACCTGTGTTCCCACGTCGGGTTCCAGGACATCGCCCCACGCGCCCCAGGCATAACTCTTTCCAGCTGAGCTGACGTGTCCGTCCACGCCAACAGGCAGCACATCATAGCGTGGAATTTTTGCTCCAATAAGCGGATAAATCGGCGCGGCCCATAGAGCCTCCCAAAGATGCCCATGCGGATCTTTCTGCCCGGTACGAGCGGTCAGGATCAAGTGCCCACCATTCCTCGCATACTCGTGAAACCGTCGAATCAGCTCCTCGTCGACCAACTGATATGCAGGCCCAACCACAAACGGATATTTGCTGAAATCCCGATTGGGCGTGATCACATCAATAGGCGCTTCCAGGCTTTTCAGAGCACGGTAATAACTCATCCAATGCCCGACCGTATTCCAACGACTCGTTTGCGGATGGTTCGAGATGTCCCACCAATTGTCGTAGTTGATTAGGAACGCTGTCCGCCGCTTCGCGTACGCCTGCGGTTCCTGGGCGTTGGAATCAAAGTATTGGCGTAGCTTGATTACGTCCTGCATCGCCTGTGCATACTCGCGACCGCCGGGTGAGGGAGTGACGCCATCTGTCTCCGCCAGACCTTTGTGGTAGAGCTCCGAATTATAGAGCGGTTGACGGTACCGATAGGTGCAGACCAAGCGCGCTCCGGCTCCGAACGCGCGCATAATCCACATGTGGATCGCGCCGGGCAGCGGCCATGGATTCACATCGCCCCAATTGACCTGGCCAGGTTGCAACTCCATCGGCCCGGAGAGCCCGTTGAACGATCGCATCCAATCGTGCATGAAGCCCATCTGTTCCGCGCTGCCCAGCCGGAAACCGAGAGCGCCTTCTCCCAATTCGCCGTGAACCGGGTAGTGAGTCCAGGTGAACACATCCAGCGTTTTTTGCAAACGTGATGCATCCACATCCTTGTGCAGCGTCATAAAGTTGGTAGTGATCCACTGGTTTTTCGTGTACTGGCGGAGAATGCCCGCCTGAAATTTCAGGTAATTCGCCGCCTCGTCCGCAAACCACCGATTCAGATCGAGAAGCGCGTGCGGGCTTGGGTCCGCCACAAGCGTTTGCGGATTCGGCATCTCGACCTGATCGAAGTTCTGATACATCTCGGACCAGAAGGTGCCGCCCCAGGCTTCATTCAGCTTGTCGATGCTTCCATATTTCTCGCGGAGCCAGTCGCGAAACTTCTCCGTTGACGCTTTCGAATACGAATATTGCCGTCCATAGTGACTGAGCTCGTTATCGATCTGCCAGCCCCAGACGCGCGGGTCGTTACCGAAGTGTTTCGCGAGTTCGGTATCGATCTTAGCGACATATTCGCGATAAACCGGCGAACTCCAATCGGCTTGTTCCCGGCTGCCGTGCTGCATGGTCCGCCCCCGCGCGTCAACCATAAGGATTTCGGGATGCTCACGCTCAAGCCAGATGGGCGGAGTCGCACTCGGCGTGCAAAGAACGACTTTGAGCCCGTTCTTCGCGGCGAGATCCACGTTCTTCTCCAACCAATCGAAATTGTAATGTCCTTCCTCCGGTTCCATAAAGTACCAGGCGAACTCGCCCATGTGGACGAACTCCATGCCGAGCTTCCGAATGTTCGCCATGTCCCGAGCCCATTGCGATTCGGGCCATGCTTCGGGATAGTAATAAACACCGATCGTCAGCATGTCCTTTTTCGGGAACCAATCAGGATTCTGCGCCAGCAGCACAGGTTGAAAGGTAAGCGACATAATGAGCGCTGCTGATGCCGCGAGTCGGAGTTTAGGCATTCGTGTATTGCCTCATTAAATCATCGAGCGCGGCATCCCGCGTACAATCGACTCGATGCGCTCTCTTCCAATCGGCTGCTGCTTCGCGCTTTTCTTCGCTTGTGCCGCCCTTGCCCAGATTCAGTACGACGCAAGCCGCAAAGTCTGGCTGATCACGTCTTCGCACAGCTCGTATGCGATGGGGATCGGGCCCACCGGTCAGCTTCAGCACTTGTATTGGGGCGCGCCGCTCTGGCGCATCGCGGATGTTCCTGCGGCACAGGAGTCTCACGACATCTCTTCCTTCGATCCGCACCAGATGCTCGAAAACGAAGAGTTCCCCGGCTGGGGTGGTCCCCGCTATTATGAGCCCGGGTTGAAGATCACGCGCGCGAATGGCGACCGCGATCTCGTGTTGCACTACGAGCGCCACAGCATTCAGGAAAACGAGTTGGAGATCGCGCTGAAGGACATCCGTGACGATATCGAAGCCACCCTGTATTATCGTGTTTATCCGGACAGCGGAATCATCGGCCGCTGGGCCGTCATCCGCAACGGCACGAATCAGCCCATTACCCTGGAGAGCGCGCAATCGGCCACCTGGTATATGCCGCGCGGAGTGAGCTATCGATTGTCGTATCTAAGTGGACGCTGGGCGGCCGAGACGCAGCTCAATCGTGAGCCGGTTCAGGAAGGAATGAAAATACTCGAGAGCCGCCTCGGTCACACGGGCCACAACCTGAATCCGTGGTTTGCAATCGATCCGGGCAATGCAGATGAACAGCATGGGCGCGTCTGGTTCGGGGCGCTGGCATGGAGCGGGAACTGGCGCATCGCCATCGAGCAGACTCCATATCAGCAGGTGCGTGTCACAGGCGGTTTCAACACCTTTGATTTCGCCTATCCGCTCAAACCCGGCGAATCGCTCGAAACACCCGTGTTCTACGGCGGCTATTCCAATTCGGGTTTCGGCGAAGCTTCCCGCCTCCTGCATCAGTTAGAGCTGGCGGATATACAGCCGCATGGGCTGAAAGCGCGCGCCCGTCCCGTTCTGTACAACTCATGGGAAGCCACCGAGTTCAACTTCACCGAAGCCGGGCAAAAGGAACTGGCGGAAAAAGCGGCCAAGCTGGCTATCGAGCTCTTCGTGATCGATGACGGCTGGTTTGGCAAGCGCAATAACGATCATGCCGGGCTTGGCGACTGGGTGGTCAATCCGCAAAAGTTTCCAAACGGGCTGAATGCTTTGATCAGCTATGTGAACGGGCTGGGCATGGATTTCGGCCTCTGGGTAGAACCCGAAATGGTGAACCCGGACAGCGATCTGTATCGAGCACACCCGGATTGGGTCATGAATTTCCCCGGGCGGCCGCGCAGCGAACTGCGGAATCAACTCGTGCTGAATCTCGCCCGCGATGACGTGAAGGAATACATATTTAACGTTCTCGACAAGCTCGCGACCGAGTACAAGATCAGTTACTTCAAATGGGATATGAACCGTACGTTTGCGGAACCAGGCTGGCCCGAAGTAGCGCCCGAGGAGCAAAAGGAGCTTTGGGTGAAGTACGTTCGGAATCTCTACGACATCATGGCCCGGCTTCGCGCGAAGCATCCGAATTTGGAGATCGAATCCTGCTCTGGCGGAGGCGGCCGCATCGATCTCGGCATTCTACGTTATGTTGACGAATTCTGGACTTCCGACAACACGGAAGCGTTCGACCGCCTTCGCATTCAGGAGGGCTTCTCTCAGGCGTACGCCCCGAAACTGATGTCGGCGTGGGTAACAGATGTACCGAACATGAATCAGCGCAGTACGCCCCTGCAATATCGATTTCTCGTCGCCATGCAAGGCGCTCTCGGGGTCGGCGCCAACCTGAACAAATGGACGGATGAGGATACACAGCTTGCCGCGAAAATGATCGCGCTCGATAAGAAGATCCGCGACACCGTGCAATTCGGCAAGCTCTATCGGATTCTCTCTCCCCGCACAAGCGACACTACGGCAAACGAGTACGTCTCGCGGGACGGCACCGAAGCAGTTCTCTTCGGCTTCCGCCATTCGCAGGAGTACAACACCGTGCCGCCGATCATCTACTTGGAAGGCCTGGATGCGCATGCGACTTACCGGGTCGAGTCAATAGACAACAAACTGCCGAACCAGCAACAAGAGGCCAGCGGCGCATGGCTTATGCAGAACGGTTTACAACTCCAGTTGAAAGGAGACTTCGACAGCACGCTTGTGCTGCTGCATCGAGTTCAATGAAATGAGGGCCCGATATCTTCATCTTGGTCTTCTTCTGCTGTGCCTATCCGTTTCAGCCCAAACTGACTCCGCGCCTCACCTCGAACGGCGGGGCACCGCAGTCCAATTGATGGTCAACGGCAAACCGTTTCTGATTCTTGGCGCCGAGATACACAATTCCAGCTCGTCCAGCCTCGATTACATGAAGCCAATCTGGCCGCGTCTTGCCGCGATCCCTCTAAATACGGTATTGACTCCGCTCTCGTGGGAACTGATCGAACCGGAGGAGGGCAAATACGACTTCGCGCTAGTAGATGGCCTGATCCAGCAAGCCCGTGAAAGCAATCTCCATGTTGTCTTTCTCTGGCTCGCAAGTTGGAAGAACGGCATGTCCAGCTACGCGCCACTTTGGTTGAAGAGAGACACTCGCCGGTTTCCGCGCGTCGAGGAAAACGGAAACGAAGTCGAAATCCTGAGCACTCTGGGACGCGCCACCATGGACGCCGATTCAAGAGCGTTCGCGGCAACGCTGCGGCATATCCGCGAGCTCGATGGTCAGAATCACACGGTGCTGATGATGCAGGTTGAAAACGAAGTTGGCGTGCTAGGTAATACTCGCGACCATTCCGCGGCTGCCGATAAGGCATTCGCTTCCGCCGTGCCGCCGGAGCTGACCAGCCACCTCCGGAAGCATCACGACACGCTGTACCCGGACTTGCGTGAGCTTTGGGATTCGAACGGAGCTAAGACATCTGGCACGTGGACGGAGGTCTTCGGCAACACCCCGCGCGCCGATGAAATCTTTATGGCCTGGAATTACGGCCGTTATGTGAATCATGTCGCTGCCTCGGGTAAAGCTGAATATTCCTTGCCAATGTATGTGAACACCTGGCTTGCCGGAGAGGATGCCACTCCCGGCGTCTATCCGAGCGGCGGTCCACAACCCCGCGTTATCGACGTTTGGAAAGCCGCGGGCTCCGCAATCGATATCTATTCGCCGGATATTTACGCACCGAATTTCGCGGAATGGTGCGATCGGTACCATCGCGCTGGGAATCCGCTGTTCATCCCGGAGGCTGCGGGCGGCGCGACCGGAGAAGCGAATGCCTTTTATGCTCTGGGCGAACACGATGCCATTTGTTTTTCGCCGTTCGGTATCGATTCCTGGAACGATCAGAAGAATGATCTCGGCAACAGCTATGAAGTGCTGGCCCAACTCACGCCTCTCATCTTGCAGCACCAGGGAGCGGACGAAACGACGGGCTTTGTTCTCGACAAATCGCATCCAAGCGTCTCAAGAGTCATGAATGGCTATCTTCTTTTTATCAGCCTCGACGAGATTTTTGGTTCCAGCGCGGATAAGGGTTTCGGCCTTATTGTCGCCACTGGTCCGAACGAGTTTGTCGGAGCGGGCCGGGGTTTCCGCGTCAAGTTCGAGCCTCGTTCAGCCGGCCCCGCGCACGCGGGAATCGGTTATGTGGAGGAAGGCAAATTTGCAAGTACAGTATGGACGCCCGGCCGCCGGCTAAATGGAGACGAAAACGACCAGGGCCAGTATTGGCGCTTTGCTCCCCAAACTACCAGCATTGAAAAGGTCGTGGTCTATCGGTTTGAGTAACGCTTCAGGCGCTCTTTCCCGCCCGTAACGCCTGTTCCTTTGCGGCGCGCAACTCCGTTACTGGATCGCCAAGTGGCAGAAATTCCATTGCAACGTTATGCGAGTAGTTCAGCTCCGCCAATGTTTTGTAAATGTTGTCGTAATGAATTTCGCCTGTTCCCGGCGCGTGACGCCCCGGTACGTCGGCGATGTGAACCAGTCCAGTGTACTCAATGTTTTTTCGCAACTTCTCAATCAGATTTCCTTCTGAGATCTGCTCGTGAAAGAAGTCATAGAGCAGGCGAACCTGCGGATGGTTTACGGCCCGGACGATCTCGAACCCTTCAGCCACAGAAGTCAGATAATACTTCGGATTCTCTTCCGGATCGATATTTTCGAGCAGCAACCTGACAGTTTCACCCGCGATCTGCTTGCCTTCCACCAACGCCGCCGCACGCTTCAGCCCTTCGATGCAACTCTGATGCTGCTGTTCTCGCGCCATCCCCGGAACTACATTGCCGGACATGATGATCACGGCCGGGCAATCAATCCGCTCCATGATCGGCAGTTCGTTTTTCACATCCGCAAGCATGGCGTCGCGGTCGGCGGGATTGCCCACCGCATGGCGCAGCCCCGCTGTGACGTCAAATCGTATTCCGAGCTCTTTGCGCTTCGCGTTCGCCCGATTGAACTCCTCGTCGGACCACTTCCGGTATTCGCCTACCAGCTCGACTTGGTTGTAGCCGGCTTCGGCAACTTTCTCCAGCCGTTGTTCGAAAGGCTTGTCGCGAAGTATCGTCCAAAGCATCACGGAGATCTTGTACGGTGCGTTTGCGCCTCCCTCACCTTGTTCGGCTCTGGCCAACTCGGGCCCCTTCCCCAGCGCTGCTGCTCCCACTGCCGCTCCCGCCAGATCCTTTGCAAATGTTCGTCGGTTCATAAAGACTCCCCCAAAAACTCGGTACGCTTGCAGCTTATCGCTTGGACGGCAAGGCAAACGCGACATACGATCCGCCAGGCGGATCTTTAGATTTCCCACCGCCGCATGCGATGACCACATATTCTTTGCCATTCAGTTCGTAAACGGCGGGAGTAGCATTCCCCGCACCCGGCAATACTGTTTGCCAAAGCAACTCGCCCGTTGCCTTATCGTACGCATGCATCTTCTTGTCGTAGCTCGTGGCCGCGATGAAGAAGAGACCTCCGGCGGTAACCACTCCGCCGCCGTAATTCTCGCTGCCAGTGTAAGCAACACCCTGCCTCGCTAGTTCCGGGTATTCACCGAATCGTGTTTTCCAGACATACTCGCCTGTATTGAGATTGATGGCGCTCAACATGCCCCACGGCGGCTTCACAGCCGGATAGCCCTGAGGATCCAGAAACTTGTCGTAACCGCTGAATTGATATTTAAGGTCGATAGGTGAGGGCTTTCTCGGACCAGCTCCCACCGGGATATCCTCGCCGTACACGACATAGCGCATGATGGCATGCCGGTCTGAAGAAGGAAGGTTTAAAAA
Source organism: Acidobacteriaceae bacterium (assembly GCA_019244055.1). GTDB lineage: Bacteria > Acidobacteriota > Terriglobia > Bryobacterales > Bryobacteraceae > Bog-105. The sequence goes on along the minus strand of JAFATG010000047.1, from coordinate 31,966 downwards.
TGACGGCATTCTTCCCGAGCCTTGCTCCATCATGTTCATCACTTCGTTTTCGTCCATCTTGGTGGCAATGTTCACGAGCGATGGAAATTCAGGCGGGCTGCCCTTCATGTCACCGCGATGGCAGGTTGCGCAGTTGTTCAGATACAGTTCCTTCCCGCTGTGTGCGACGCTCTGACCACGCTCGATCAAATGAGGATTCCACGCCATCTCGTTGGAATTCACATACAGAATTCCTGTCTCTGGATCGAAAGCCGGGCCGCCCCACTCGCCGCCGCCATCCAGCCCAGGGAAGACAATCGTTCCTTTCAGGTTCAGCGGCACGAATTGGCCCGCGCTGACCGAACCCTGCAATTGTTTCAGCACTGCCTCGTGCGCTTCCGGCGTGCGGTCGGTAACCATATCGGGCGTGAATATCTGCCGCGAAAATGGGGCCGGCTTCACGGGCAGCGGCTGCGTGTCCGCAGTCACTTCGCCATCCACTTCGCTCTTCGGGTACTTGCGATATTCCACCGGAAACAGAGGTTGTCCTGTTTGGCGGTCGAACAGGTAAACCCATCCGGACTTTGTGAGCTGCGCAGCCGCATCCACCCATTTCCCGTCGTGCTTCACTCTCACCAAAGCGGGTGGCGAAGACAGGTCGCGGTCCCACACGTCATGCCGGACAGTTTGAAAATGCCACAGTCGCTTGCCTGTGTTGGCATCCAGAGCAATCAGTGAGTTGGCAAATAGGTCGTCTCCTAGCCGGTTCGCTCCATAGAAGTCAAATGCTGCCGAGCCCGTGGGAACGAACACAACGCCGCGCTCAGCATCCAGGCTCATGCCGCACCAGTTGTTCGCGCCCCCGATATACTGCCAGGCGTCTTTCGGCCAAGTCTCGTAACCGTATTCGCCGGGATGGGGAATCGTATGAAAGCTCCAGCGCAGTTTGCCTGTTCGCGCATCATAAGCCCGGATGTCTCCGGGCGCGGCAGGCAGAGTTTCAGGAACGATGCTCCCGACGATCAGCGAATCCTTGTATACGATCGCGGGACTCGTGTCGGAAACGAACAACTGCGCTGGATCGCGTCCAAGGTCACACCGCAAATCGATCTTTCCTTTGTCGCCGAACTCTGTCACCGGCTCTCCGGTCTCCGCGTTCAACGCGTACAAATACTGCCGGATCGTCAAATAAATGCGCTTGTCGCTATTCGAGCCTTCCCAATACGCCACGCCCCGGTTCCGCATTTTGCTGCTAACGCGGCGACCTTCGTTTGGGTCGAAGCTCCACTTGGGCTTGCCCGTGCCAGCATCAAGAGCAATCACCCGGAGCTTTGGCGTGGTCGCGTACAGGATGCCGTTCACGATAATCGGATTGCACTCCATCTCTGAGCCCGGGAACGCATCTCCGGTGTCAAAGGTCCAGACCACTTGGAGATCCTTGACGTTCTTGCGATTGATCTGCTTCAGCGTCGAGTAGTGGATATTATCCGGCGCCCCGCCGTACACCGGCCACCCATTACGGTTTGGCAACTTCTTCGATGGCTTGAACGCCAACACAGCTAGCAGCAGTCCGAAACTGACCGGGAGAAAAAGACGTGTTCTCATTCTTCAGTCCGCCCGGCATTATATGACTTGATCTTCGGCATAATAAGACTTAACTAAAGAGCTAACTTGAATTTCTATCGTAGTCTCCTGAACGGGGCCGGCAGCCCTCGTGAGATGACACAGGCCGTCGGCACGCATCGCCGGGATTTTCTGCGCAGCATCACCGGGGCAACGGCAGGCGCAGCTCTGTTCAGTCTTGCCCCGCTTCGCGCCCTCGCTCTGCCACGGACCAGAAAAGTTGTTGTCGTCACTTTCGGCGGTGGCGCGCGCGACGAAGAGACTTTCATGCCCGAAGGTCAGGAGAACATTCCGCATCTGCTGAATGAGCTCATCCCGCAATCTACGTTCTTCACTCAGGTGGTGAACCGCGGCATTCTTGGTCACTATGTGGCCACCGCGAGCCTCGCCACCGGCGTTTACGAGACGTTCAATAACTTCGCCGCCGTGCCGCCAGACAATCCGACAGTCTTTGAGTATTTCCGCCGAGAGCTGAAGCGGCCGGCCAGCGACGCGTGGGTTGTTGCCCCGAGTAACGGCTTCAATCGTATTGGTGAAAGCGATCATCGCGGATATGGGCGAGGACTCGGCGCCGGGGTGATTCTTCCCAAACGGCTTCTCGCAGCGGCTCTTTCCTCGGCGGGAGAAGGCCAGTACGAGCATCTCCTGCGCGACAACTACGAAACCCCGCTCTACACGCCGGAACTCAGCGGCAACGAAATTGAGCTACGGCAAATGGCTGAAATCCTGAAGCTGTCGGTTAGCGATTTCACTGCGCACGCCCGCAGCCTCGCGAGCCCTGACGAGCTCTCGGTATACATCGCCCGCCAGCTCATGCGGCAACTCGCGCCGAGCCTGCTCTGGATCACTCTTCACGACATCGATATCGCACATTCCGGCGCTTATTCGCTCTACATCGAAGGCATTCAGCGTTCCGACCGTCTCTGCGCTGAAATTTGGAACACCATCCAAAGCGACCCTGAGTACGCGGGCAAAACTACCCTGTTCATCCTTCCTGATTTCGGCCGCGACTCGGATAACGATGCCGGTGGCAATGGTTTTCAGCACCATCGAACCGGTGATCCGTTATCGCGCACAACCTGGATGATGGTGCTCGGCCCGGGCATTCGCCAGAATGTCGTAATAGATCGCGCTGTCGAATCGGTGGATCTCGTCCCCACGCTGGGGTCTGTACTTGGTTTCTCAGCCCAACTTTCGCACGGCAATCCGATTTCCGAGGTGTCGTAAATGCTGCCTGCCGAGCTGACGCCTGAATCCTTCGCGAGCTATCCACCCCTGGCGCGCCAATTGGCAAGCAGCCACGTTTCGTTGCTTCAGCAGCTCCCGCTATCCTTCCTGCCGCTGCTATTACGCGAGGTAATTGCCTATGACTGGAAGTTTCCGGCAGAGCGCCGCGACCTCGATAATCAGTTCTCGTATCTAACGGCCCTGTCGCGAGACCAAGTCGCGCAAGCAATGGCACCGTTTGCACGCCTCCACGTATCGGACGACCTAATTCGATTCGATTGGCTCAACTCGCCGCAACAGTTTTCCGAGAAACTCACGGCGCACCTGTGGGCATCGCATCAAATCGATGCATTTCGCAGCGCGTCGATTGAATACATCAGCAAGCTGAATGCGGCAACTCCGCAAGCGGCCCCGCCTACACACCGGCTCGGCATCGCCATTGTGGGTCAGGGCGTCGGCGAAAACAAATATCCGCTTTTCCGAAAGCTCCGTCCACAAGGCGTGTATTTCACGAACGTCCAGCCGGAGAATGGCTGCCGCATTCTGCTCGATACCGTGGCGGCGAGAGCAGCGGCGCAGCCCCTGCCGTTCGGGCATTGGTACATCGACGGCGGTAGTAATGAACCCATACCTGCATCCGTAACCTCCGTCTGTTACACTTCCCTCACTCCCGTTCGGACAACGTTAGTGGATAAGATGCGGCGAGTCATGCAGCCGGGCGGTGGTGGCCCGGAAGTGCTCCGCACGATGCTGGCCTCCATGCGACCGGAAGACCTCGGCATGACCGGCTGGGGTGATACAGCCGTTCTTAACCGGTTTCAGATCAGCATCCTGACGGAAGGATCCGGCACCCAGTTGTTCAGCACAACATTTGTTCAATGGTCAGCGCGCGAGGTCTTACGACGGGCTCAACCGTTGACTCTTCTGGCTCGCTTTGCACCTCGCGTCCGTGAGCAATCCATGCGCGAGCTCCTCGCGGGCAACCGCCAAGCCACAACGCCAGATCCACGAGGCTCTCTCGTCGACGCCGATATGGGCAGCTATTACACCTGGATCAACCAGCAGCGGCTACCCGGCGCTGATCAAGCCCGTTTTCTCGTCTGGTTCGAAGGCCATCGTGAAGCACTCGCGATCGGCCCCAATCTTTCCCGTGGCGCGGTCGAAGCAAATCCAACAGACCTCAAGGGGATCGTCGACCGCCTTGCGTAACTCGCGGCAACCTTAGCCTTAACCGCGATACCGGCCGATGCCGTTGGCGCGCGTACCGAACCACGGGCAAAAAGCTACGATGAAAAGCGAGAACGAAACGATATGCAATTGACCCTTCCCCCCGACCTTGAGATGCTGATTAATAAGCGCCTTTCCAGCGGCGCCTATGCCGACGCGGAGGACGTGTTACGCCGCGCTCTTCAGGCGCAGGACGCTGAGGAAAGCTGGGACGACGACGAGCGCCGCGCTTTGTCGGCGTACATCGAGGAAGGCTATCAGCAGGCGGAACGCGGGGAGCTTATCGACAGCCCACAAGCGCATCGTGAAATTCGGGCTATGAAAGAGAAATGGCGTGAACAGCGTTCGCGCCGACAATGAGGGCCTATGCTCTCACGGCTCTTGCCAAGGCCGACATTTTCGAGATCTGGGCGTACATTGCGGAGGCCAGCGAAACCGCGGCGGACCGCGTTGAGCAGGCAATCTATGACGCTTGCGGGTTTCTCGCCGAAGGTCGATCGCGGGGTCACCTTAGGCCTGATCTTACAAACCGTTCACTCCGGTTCTGGACACTGACTCGCTATCCCAACTACACCGTTGTTTACCGGCCAGATACGTCCCCGCTTCAAGTCGTTGCTGTCCTTCATGGGAAACGCAACATCCGTCGCATCCTGAAAGAGCGCCCGTAAGGGTTCAACGGCTTCACTCGCGACAAATTGAGATACAGCTTAAACCTGCTGAAGCTGCACTTTCTTGCCGGCGAGTCCAAGGTTTTCGCGGACGAAGGTCTCATCCCACAGATTCGAATTGACCGCTGAGATCCACGGGTTCTGCAGTACCCAGAGATAGCCCTTCAGCGGCGGCTTCATATCGCCGGGAATGATCTTGTTCACTTTGTCGATACGCCATTGCGGAATGGGCTGCAGCTCCTTGTGATGTGTTGCCACGGCATGCGCTGTTTTCATCGCGATCATTCCTACGTTCTTTGCAGCCGCATCCAGAATCGCCTGGTCCACGTAGCCTCCGTTGATGACGTTGTATGCCATCTGCACGGCATCGTAGTGACCTAGTTCCGTCGCTTTGCGAAGCACTCCCGCTGCGTCGTTATGCGATGTCACGCCCAGAAACCGGACCTTGCCCTGCGTCTTCAGTTCCAAGAAAGTTTCGTATATGTGGGGATTGTCGAGCTCGTCCGGGGTATTCGCGCCGTGAGGGCACATCAACAGATCGAAATGGTCTGTACCCACGCGCCGCAGACTGGCTTCTAACGAATCCGTAATGCACTTACGAAACTGCTGGCTGCCTTCGACAAGGTGAGCGTAATCCGGCATCATGGCGCTGCTGAGATATGCGCCTTCGAACTGATTGTGCTGCCCCGGGAAGTACGTCAAGTAGTAACCAGGCTTCTCAGCGAGATTTGTCCGGCGAATCTCTTCCACTCGCGCCATGATGGACTGCTGCTTTTCCGAAGGCAGGCTGTTGAAAATCTCACGATATAACTGGTTCCGCAGACGACCGAACGCACTCACCTTGGTCTGCAGGAAAACTTTATTTCGCTTGGCCGGACCTCCCAGAAATTTGCCATATGCGATCTCGCAATCGCCGTTTCCATAAGCTGGGGCCATATCGAGATAGTTCAGCCCCATTTCCAAGGCCAGGTCCAAGTGCTTGTAATTGTCCGTTCCAATAGGGTCTCCGCCGCATACAATTTCCGAGATCATCAAACCCGTTCGCCCCAGCCGCCTGTAGGCCATGCCTGCCTGCTTGTTGCGCCATTCGCTGTTCGGAGCTGGTTCGCTCAGCGGCAAAATCGGCGACTCCGCCGTAGTTCGAGCTGCGTTATGCTCCTGCGCCGTTATCCCCGGACTGCCTGCCCCAAGGCTTGTCAACCCAACGCTGGCGATCAAAGATTTCTGCAGAAAACCGCGCCTGGAATCCCGCTCAGCCATATGAACCTCCCTTCGAAAGAATTACCCCGGCAGTCTATCGCAGTCCCTGGACTCTCAGCCAATCTGCCAGCCGGTCCGGCCACGTGCGCAGGACCGGATCGTCCGCCGCAAGCCCCACGCCGTGGCGGCCTTTGAGATAAATGTGCATTTCCGCGGGTACGCCGGCTTTGTTGAGAGCTTCGTCGAACTCGATGCTGTTCTCTACCGGTACAACGTTGTCATTCGCAGTATGGAACAAGAACGTTGGGGGGGTCCGCCGTGTCACCTGCAATTCATTGGATAGAAGCCGGACGAGGCGCGGATCAGGATCATCTCCTAAAAGCGCGTGCAACGAGCCCCGGTGCACGTACGGGTCCATCATCGTGATAACCGGATAGGCGAGAATCATGAAGTCCGGCCGCGAGCTCTGCTGCTCAATCACGTCCCTGGAGCCCTTGTCTCCCGCATCGAAATGCGTCCCAACAGTCGATGCCAGATGCCCGCCTGCCGAGAAGCCCCAAATTCCAATGCGATCCGGCTGTACTCCAAATTCCTGCGCATGCAGCCGGACGTATCGAATAGCGCGTTGCGCGTCCTGAAGCTGAACCGGGTAGTGGTATTTCGGGCCCAGCCGATATCTCAAAACGAAAGCGGAAATTCCCAGTTTATTCAGCCACTCCGCGATTTCAAACCCCTCGTAATCCATCGCAAGATGTACATATCCGCCGCCGGGACACACCACAACTCCTGTCGGAACCTTGTTCGCGTCCGAAGCCGGATAGAGCGTCAGTGATGGTGTGTCCGCCTCCGTTTCGCCCTGTGCGCCCGGAGCACCCTCCGGCCAAAGGAGGATCGTGCGATGCTCATTTGATTGCCCCCACACGATTCCTGCACAGAGGATCGCGCTCATCGCGACGGTCGCGGCGCGCAGCATCTCGTCAGATCCCTAAACTCCGTTTGCACTCCCCAAACTGCTCGGCCGCAAATTCCAGCTCTTCGGGCGTATGCGCCGCCGAGACTTGCACCCGGATCCGTGCCTTTCCCTGGGGAACGACGGGATAGGAGAATCCGATCACATACACGCCTCGTTTCAGCAGTGCGTCTGCGATCTTGGTCGCCAGCGAAGCATCGCCTAACATCACCGGCACAATCGGATGTTCACCCGGAAGGATCTGGAATCCCTTTGCCGTCATCCGGTCCCGAAACATCTTCGTATTTGAGAACAGCCGCTCCCGCAGATCGGAGGTCTCGCTTAACAGCTCTAGCACTTTCAACGACGCGCCAACGATCGCCGGAGCTACGGAATTAGAAAACAGATAGGGCCGCGATCTCTGCCGCAGCAGCTCGATGATTTCCTTGCGCCCGCTCGTGTAGCCACCACTCGCTCCGCCCAATGCCTTGCCAAGCGTCCCTGTGATGACATCTATCCGGCCCATCACGTTGTGATATTCATGGGTTCCCCGTCCGTGTTTGCCCATGAATCCAACCGCATGCGAATCGTCTACCATAACCATGGCGTTGTATCGCTCGGCCAGATCGCAGATCTCCGGTAATTTCGCCACGTACCCGTCCATCGAAAAGACGCCGTCCGTGGCAATGATCTTGTTGCGCAGCCCGCTCGCTTCCTTGAGCTTGACTTCGAGATCCGCCATGTCCCCGTTCTTGTAGCGGAAGCGCTGCGCCTTCGAAAGCCGCACTCCGTCGATGATGCTGGCGTGATTCAGCTCGTCACTGATGATCGCGTCTTCCGCCTCCATTAGGGTCTCGAATAATCCACCGTTCGCATCAAAGCAAGACGTGTACAGAATCGTGTCTTCCGTCCCGAGAAAATCGCTCAGCGCTTTCTCCAGGCGCTTGTGGATCGATTGTGTCCCACAGATAAAGCGCACGCTCGATAACCCATATCCCCACTCATCGAGCGCCTTGTGCGCCGCTTCCACTACTGCCGGATGATTCGCAAGGCCAAGATAGTTGTTCGCGCACAGCACCAGGACCGAATCGCCACCGACCTTCACTTCTGCTTGCTGTGGGCTCTCAATCAGCCGCTCGCGCTTGAATAATCCCGCGGCTTCAATATCGCGAATCTTCTGCTCTAAATACGGTTCAACACTCGCGTACATACAATCTCCTTCTCAGCAATCCTTCACGTTCACCGCCAGTCCGGCCAGCGCGGTCTCTTTGTAGCGCGATTGCATATCCAAACCTGTCTGATACATCGTTCGAATCACTTGGTCCAGCGACACTTTATGCTCGCCGCCCTCCTGCATCGCCATGCGGCACGCGTTAATAGCCTTCACCGCTCCGATGGCATTCCTTTCGATACAAGGAATCTGCACCAGGCCGCCAATGGGATCGCACGTCATCCCCAAGTGGTGCTCCATTCCAATTTCGGCGGCGTGTTCCACCTCTTCATTGCTCGCACCCAGCGCGCCCGCCAAGCCAGCCGCAGCCATCGAGCACGCCACGCCAACTTCGCCCTGGCAGCCCACCTCGGCTCCCGAAATCGAGGCGTTCTCCTTATAGAGGATCCCGATTGCCCCAGCGGTCAGGAGGTAGCGCATTAAACCTTCATTCGAACTCTCGGGCAGAAACTGGCGATAGTATCGTCCTACAGCGGGAATCAATCCGGCGGCGCCGTTAGTCGGAGCCGTTACCACCCGGCCGCCCGCCGCATTCTCCTCGTTCACCGCCATCGCAAAGACATTCGGCCAATCCATCGCCTTCAGCGGATTGTTCGCCCCTTGCGATTCGATCTTCTTCAGTAGGCGTGGCGCCCTTCTGCGGACTTTCAATCCGCCGGGCAGAATTCCTTCCGTATGCAACCCGCGCTCGATCGAGGCATCCATCACAGACCAGATCCTGCGCATGTGATCGCGCACTTCCTGCTCGCTCCGCAGCGCGCTCTCATTCCGCAGCATCAAATCCCAAATAGGCAATCCGTTCCGTTCCGCCTGCTCCAGTAGTTCGGCCCCATTGGAAAATGGATATGGCACATGTAATGCCTCGGGCTCGCTATCAACTGCCTCTCCCCCGCGCACGATGAAGCCGCCTCCCACCGAGTAGTAGATTTCGCTCGACAGCACATCTCCTGCTGTGTCGAACGCCGTAAACTTCATCCCGTTTGGGTGGCCCGGTAGCCGCTTATCTTCGTGAAAGACAAGATCCCGCGCCTCTTCAAATCCGATTGCGTGCACGCTCAGCAGCCGCAATGTCTTGCTGCTTCGAATTCTGTCGAGCTTGGCTCGAATCGTTTCGGGATCTAATTCCTCAGGCTTCTCTCCAGACAATCCGAGCAGAAGCGCGCGATCGGTACCATGCCCGATTCCTGTCAGAGCGAGCGAGCCATACAATTCGGCGAACACGCGGCGAACCGAATTCAGACGCCCCGATTCCAGCAGCCGCTCCGTAAAGCGCAGCGCTGCCCGCATCGGTCCAACCGTATGTGAGCTTGAAGGACCAATCCCGATTTTGAAAAGATCGAAGACGCTGGTCTTCATGCGCACCCGGCTTTAAAGGTCGCCGACTTACGATACATGAGTCCAGTCGAGAATCACCTTGCCCGAGTTTCCCGATCGCATTGCTTCGAAACCCTTGTCGTATTCGCAATACGAAAAGCGGTGCGTGATCACTGGCGTGATATCCAAGCCGGATTCCAGCATCACCGTCATCTTGTACCACGTCTCGTACATCTCGCGGCCGTAGATTCCTTTGATTGTGAGCATGTTGAAGATCACCTGGTGCCAGTCAATTGCCATTTCTTTGCTCGGAATCCCGAGCATCGCGATTTTGGCGCCGTGGCTCATGTTCGCGAGCATGTCACGAAATGCGGAAGGAGTGCCCGACATCTCCAATCCGACATCGAACCCCTCCTGCATTCCCAGTCGCTGTTGGATTTCGCGAATCGAGGTTTGCCTTGGATCCACCGCAAGCGTCGCCCCCATCTTGCGTGCCAGCTCGAGCCGACAAGGATTCAGGTCGGTAACTGCTACATATCTCGCTCCCGCATGGCGCACGACAGGAATTGCCATTAGCCCGATCGGCCCGGCGCCCGTGATCAGTACGTCCTCTCCAAGTACTGCAAATGAAAGCGCAGTATGCACTGCGTTCCCGAAGGGATCGAAAATGGCCGCAATTTCGCGATTGATCTTTGAATTGTGCCGCCAGATATTGCTCATCGGAAGCGCAATGTATTCGGCGAAAGCTCCCGGCCTGTTCACCCCCACTCCTTGGGTGTGCGCGCACAGATGCCGCCGACCGGCTAAACAATTGCGGCAGCGGCCACAGACCACATGCCCCTCGCCGCTGACGATCTCACCGGGATGAAAATCGTTTACGTTTGCTCCAACATCGATAATCTCGCCGACAAACTCATGGCCGATCGCCATCGGCACGGGAATGGTCGCTCGCGCCCATTCGTCCCACTCGTAGATATGAAGATCGGTGCCGCAAATTCCCGTGTGACTTACTCGAATCAGAACATCGTTGATTCCGATCGTTGGCTCAGCTATATTCTCTAACCACAACCCCGGCGCCCGTTGGCTCTTCACCAACGCTTTCATGGCAAGTCCGTTCCGTCATCACGTTTCATCTACTCGCATGGTATCCCCGACTCTGTAGTTCCCTGCGAGTTGTTACTAAATTGCCCCTTTCTCATCTACCAAGCGGAAGCTTTTGGACGGCGCAGAAACGCTCGCGCCAGCAGCTTGCTCTCACTATCGAAAATCTCTTATGAAGGCCCTAACAATAGTCCCGGGAAAGGCGAATTCCGCCGCGGTTAAAGATGTTCCAGATCCTCCTTCAGGCGACGGCTCGATTCTCGTAAAAGCCCTGGAATTGGGGATCTGCGGTACCGACTTCGAATTGATTCGCGCCGAATACGGCTGGGCGCCCCCGGGAAGCAACCATCTGATTCTCGGCCATGAGTCATTTGGACGGGTCGAAGAAGCCCCGCCAGGCAGCGGGTTCAATAAGGGCGATCTCATTGTTGGCATTGTTCGCCGGCCCGATCCGGTTCCGTGCCTCGCCTGCGCGGTAGGTCAGTGGGACATGTGCCGCAATGGGAAGTACACTGAGCGTGGCATAAAGGAACGAAACGGATTCGGTTCCGAGTACTGGCGCATTGAACCGGAGTTTGCTCTCGGCCTCGAGCCAACCCTCGACACTATTGGCGTTCTCATGGAGCCGACCACCATAGTCGCGAAGGCCTGGGATCACATCAGCCGCATTGGCGAACGCGCCAGGTGGGAGCCGCGCACGCTGCTGGTCACCGGCGCGGGTCCTATCGGGTTGCTGGCGGCGTTACTAGGAAAACAGCGCGGCCTCGATGTTCATGTCTTGGATGTCGTCAAGGAAGGCCTTAAGCCGCAATTGGTGCACGATCTTGGCGGCACGTACCACACCGGTCCCGTGAATAAGATCGGCTTTGCTCCGGACGTGACGATCGAGTGCACAGGTGTTGCGGAAGTGATTGTTGAAACCATGGCTCACATGGCCAGCGACGGCATTCTGTGTCTACTTGGCGTCTCTTCGCGCAATCAGGCGCAGAGCATCGATTTCGGCAAGATAAATCGCTGTCTCGTGCTGGAGAATGCCGTCATATTCGGGTGTGTGAATGCCAATCATCGGCATTACGAGTTGGCCAAGCAAGCTCTCTTAAAGGCGGATCGAAACTGGATCTCCCGGCTGATCTCGCGCCGCGTTCCGCTAGCGAACTTCGAAGACGCGCTGAAACGCGATCCCGATGACATTAAGGTGGTCCTTCAACTTGCTTCGGCATAGCTGCACCTGCTGCTATGACGCTCTTGATTGAAGATTACGCGCTCATCGGCAATAACGCGACCGCTGCGCTCGTGGGCCGGAATGGTTCTATTGACTGGCTCGGCTTTCCGCGTTTCGATTCTCCTGCCTGCTTCGCCTCCCTGCTCGGTTCGAAATGGAACGGACGTTGGATCATCACCCCTCAAAGCGAACACCCAAAGGTTACACGCCATTACCGTCAAGGCACTCTGGTGTTGGAAACAGAATTCAGTACGCCCGAAGGCTCAGTCGTTCTCGTCGACTGCATGGATCAGCGTAGCCAGCATCAAGACGTGGTCCGGTTGGTTCGGGGTTTGCGCGGCCGCGTTGCAATGCAAATGGAGCTCATCATGCGCTTCGATTACGGGCAAGTCGTTCCTTGGGTTCGCAGCCTGGACAAAAATCGGATTCAGGCGATCGCAGGCGCCGAGCGCTTAATGATTGACTCGCCCGTTGAGCTCCGCGGGGAAGACCTGACGACTCGCGCTGAATTCGAAATCGCCGAAGGCCAGGAGATCCCGTTCGTTCTCACCTGGTCTCCCTCCTACGCACCGCTCCCTAATCCGAAGCCCGCTAAGGAAATTGTGGCCAATGTCACTCATGCTTGGCAGAAATGGTCCAGCCAGCACACTCCCAAAGGCGAGTATTCCGAGGCGGTTCTGCGCTCCATCATCACCCTCAAAGCGTTGACCGATCATCGCACCGGCGGTATTGTCGCTGCCCCCACGACCTCTCTTCCTGAAGGCGTCGGCGGCGTTCGCAATTGGGATTACCGCTTCTGTTGGTTGCGCGATTCCACTTTCACGCTGTACGCGCTGCTCGAAGCCGGTTTCATCGATGAAGCCAAAGCCTGGAGGGATTGGCTGCTCCGTGCCGTTGCGGGAGATCCCGCGCAAATGCAGATCATGTACGGCGTTGCTGGTGAACGCCGCCTCACCGAATTCGAGCTCGTGGAACTCTATGGTTATGAAGGATCAAGACCGGTTCGCATCGGGAACGCAGCCGCCGCTCAACTGCAACTTGATGTCTACGGCGAAGTGCTCGATTCGCTCTATCTAGCGCGCAACAAAGGCCTTCGCAAATCCGACGAGAGCTGGGCTCTCCAACGCGAGCTGGTGGAACATCTCGAGAAGATTTGGCCCGAACCAGATGATGGCATTTGGGAGATCCGCGGAGGACGCCGCCAGTTTACATTTTCGAAAGTTATGGCCTGGGTGGCCGTGGATCGCGCAGTTCGCACGATCGAGGAATTCGGTGAGCAAGGCCCGTTGGAGCGTTGGAAAAGGCTCCGTTCGGAGATACATGAGGACGTGTGCCGTCTCGGGTTCAGCCGGCATGCTCAGGCTTTTGTTCAATATTTCGGCAGCACGGAACTGGACGCCAGTGTGCTCATGATGCCGCTCGTCGGGTTCCTGCCCGCGCGCGATCCACGAATGCTCAGCACCGTCGCGGCGATCGAGAAATCTCTGCTGCACGATGGTTTCGTCGCGCGATATAACACCGGCAGCAATGTGGACGGGTTAGGCGGCGGCGATGAAGGCGTTTTCCTCGCGTGCAGCTTCTGGCTGGCTGACAACTACATATTGCAGGGCCGCCATGAGGATGCTCGCAATTTATTCGAGCAGCTCCTGGCTGTTCGCAACGACGTGGGTCTGCTTTCGGAGGAATACGATCCCAAGGAACGCCGCCAGCTCGGCAACTTTCCCCAAGCGTTCTCACATCTGGCGCTTGTCAATACCGCGCATAATCTCTGCAGCGCCAAAGGCCCGGCGCATCATCGCGCGTGTTGCTGACTGACTACCAACCCTCTCGTTCTTTCAGGCCTGTAATATGCGCCAAATGATGTAGGCCGTGCCACGAATACAGCGCAAGATTCCTATCCAGCCGCACGTCTCCGAGCTCCGGATGCTGGAAGCTTCTGGCGAAGTCGGCATCCTGCATCGATCGAAGGAGCAGCGTTAAACGGATATGTAGGCTTTCGAGAAGTTTTAACGACGGCTCGATTGGCGCCGTATTGGCATCGGGCAGTCGCGCCCAGGCTGCTTCGTCATACGGCTTGATAACGGGCGTGATCTCGGTGAGGGCTAGGCGGAATCGCACGTAGGCGTTCAGATGGCTGTCCGGAAGATGATGAACAAGCTGACGTACTGTCCAGCCGCCCGGGCGGTAGGCCGTATCAAGCTGCGCATCATTGAGGTCTCTGACCGCTCTCGTCAGGTCGGCAGGGAAACGCTCCAGATCGCCAATCCAAGCATCGCGTTGCTTACGGGTCACCGTCTGGGGAGGCTCAAAGCGGCCAATCGGGTAACGCAGGTCACGAACATTTTCGGCGCTAGTTGTTCCCATAATTTATCCAGACTAGCAATGCCTGCTGCACCCTGCAGCGCTATTTTTCCCCCGCTCAGCCGGAAAACACTAATTCCCGACTGTTTCATAGGCACCTAGCATGCGAGACGCCAGGCCACAGGAGAGTAATCCCAACCCCAAGTGCAACTCCCCCAAAAACTCTCTTGTGGCCCTCGCTGTTTTTGCACGGCTTAGATTGGCTGGGAGTTCCTCAATTATTGTGGGATAGTCATGGAATCCGTGGGAAATCTCGCAATGGCGGGCGCGGTGTGGGAAACAGATCTACTGGAAGATACTTCTGTTCAGCGGCTGATTCTTGAGCAGTACGACCGGGAACAACTCTCGCTCCGGCGTTACGTTGCGTTCCTTGGTATCGACCCGGAAACTGCGTTTGAAATCGTGCAGGAATGCTTTTTGAAACTGCAAGAGCACCTCCTCGCTCGAGGGGACCGGACAAATCTTCGCGCCTGGCTTTATCGTGTGGCTCACAATCTGGCGCGTAATTCGCAATCGGCTTTCCGCTCGAGCAGGACGGATTTTTTGGCTGATGTGACGCTGGCAGGCGATCCTCCGGCCCGCTCCAATTCGGCGGAGCAGGATCTCCTGGCGCGGGAACGCCTCGACCTCATGAACAGCGCCATTCAGGCCTTGAGCCCGGCGCAACGGGACTGCCTCGTTCTTCGGTCACAAGGCCTTAAATATCGTGAAATCGCCGACGTGTTGAACCTTTCCACATCCACTGTCGGCGAGAACATCCAGCGCGGCCTGGAGAAATTAAAGGAACTGTTATGAACACTCCTGATCACTTAACAAATGACCTGTTGATCAGGGCTCTCGATGATGAACTCACTCCCGAGGAAGCCGAGGTCATAGACCCGCATCTGCGCGTTTGCGAGGCATGTAAGGGCCGCTCGGCTGAGTTTCGTTTCCTTTCGGGAAAAATCGAATCGCTCGTCGCCACGGCGGCCGGGCCCGCTGCCGCTCAGCGCCAGGCTCTTGCCCATAAGCTAGAAACCCAGGCGCGCTCATCGCTCGCACGCCGCTCATCCAGACTCGCTCTCGGTTTCGGTTGGACAATGGCACTGGCGGCCAGCCTGGCGCTAATGGCGGTCCTGTTACCGCGCTGGATTCATCCGGTAAAGCCGGCCGGTAACACGGTGGCGCAAGTCCAGAGCGGCATGTTCGAAGTTGATGGAGAGAATTTTATTCTGCTGCCTTATTCCAATCCTGACCTTTCGACGGCCGCTCCTCATATCGTTCAGATGCAGGTGCCGGTAGGCTCTCTTGCTGCTGCTGGAATCACCTTCGAACCCGTCTCGAATGGCGCTCAGGGAATGGATCGGTCCGTTCTTGCCGATGTCCTATTCGGAATGGATGGGCAGCCGCTAGGTGTCCACGTTGTGAGCCTCGATTAAGGGTAATCTTTCGATCTATGCGTGGTGAGTTGCCTCTGAGGAGAATTCAATGAAACGAAGTACCTCGCTACTGTTAGTTTTCCTGTTCGCTGGCTTTGCGTTCGGGCAAACGGCGGTGACACCGCCGGAAGGGCCGCCCCCCATGATGCCGCCGCATCGGGGGATGGAAGGCCCCGGCATGGGAATTGGTAGATCGCTAATGAAAGTGGTCACCGGCGCGCCGTATTCGGCCGACATCACCAACACTCTCGTGCAAACCTTAGCCGACGGCAATACGATTCAGCGCACCACGACCGGCAGGGTTGCCCGTGATGCCCAGGGACGCACTTATGTTCAGGAAAATATCAGGCAAGGTCCTTTCACGAGCGCGCCAACTACTCTGATCTTCATCACAGATCCTGTTGCGGGCTACGCTTACACTTTGCATACGAGCGAGCATACCGCCACCAAACACCCATTTAAGGCGCCACCGGCCGGTCAGGCACGATCTGATATGCCGCGGCATCCTGAGGGTAACAATGCGACCGTGGTCGAAACGGATTTGGGTATTCAATCCGTTGGCGGTGTGACTGCCCAGGGCAAGAGCATTACGCGAACCATTCAGGCGGGCGCCATCGGAAACACCATGCCGTTGGTTTCCAAGACCGAGACGTGGTATTCTCCCGAGCTCCAAGTCGCCGTGAAATCGGTTCATACCGATCCGCGCATTGGTGAATCGACCTACACGTTAACCAATATTCAACGCGGCAATCCCGATCCCTCGCTATTTCAAATTCCGCAAGGGTACAGCGTACGCGATGTCCCAAATTTTCGTGGACCAGGTGGCCCCGGCGGTCCCCCTCCGCCCGGACCTCCGCAGGAGTAGCATTTCGCGAAACCTGTAGTAAGATCCTCCTGACAATCCTCAGGAGGATCTTTCTTTGCGCAGCTACTTTCCTGTCCCTGCGACGTTCCTTTTTTCGTTTCTCGGCGCCTCTTCGCTCTGGTCTGGCCCACTTGCCCCGACACACCTGCGTTGCGAATACCTTCAGAACCCTACAGCTATCGACGTGGCCGTTCCGCGCTTCGCCTGGGTTCTGAACCATACCGATCGGAGCCAACACCAAACGTCGTACGAGCTTCAGGTCAGCCGCGACGCCAGGTTTAAGGGAGTGGTTTGGAATTCAGGCGAAGTCAACACTCCCGACACATTCCAGGTTGAGTACAAAGGACCACCGCTCGCTTCCGACACGACTTACCTCTGGAGGGTCCGGTTTCGCGACGCGAATGGGGCAGAGAGCCCCTGGAGTGACACAGCTGAGTTCAGCACGGGCATGCTTCAGTCCTCCGATTGGAAAGCCAAGTGGATCACCGGCAGCGGTCTGCTTCGGGATTTCATTACACTGAGCAAGCCCGTCAAGCGCGCTCGCCTTTTTGTTGCCGCGTCCGGCTATTACGAATTTCACATCAATGACTATCGGATCGGCGACCACGTGCTCGATCCTGCCTGGACAGATTATTCAAAGCGCGTCCTCTATTCCGCCTACGACGTCACCAAACAGCTCCATTCGGGCGGGAACACGTTACGCGTGCTCGTAGGTCGGGCATGGTACGGGAAAATCTTGAGGCAAGCACCCAAGTTAATTTGCCAGATTCAAGGCGAATACGAAAACGGCAAACCGTTTCTCTTCACATCGGACGAGAACTGGCGCGCTTATAAGAGCCCGATCACCCTGGACGATATCTATGACGGCGAGACTTATGATGCGCGGCTCGAGACGGAGCCGGCCGAACGTGACGCGGGCCAGCCTGTCAGCGTAGTCGATTTGCCGGGTGTCACTCTCTCCTCCCAAATGATGCCCGCGATTCAAATAATGGATACGCTCGTGCCTCGCAAAATGACTGAATCCTCTCCCGGCATCTACGTCTACGATTTCGAACAGAATTTCAGCGGTTGGGCGAAGATCAAGGTCCACGGCCCTGCGGGAACGCGCGTCCAGATCCGTTACGCCGAGTTGGTCAACCCGGATGGCTCCGTCATGCTTGACAATCTGCGCAGCGCTCGTTCGACTGACACTTACATCCTTCGGGGCGACCCAAACGGCGAGGAATATGAGGCTCACTTCACCTATCACGGTTTCCGTTACGTCGAGCTGAGCGGCTTCCCTTCCGTGCCCTCTCTCGATTCCGTCCGCGGCCGTGAAGTGCATACCGCCGTTGAGACTATTGGGAATTTTGCTTCATCCGACCCGATGCTTAACGCCATTCAGCACATGTTTATCTGGAGCATAAAAACCAATTTGGCCAGCGTGCCGACCGACTGCGATCAGCGCGACGAGCGCCTTGGCTGGATGGGTGACGCGCATCTGTCGGCCGAAACAGCCATTCTGAACTTCGATATGGCCGCGTTCTACACGAACTTTCTGCGCGACATTCGCGACGCGCAAGGCAGCCAGGGCGAAGTCCCGAATATCGTTCCCTTTATCGAGCGCTTTAACAAGAATCGCGTGGGCGATCCCTCGTGGGGTCTTGCATATCCGTTACTCGTCCAATACCTGTACCGAAATTACGCCGACAAGCGCATCGTCCAGCAGCATTATGAGGGCATCAAAGCATGGGCCGATTTCCTCCATCGCCATGCTCCGGACGGCACGGTCGATTATTCGTATTTTGGCGATTGGGTCGGCATCGATGCCACGCCCAAACTGCTGGCGGGTACTTGGGCATATATAAAGGCTCTCGATATAGTCGCGATGGCTGCCGATGTCCTCGGCAAAGAAGATGAAGCCAAACAGTATCGTGATCTCGCGACCATGGCGCGCGAGGCCTTCAATCGCAAATGGCGCAGTCCAGAAGGGGTGTATGGATCCGGCTCGCAGGCCGCACAGGTACTCGCGTTAAATGCACACGTGATTCCCGGACGAGAGGAAGGCGAAACAATGTCCCGCTTGCTGGACGATGTCAATTACTACCACAACGTCCACCTCACGACAGGCATTCTCGGAACCAAATATCTATTTCCTGTGCTTGCTTCGCGTGGCCATGCCGACCTTGCCTTTGAGGTTCTTACTCAGCCCGATTACCCGGGTTACGGTTTCATGCTTTCCCACGGAGCGACCACGCTGTGGGAGCTTTGGCAGGACCGGACCGGACCCGAGATGAACTCACATAACCACCACATGTTCGCCAGCGCGGGGACGTTTCTATTCAATGTCCTTGCCGGCATAAATCGCGGCGAGGGACTCGGCTACTCAACCATCCGCATTCAGCCAGAACTTGTCCATGGCCTCAACTGGGTTTCGGCCTCAACGGAAACGGTCCGAGGTGGCGTATCCAGTGCCTGGCGCCGCATCGGTCCCGGCTATGAGTTGAAAGTCACTGTTCCGGTTGGCGCAACGGCCTCCGTCCATTTCCAGCTTCTAAAACTGGCGGACCCCGAAATCAGTGAGACCGGCACTCCGCTGTACCGTTCGAGCAAACCGCAAATTGGCGGAAATGGTGTTTCGAACGTTCACATGCTTGAGGACGACGTTGTGTGCGATATCGGATCGGGGGACTACGTTTTTCGAGTTGGAGAGCGCACGGAGCCAGCCGCGCCGAATAATGTGGTCAGCCGCTCATCCGGGCAACCCATCGGAGGTACTGCCACAACGAGTGGCGCTCAGCCCAGATGAAGTGAAAAAACGATTCCCGTGTGATCGAATCGGCGGGTATTCCGGAATACGTTTCTATCCGCCAGCGCAGGTAAGGCGATTCCCAGGGCCGAAAACGATAGCCTCTGGTGGCTATCCATAGAAACTTAAGCATCAAGGCTGCGGCACGGACGCGACCGTCGTAGTCGCATTGGCATTCACCTGCTTCGACCGCTCTACGTCCGGAGTAGCGTAGTAACCGGACCGAGTTCGCACGACAGGCTTACCTGGCGCACTGACCGTGACCTTGATCTGGCGGTAGCTGCCGTCGAGCTGTTGAATGCTTGGGCTATACGCGATCGTGTACTGGCTGCGAATATCGTGTGCCACCTCCACTGCCAACGACTGGACCTCGGCCACTTCTTTCGGGTAAAAGGCCAGGCCGCCTGTGGCTCCAGTGAGTTCGTTCAAAGCCCGGCGCGCCTTAGTTGCCTCGTGGCGCTCCTCTTCGGTAAACAACCCGATCGCATAGACCAGCGTGTCACTCTGGTTTGATCTCGCCACTACTTTTTCAAGGGAGATATTGCTGGCGTTGTCGTTACCGTCGGTTATCACCATCAGGACCTTCTTGTCCTTTTTGGCTTTCTGTTTCATGTAATCGAGTGAACTGCTGATGGCATCGCGCATGGCCGTTCCGCCTCGCGAATCGATACGCGCCAGCCCCTGTTCCAGTTTGTGAATGTCATTGGTGAACGGCACATCGAGGAATGGCTCGTCGTTGAAGTTTACGATGAACACTTCGTCCTGCGGGTTCGATTCACGGACCATGGCCAGAGACGCCGCTTCTACCCGAGCGCGCTTCGTAGCCATGCTGCCGCTATCGTCAATAATGATCCCGAGCGATACCGGCACGTCCTCTCGTCGGAAAACCTTGACCTGCTGAAGTTGTCCGTTCTCATATACTTTGAACGCATCCCGATTTAGGTTGGTCAGCAGTTTGCCTCTCTTATCGGTGACGCTTGCGTGCAAGACGACCAACCTGGTGTCGGCGCGAAATTGCGCATGCGCGCAAACCGGCAAAATGCAAATGGCAAGCGCTGCCAGCAGCTCTCTCGTGAGAACAGTTTTACAGCGAAAGCTGCTAATTGGTCGGTGCATAATACCCAAGCCGGAAATAGGCTTTCAGAGGGGGAAGCCCCCGCGGCTGATTCAGTTTCACCATTACTCGTCGGTACTTGCCGTCCCGCTCCGTGTTTCTCGGAGTGTAGCCCAGGATGTACTCGTTCCTCAATTCAATCCCTATCTTTGCGGCGATGTCCGGGAGCTCCGCCACGTTCTCAACAGCATACTCGCGGCCGCCGGTCTGTTCCGCCAGTTCGTTCAGCAAACCGGGGCCTGCGGCTTCTTCCGGCGTGCGTCCGCGGTTCGCCATGGACTCGAAAATTCCGATTGCGAAAATCTGCACATCCGCTTCACGAACAGCGTTCTTAATCTCGGTTTCGGTATAGCGGCTGCTGTTGTCTCCGCCATCTGAAATGATCAACAGCGCTTTTCGCGGGTTCTTGGCCTTCTTCATCTCGTGCATCGCCAGATAAACGCTATCGAGCAGCGCCGTTCTCCCGTGTGATTGCGTGAATGTCAAAGTGCTCTGTACCTTATCCGTGTCGGTCGTGAAGGGAACCGTCAGCTCCGGCCTGTCGTTGAACTGAACGAGGAAGAATTCGTCCGACGGGTTCGCCGTCTTGAAGAACTCCGCTGCCGCCTGCCGGGATTTCTGCAGTTTCGACCCCATGCTACCGCTCGTATCGAAAACTAATCCGATCGAAATAGGCGCGTCCTCGCTCGAAAAGTGGGTGATGATCTGTTCAACCTTGTCCTCAAATAGCCGGAAATGCTGTTTCTCCAATCCTGTGACAAACCGGTTCAGTGGATCGGTCACCGTCACGTTGATTAGGACCAACTGCCTCTCCACTCGGATATCAACCGGTTTTGATGCGACCGCCGCAGCCGCTGCCGGTTTTCGAGATGGGATCGCCACCGGTTCACCCGGTGTCTGCACTGCCTGGGGGGTATCGTTACCCTGTTTCTCAGCCTGCGCACCGGCGGGCCAAGTCGTCGCTAACAATGCGCAAAGTAGCGCGAATCCGGCTTTCGAAAGTTGGTTAAGGGCGAAGCGTCCTCCCGCTCGGACGCTCAAGTCAAAAATGCGGGACAGAGCGCATGTCCGCATGCAGATTGATGCTTTCTGACCTGATGATAGCACCGCAACTGAAGGCCAGATCACGGTAGCTATGTACCAGATTCGGGGCGACTTTAATACATGGCCGGCGGCATTGGAACAAATCGCCGGGAGCCGGCGTAGATATTTGTGAGTCCTATATAATGAACGAACAAATATGGCCGCGAATTCACCGGATCAGGAGTGGAAGAAGGGGAGCGCCGAGCTTTTAGTCTTGTCGTTACTTGAAGATCAGCCCCGTCACGGGTACGACATCTCGAGGTTGATCCAAATCCGATCGGGTGGAGTTTTGCGCTTTCACGTCACCTCTCTTTATCCGCTGTTGTACAGGCTGGAAGACCGGGGCTGGATCATTGGCCGCTGGGTGGAAAAGCCTGAGCAACGAAGGAGACGTTATTACACCCTGACGCCTGAAGGCCGGAAGGTGCTTCGTTCACAACGGCAGAGCTGGAAGGAATTCGTAACCGCAATAGGTCGAGTAACGGGGGTCGAGCACGCCTGATCGGAAAGCAATTGTTGTGAGACAAGGAGCAGCGCTTAGCCGAATACTCTGGTCAATCACTCTTTTTCTGGCTTTGATTGGAGTGGTAATCGTAATCCGGAGGATGCTCCACCTCTTTGCTCCCTCTCCTGCGCCCTCGAACTTTCCAGAAGCGGCGGCGATGGATGCGAGTTTCGCGCCGCATCGCCTGTTGACGATGATCCACATCATCCCGGGACTACTTTTCATGGTGCTCGCGCCTCTCCAGTTTGTTCGCAGGCTGCGGAGCCGTCGGCCTCGATTGCACCGCTGTATGGGGCGCATAGTGCTTGCTTCCGGGCTGATTATCGGCAGCACGGCCCTCGTAATGAGTCCGCAAATGGCGATCGGCGGCGCGAATGAGACAGTAGCCACCATGTTCTTTGCTGTCATCTTCTTGTTCGCTTTGGTCAAAGCGTTCGTGTCCATTCGCACGGGGAACATCGCTCTGCATCGGGAATGGATGATTCGGGCCTTTGCGATCGGGTTAGCGGTGGCTACCATCCGCCCCATCGTGGGCGTGTTCTTCGCTACCCGACGCCTTACGCATCTAACGCCTCACGACTTCTTTGGTACTGCGTTTTGGCTTGGCTTCACCATGCATCTGATTGCCGCTGAGATCTGGATCAACTACACGAGATCCCAATCACGGGTGAAGGAGAAACCCGAACGGTTCGGCACGAATGAACGGATAACCGAGGGGCTCGCGGCGGGTAACCCGCGTGCTTATCTCTGAATCCTCGCCGACCCACCCTTCGCAACCTGCCGGACCTGCTCCAGCGTCGCCATGGTTGTGTCGCCGGGGAAAGTGGTGAGCAGCGCTCCGTGCGCCCAACCCAACCTAACCGCCTCGTCTCCCGGTTCGCCCGTTAACAACCCATAGAAGAGTCCGGCCGCGAAACCATCGCCGCCGCCGACGCGATCATAAACGTCCAGCTCCGCAGTCGGAGCCTGATGCGTCTTCCCATTGATCCAGGCCACTGCGCTCCAACTATGCCGGTTCGTGGAATGCACTTCGCGCAAGGTCGTCGCAACGACCTTGACCTGCGGATGCTTCTTGCGCACGTTCTCCATCATGCTGAAAAAGGCGCTCGGATCGAGCTTCGATTTTGCCGCAACCTCCGGGCCAGGAATCCCGAGCCCTTTCTGCAGGTCTTCCTCGTTCCCAACGAGTACGTCGACATTCTTCACGATACGATCGATCGTTTCGACAGCTTTCTGCTCCCCACCGATCACGTTCCACAGTTTTTCACGATAGTTCAGGTCGAACGAAATCACAGCGCCCGCCGCCTTCGCCGCCTGCATGCCTTCTACGATCACCTCGGATGTAGTTGGTGAGAGAGCTGCAAAGATTCCTCCGCTGTGAAACCAGCGCACTCCGCCTTCGAACATTGCGCCCCAGTTGAAGTCGCCAGGTTTCAGCTTTGCGCCCGCCTCATTCGCGCGGTTGTAGAACACCACCGGAGCGCGAACTCCCTGGCCGCGGTCGCTGTAGACGGTGGCCATGTTCGGACCATCCACGCCGTTATGCTTGAAATGCTTATAAAAGCCCTTCACCCCCATGGCGCGCACGCGTTCCGCAATCAAATCGCCGATCGGGTAATCCACCATTGCAGTCGCGATTCCCGTTTTGAGACCGAAGCAATCTGAAAGGTTCGCGGCCACGTTGTACTCTCCGCCGCTTACGTGAATCAGGCACTCCGTCGCTTTGCGAAAGGGAATAATGCCGGGATCCAGCCGGTGTATCACCGCTCCCACCGACACGAAATCTAATGCGGCGCTCTGTCGAACGTTTAGTCCGTAGTCCATGCTCTGCTCCTGAAGGTGTTCCTGTAGGCGCTGGCTGCGCGAGCCGTCCTATAGATGTCCCTCGCTGCCAAACATTACTTCGGGCGCGGCAATTAGGCGTTGTAACTGCCCGACGAAACACGCCCTCCGCGCCCTGTCCAGTTGGTATGGAAGAACTGCCCGCGCGGCTTGTCCACCCGCTCGTAAGTATGAGCGCCAAAGAAGTCCCGCTGCGCTTGCAGCAGGTTGGCAGGCAATGTGGCAGTCCGATAGCCGTCGTAGAAGGCCAATGCGGTGGAGAACGCCGGAGTCGGCACGCCGAACCCGATTCCGTGAATGACCGCCTGACGCCAGGCCGTGTGATATTTGTTCAGCACGTCGCTAAAGAAATTGTCGAGAAGCAGATTTGTAAGCTTTGGATTGTTTTCGTAGGCCTCCTTGATCTTCCCCAGAAAACGGCTGCGAATAATACAGCCGCCGCGCCACATCAGCGCGATCCCGCCCATATTGAGGGTCCAGCCCTGCTCTTCACCCGCCGCCCGCAACAGCATGTAGCCCTGCGCATACGAGATCATCTTCGAACAGTAGAGAGCGCGCCGCACCTCCTCGATGAACTCCTCCCGTCCGTGCGTGTCCATTTTGTAATGCGGTGCTTGCAGAACCTTCGAGGCCGCCTCGCGCTCCCCTTTCAAAGACGATAGGCACCTGGCGAAGACTGCTTCGCCGATCAGTGTTACCGGCATTCCCAGGTCTAGCGCGCTGATCGCGGTCCACTTGCCTGTCCCTTTCTGCCCGGCCGTATCGAGAATTCTGTCGATGAGGGGCCGCCCGTCGTCATCCTTCTTTTTGAAAATCTCCGCCGTGATTTCGATCAGAAAGCTGTCGAGCTCGCCCTTGTTCCACTCGGCAAAGACATCGCCCAATTCATCCGGGCTTAAGCCCAGCCCATCCCGTAAGAGTTGGTAGGCTTCGCAGATTAACTGCATGTCTCCGTACTCGATCCCGTTGTGGACCATCTTTACGTAATGGCCGGCGCCCTCTTCGCCCACCCAATCGCAACACGGCGAGCCGTCTTCGACCTTGGCTGCAATCGACTGAAAAATTTCTTTTACGTGTGGCCAAGCCTCCTTACTGCCGCCAGGCATGATAGAGGGTCCAAACCGCGCGCCTTCCTCTCCGCCCGACACGCCTGTTCCTATGAACCGAATGCCCTTCTCATTCAGCGCCTTACATCGGCGGGTCGTATCCGGAAAATGCGAATTGCCGCCATCGATTACGATGTCGCCTGCTTCAAGGTGCGGCGATATCTGATTGATCATCTGATCGACTGTCTCGCCCGCTTTCACCATGAGCATCACGCGCCGGGGCCGTTTGAGCACCTGGATCAGTTCAGGAATGGAGTGCGCACCCACGACCTGCGTGCCGTTGGCCTCTTTGGCCAGAAACTCGTCCACCTTCGACGTCGTCCGGTTATAGACACCCACCTTATAGCCGTGGTCGTTCATATTCAGAACTAGGTTCTGACCCATTACGGCCAGTCCGATCAGTCCCAGGTCGCAGGTTCCGTTTTGCATATGTATCGACTTTATCCTCTCTGAACGGCGCGCGGTTCCTTCGCCCGCCGGTCATGCGGAAAAGACTTGATGATACCTAACCACTGACTCGCGGTTCGCGGCTCAAGCGGCTTTGTTGCGCTCCTCTTCCTGGCGCCAATACTCGTCGAACAGATGCGGCTTAATTTCGAGAGCGCGGATCTCGATTTGCGCGATTGAAAATTCGAACCCAAATTGGCCCAAGTCGAAGTCGCCGTTGCGGTTTTCCTTTACAGCTTCGATGTACAGTTGGGCGGCTTTGTTCAGCCGCGCCTTGGCTGCCTGGGCGCGTTGGTGCTGCAACTCTTTCAGAGTTTCCGTGTCGCGTTCGCGCTGACGGCGGAGACGCGATTCCTGGATACTCAGGTTGTTCAGGTCTTTGCGATAGGCGAGGAAGACTTTGGCTTCGATGAGATGCTTGCGGACAGCTTGGTCCTCATTGGCGAACTCAGAGGCGAATTCGAGACGACCGATCGCGTAGATGCCCATTTCGAGAGCGGGAATTCGCAACAGACGCCACTCCGTATCAGCGAGAGATTGGACGAGATTGCGTTCGTTGTCGCCGGCGGGTTTCCAGTGCTCGAAGAAGCCGGCGACGTGCTTTTGATAGGCTTCGGCGTCATCGCTCGGGAGCAGCACAGTGCGGCCGGTGAGTCCGGTTTTGACGGCATTGAGGGAGGACTTGGTCTTACCAGTTTCGCTGGTAGGTCCCGTCGAGAGTTGCGCGTTCTTTTGGTTCGCTGCGATTTGGGCGTCCGTCGCCATGAAAGCTCCTGAATAGAAATGGCCCGCTGAACGGGATGCGCTCGGCGAGCCTGGTAGACAGTAGCACGGAGAGGGCCTGAATCCAATGGAAGCGAAGGGCGAAAATTCCGCTAAGCCGCGCTGGGCTCAAGGGATATCGATATTTTCTGGGGCCGTGACCCCGTTTTGGGCCGAGGTCTGAAAATTAGCCTCGGAACGCTTCGGTCGCTACAAATTTCCGCTGCTAGAAGTTTGGCCATGGGCGATCTGCTGATATCTCTTGCAATCCGTCCATGGGAAAGCACCCCTTATTTGGATTTCAGGGTAAAGACTGGAAGTTAGTTGTGGGCCCTTCGGTGGCTGTCTTGATTATTTTTCTCGTGGTTGTGATCGTTCTTGCACTGACCGGACACCTTGACCTGTTGCCCAAAGTCCCGATTTCTCTACCTTAGCGGCCAGCCACAACTTCCCCTTCATCCCTTAAACTCAAAACCTAATGCCCATCCCTGACTATCAATCCCTGATGTTGCCTGTTCTGCTCTTCGCTTCAAACGGAGAGGTTCGCATCAGTGCAGCCGTTGAAGAATTGGCCAAAAAATTAGGGCTTACTCCTGAAGAACGCAGCGAATTGCTACCTTCTGGCAGGCAAACCACCTTCAGCAATCGAGTGCACTGGGCCAAGACTTACATGGCGCAAGCGGGTTTACTTGAGAACACCCGGCGCGGTCACTTCAAAATCACGGCCCGTGGCAGACAGGTACTCGATACGCGCCCTGATCACATCGACAACACTTTACTCGCGCAGTTCAACGAGTTTCAGCAATTCAGGGAAAGAGGTCGAGCGGAACACAAACCAGATGAAGCCGCCGACGACGTCGGAGATTTGAAAGCGTCATCATTATCGCCCAGCGGCTCCGGACCAGAAACCATTAGCGTTAATCCGAAGTGGGCGGGCGCGGCAGTACTCAAGCACGGTAGAAAGTGGGACGCCCGGGCACTTCCGATAACGACCTTTGAAGGAGCCGGCCCGCCGCGAAGCCCGCCAAAATCGTCAGCAAGAGCGTCACGAATGGTTGGTTCTCATGCATTCAGCCAAGCTCCGCAAACAACAAGCCTCCACAGGTGGCGTAGACGGTCGCCTTTTGCCGTCTGCGGAGGACGAAAAAGCCGCCGCATAGCACTTTCACTCTGGTCTGAGACTCGCTCTTTCCCGCGTACACTGGAATACTTGCATATGCGCGCTACAACTACGGCAGAGCAGCAGCGGTTAGCGGAAGCGGAAGCGCGAAAAAAGCACTGGAAACGTTGGGGCCCCTATCTGGCTGAGCGCGCCTGGGGAACCGTTCGCGAGGACTATAGTTCAAACGGCGACGCCTGGGAATTCTTTCCGCACGATCACGCCCGCTCCCGTGTCTATCGCTGGACCGAAGACGGCATTCTGGGCATCTGCGATAACCATCAATATCTTTGCTTCGCGCTTGCAATGTGGAATGGAAAGGATTGCATTCTGAAAGAGCGCCTCTACGGCCTCACGGGTCCGCAGGGCAACCACGGTGAGGATGTCAAGGAGATTTACTACTACCTCGATGCGACACCCACTAACTCCTACCTGAAGGGCCTTTACAAGTATCCGCAAGCCGCTTATCCATACGAACGGCTCCAGGAAGAGAACCGTAAGCGCACGCGTCAGGATCCGGAGTTTGAAATTGAGGATACGGGCATCTTCAATGAAAGCCGGTATTTTGATGTATTCGCCGAGTACGCGAAGAATGATGTCGATGACATCCTGATCCGCATAACTGTCGCAAACCGCGGTCCAGATTCGGCGCAGCTAATCCTTCTTCCGACACTTTGGTTCCGTAACATCTGGGATTGGGATAAAAATTACGATCCCGCTCAAAAGCCGCGGCTGTTTCAATCCGAAGCCACACAGATCGAAGCCGACCATCCTACTCTTGGCCGCTTCACTCTTGCTCTGCAGGGAACCCCTGATCTTCTCTTCACTGAGAACGAAAGCAACACTGAGCGCCTTTGGAACTGGAAGGGTCAGAACACCTTCTATAAGGATGCTTTTCACGACTATTTGATCGACGGCCGTCAGAACGCAGTGAATCCGCAGCACCTGGGCACCAAGGCCTGCGCTGTCTATTCTCTTTCTCTCGGTCCTCGCGACCAAGCAGCCCTGTACTTTCGTTTGTCACGTGCCGGTTTGCCCGAAATCCGCAGTGAGCTCTGGCCCGGCATTTTCGACGATCGAATCCGTGAGGCGTCCGAATTCTACGCCCGTCTCTCCCAAGGCCTCTCCGACGAAGCGCGCCAAGTGCAACGGCAAGCCTTTGCGGGCATGTTCTGGACCAAGCAGTATTACCACTTCGTAGTGGAAACCTGGCTGGAGGGCGACAATACCATGCCTAAACCTCCGGAACAGCGCAAAGAGGGCCGCGATCACAAGTGGCGGCATCTTTTCAACGAAGATGTTATTTCTATGCCCGATAAATGGGAGTACCCATGGTACGCCGCCTGGGATCTGGCGTTTCATGCCGTCGCCATTGCGCCCGCTGATCCCGACTTTCCCAAAGCTCAGCTCTCGCTTTTCTTGCGCGAATGGTACATGCATCCGAACGGGCAAATCCCCGCCTACGAATGGGCTTTTGGCGACGTGAATCCACCTGTTCATGCCTGGGCCGCCTGGCGCGTCTTCAAGATCGACCAGCGCATTAAAGGACGCGCCGATTATGAGTTCCTCGAACGCGTGTTTCTCAAGCTCCTGATGAACTTCACCTGGTGGGTGAACCGCAAGGACTCCTCCGATGCCAACATCTTTGAAGGCGGCTTTCTTGGGCTCGATAACATCGGCATCTTCGATCGCAATACCGTCTTGCCGTACGGTTGGATGCTCGAGCAATCCGATGGCACGAGTTGGATGGCGATGTATTGCCTGAACATGCTGAAGATCGCGCTACACCTTGCCACTGTCGACGTGACTTACGAGGACATCGCCAGCAAGTTCTTCGAACACTTTCTCTACATCTCCTATGCGGTCAACCACTCTAAAGGGACGGGTCTGTGGGATGAAGAGGACGGGTTTTATTATGACCGGCTGCGTTTGGGGGATGATAAATACCGATCCCTCAGAGTGCGTTCCCTGGTCGGTCTTGTCCCGCTGTTTGCAACAGACACACTCGACGCCTATACCGTCGAGAAACATCCCGGTTTCAAGAAGCGGATGGAATGGTTCATTGATAATCGGCCTGATCTCACATCGGGTCTCGCGTCCATGACCCTTTGCGGAATCGAGGAGCGCCGCCTACTGTCCGTAGTGAATCGTCCGCGGTTAGAGCGCATACTCCAACGCGTCTTTGATGAGAACGAATTTCTATCGCCTTTTGGGGTTCGTTCCCTCTCGCGCTTTCACAAAGAGCATCCTTACACGCTGGAGGTTGATGGCGCCAGGTTCCAAGTGGACTACGAGCCCGGTGAATCCACGACTGGTCTTTTCGGTGGAAACTCAAATTGGCGCGGGCCTGTCTGGTTCCCGGGGAATTTCCTGCTCATCGAAGCACTGCAGCGACTCCAGCATTACTTCGGCGAATCCTTTACCGTCGAATTTCCAGCGCGCTCCGGCAAGCGGATCACTCTGGATCAAGCCGCGCGGCAGCTCTCGCTTCGCCTGTCATCGCTTTTCTTGCCCGACGCCAACGGCCATCGTCCCGAATACGACGGTAATATTCTATTCCAGAACGATCCCAATTTTCGCTGTTACCCGCTCTTTTACGAATATTTCGACGGCGACACGGGTAAAGGCCTCGGCGCCAGTCACCAGACCGGATGGACCGGCGTTGCCGCTAAGCTTCTTCAACAAAGCGGCGGTTAGCATCACTCGCTCCAGCGATACACTACGTATGGAATTCTACGCCAAACAGGAGGCATATGATCCGCCTGAAAGTGAATGGAGCCGCAAGGGAATTCACCGGTGATCCGGAAATGCCGCTGCTCTGGTATCTCCGCGATATCTTGCAACTCACGGGTTCGAAATTTGGCTGCGGTGTCGGCCTATGCGGTGCGTGTACCGTACATGTCAACGGCGAGGCTGCCCGCAGTTGCCTCACACCGATGCAGGACACCGCGGGCAAGGAGATCGTAACCATCGAGGGGTTGAGCCAGCACGGTGATCACCCGTTGCAAATTGCGTGGGCGCAAGCTAACGTGCCGCAGTGCGGCTATTGCCAAGGCGGCCAAATTATGCAGGCTGCCGCTCTCCTGAAGACCCACCGCAAGCCCACGGACCACGATATTGACGAGGCCATGCAGGGCAACATCTGCCGCTGCGGAACGTATCAACGAATCCGTCAGGCCATCAAAGCCGCCGCGGAGGTGAAGGCATGACACCCTTCCGTCGCATTGAACACGCCAGCCGCCGCGATTTTCTTAAAGGTATATTTTCCGCCGGCGCGCTGATCCTCGTAGCCGAAGTGCCTGTCGCGCGCGCTGCTCGCTTTGCCTCCTCGGATACCTCGAAAGCTGTCTGGAACCCTAGCGTCTATCTCGGTCTCAACGCCGATGGATCCGTCATCATTGTTGCTCACCGCTCCGAAATGGGCACCGGCATCCGAACGTCGCTGCCGATGGTTGTCGCGGACGAGCTCGATGCCGATTGGAATCGCGTTCGCGTCCAACAGGCGATCGGCAGTAAGCTCTACGGATCGCAGGACACCGATGGGTCCATGTCCATCCGCGATTTCTATGTCGTTATGCGCGAAGCGGGCGCAACCGCTCGTCTCATGCTCGAACGCGCCGCCGCCGAACAGTGGAACGTTTCTCCGGGTGAGTGCCGCGCTGAAAACCATCAGGTCGTTCACTCGCCCACCGGACGCAAACTCGGTTTTGGTGAACTGGTCGCTGCAGCCGCCAAACAGCCCGTGCCGGCCAAGGAGCAAATCCGGCTGAAAACTCCTGCCGAGTTCAAATACATCGGCAAAGGCGTTTCGATCGTCGATCTGAAAGACATCTGCACCGGGCATGCCGTGTACGGTTTCGATGCCCACCTGCCTGGCATGGTCTACGCCTCGATTGAGAGGCCTCCAGTTCTCGGTGGCAAGCTGAAGAGTTTCGATGATTCTGCCACCCGCAAAGTCACCGGCGTGCAGCAAACTCTTGTCATTGAAGAAGCTCAGCCGCCTTATGGATTTCAGGCGCTCGGTGGCGTCGCTGTTATCGCTGATAACACCTGGGCCGCTTCGAAAGGACGCAAGAAGCTCAAAATCGATTGGGAGTACGGTCCGCACGCCATTTACGATTCAGATTCGTACCGGAAGTACTTGATCGATGCCGCCGGCAAGCCGCAAAAAGTCTGTCGCAATCTCGGTGACGTCGATGCCGCTTTCAACAGTGCCGCGAAAACCGTCGAAGCCACTTACTACACGCCACTCCTTGCGCACGCCTCCATGGAACCGCCGGCCGCTCTCGCTGAATATCGCGATGGCAAAGTCGAAACCTGGACCGCCACTCAGGATCCGCAGCAGGTACAGGAGACCGTTTCCAAGGCTCTCGGCATCAAGCCCGATGACGTGACATGCCACGTCACACTCCTCGGCGGAGCGTTCGGACGAAAGTCTAAGCCCGATTACGTCGCTGAGGCCGCAATCCTTTCGAAAAAGATTGGCAAGCCCGTCAAGATCTCGTGGACCCGGGAAGAAGATATCCGCTTCGACTACTATCACTCGACATCCGGGATGTACTTTAAGGCGGGTCTTGATTCAACCGGCAAACCGAATGCATTCCTGATGCGTACCGTGTTCCCGCCGATCGGTTCGACTTTCGATAACAAGGAGCGCTACGGCGGTGCTGGCGAGCTCTCGATGGGTGTCGTCGATCTCCCGTTCGATATTCCCAACGTCCGCGCCGAGAACGGCCCCGCCGAGGCCCACCTTCGCATCGGCTGGCTGCGCTCGG